>NZ_JBIAPT010000004.1:251671-378583 GCF_042888425.1 Streptomyces sp. NPDC002889
TTCCCCGTCGAAATCAGCCTCAGCCCCCTCGAAACCTCCGACGGACTCCTCGTCTCCGCCGCCGTACGCGACGTCAGCGAACGAAAAGCCGCCGAGGCCCAGCTCACCGCCCTCTACGAACAGCAGCGGCATGTCGCCCTCACTCTTCAGCGCAGCCTCATGGGGACCCCGCCCCCCGTTCCGGGGATGAACACGGCCAGCCGCTATCTGCCCGCCACCCAGGGCGCGGGGGTCGGCGGCGACTGGTTCGACCTCGTACCACTGGGTGCGGGCCGGGTCGGCATCCTCATCGGCGATGTCATGGGACGCGGGCTGGAAGCCGCGGCCATCATGGGGCAGCTCCGTTCCGCTGCCCACGCCCTCGCCAAGACAGGTATGCAGCCGAGGCAGTTGATGCAGTCCCTCGACGCGATCGTCGCCGAACTCGACGGGCCCGATCAGCTGGTCACCTGCTGCTATCTGATCGTGGCACCGGACGCGGGCGAGGTGACCGTGTGCTCAGCCGGCCATCTGCCCGCCCTGCTCGCCCCGCCGGGCGAAGGCGTGCGACCCCTCGACGCACCGGTGAGCGTGCCGCTCGGTGTCGGGGACTTCCTCCATCAGCAGACCACGCTGGCCGTAGCGCCCGGATCCAGCCTCATTCTCTTCACCGACGGGCTGATAGAGACGCCGGAAGGCGACATCGAGGAGCAGCTCGACGCCCTCATGACCGAGCTCGACCGCGCCCTGGCCGCCGCGCGCGGTCTGGAGGAGGCCGCGGACCGGGTCCTCGCGTCCGTGCTGCCCTCCACCGAGGACCATCACGACGATGTGACCCTGCTGCTGGCCCAGTTGCCTGCGGCGCCGCTGGCCACCGCGGCCATGGATCTGCCCGCACTGTCGGCGTCGGTGTCGGATGCGCGGGTGTTCCTCACGAAGGCCCTTTCCGCATGGAACTGCGACGGGCTCGCCGATGACGCACAGTTGCTGGTGTCCGAGGTGGTCACGAATGCCATTCGGCACGGCCAGGGCCCGGTCCGTCTGCATGTGCGGCGTGACAGCAGTGAAGTCACCGTCGAGGTGAGCGACCACAGCCACCATCCGCCCCAGCCGCGGCTGGCCGCCGACGACGACGAGTCCGGACGAGGACTCATCCTTGTCGACACCCTTGCGGGCGACTGGGGGACACGCCCCACCGACGACGGGAAGACCACATGGTTCACGCTGCCGTTGACGATGGGGTGACCTGTTCGGTCAGGCTGCCCGGAACCACGTCTGCGCGAGCGACTCCAGCGTCCGGAAGGGCGGCGCGGGCAGCTCCCGCAGGTACCGGGGCAGGTTGCTGTACACACGCAGCAGCGTGTACGCGAGCAGCTCGGAAGGGTCGAAGATGTGGCCGTACGCCGCGAGCAGCCGGCCCAGCAGTTTCGGGTCGCCGCGCGTGACGAACAGGCCCACGGCCACGAAGTCGTACGCCCGGTGGCCGATCATCGCGGGCTCGAAGTCGAACAGGCCCGTCAGACGCCGGCCGTTGGGGTCGACGATCAGGTGCCGGCGCATGAACTCGGTGTGCAACAGAGCGGCTGCGGCTCCCGTGGGAGGGCCTGCGCTCCGGGGCGCATCACCGTCTCGTAGGGACGATCCCGTCCCACTGTTCATCGGTTTCCACCAAGGGCAGCATGATCCGGACGGTAGGCACCGGCACGATCGCGCGGCTACGGATTATCGGCCGTCGCCGAGCCCGGTCCCGCCGGGAGTTCAGCTCCGCAAGGTCACGCCGTACCGCGTACGCAGGCGGACGATCTCCCACCACGCCACTGCCGTCACCGATGCCGGGCCTCCGAGGATGGCGCAGATCTGGATCAGGGGTGGGCCCGGAGGCGGTCCGGCCATGGACAGATTGATGGCCGCCAGCTCCCACACCAGCACGCCGGTGAGCAGGGCCGGGAGCACCGCGTGCACATCGGCGGTGTTGAACGCGGTGCGGACGACCGTGGCGGAGGCGAACCCCACGAAGAACGTGACCCACAGGATCGGCAGGAGCAGCGCGAACGAGATCAAGGTGTCGAGCACGCCGTCCCGAAGGTACCTGCTGAGGAGCATGACGCCGGCGAACAGGATCGGCACGGCCGTGAAGGCGCCGAAGTACCAGAGCACCGAACGAACCGCCGGGCGCAGTCGCGCACGCATGACCGGTCGCGCGGACGGCGGCGCGAGGCGGAACAGGATCGCGATCACCGCGGGCGCTGTGAGGAGCAGCAGCCATGGGGTGATCGCCAGCCGGAAGAGGACCTGGTCCTGGGCCTGCTGCCAGTCCGCGGACGTGCCGTACGCCACCATGATCACGCAGGATGCGCCCAGCGCTGTCCAGGCCCGGACCTTTTGTACGCGCATCACTTCCGGGTCCTGGATACGGCGATGGCTGTGCACGGGAAACACCGCCCGGGCCTTCCTCCGGGCCGAGCGGGCCAGCGGGTAGGCCACCAGGAGGAACAGGGCGGGCCATACGCACAACAGGAGCATCGCCCACACGCAGCCGTGGATCCGGCGCCCGTGTCCCAGCACCTCCCTCAGCGGCGGCCACTCGTCCTCACGCAGCCGCCGCCACAGTGGCACGGGCGGGCCGTAGGGCGGCGGCGGTGCCCCGTTGGGCGGCCATGGCGGGCGGTACGGACCCTGTCCCCCGAACGTCACGCCGACTTCCTTCCCGGAGTCTGCTTCCGATCTTCCAGGGGACATTCAACTGCCTTGAGCACGACGCCACATGAGAATGGGTCCGCAGCCCTCGCTGAAGGCCCTGTCGACGGTCAGGAGGCGCAGTACCGGTCGTGTGCCGGGCGCTGTCCCGTGAGCAGGAAGCCGGTCACCCATGCGTCCCCGCACTCGTTGCCGCCTGCGCGGTAGGAGCCGTGGCCCATCGCGTCGACCGTCACCATCCTGGCCCGGTCGCCGAACGCCGCCCGCATCTTCCTCGCGCCGGCCAGCGGCGTGGCGACGTCCCGCTCGTTCTGGATCATCAGCACGTTGGACGGGCCACCGTCCGGGGTGATGCGGACCGGGGGTTCCTGGGGCCCGCCGTGCCAGAAGACGCACGGCATCACGTTCACCGGCATACCGGCCGTCAGCGGGTGGCGCTCACGGCTCTTGGCCACGTCCTTCTCGTACTCCGTCTGTTCCCGCTCGTGCCAGGCGTCCACGTCGTTGCAGATCGTCGCGGCCGAGGAGGCGACCGTGTTCTGCATGACGGCGTCCGGGACCGTGCTCGCGGGCGGCAGCGGCGCGCCGGTCCGGGCCGCAGTGATCAGGCGGGCCAGGGACGGGAAGCGGTCCTTGGAGTAGAGGCTGTCCAGCAGCGTCTGGCGCAGCACATTGCCGTTGAGCTGCTCGGGGTTGGCGTCCGGCCACGGGATCGGTTCCCGGTCCAGACGCGCGGCGAGTGCGAGGAACAGCGGCCGGACCTCGGCGGCGGTGGCGGCCAGGCGGTCGGGGTTGTCCGGATCGGCGGCCCAGTCGGCGAAGCCGGGGAGGGCGTCCTCGACGCCGATCGCGTAGTTCGCCAGCCACCTGCGTGCCACCGCCTCGGGTCCGGGTCGTCGTTACTGTCGAGAACCCAGCGGTCGGTGCGGTGCGGGAACATCTGCGCGTAGACGGCGCCGACGTAGGTGCCGTACGAGACGCCCCACGCCGACAGTTTCCGCTCCCCTGGCGCCTGGCGGATGCGATCGATGTCGCGGGCCTCGTTGCGGGTGCTGAGGGTGCGCAGTACCTCTCCGCCGTTCGCGGCGCAGGTGTCGGAGAGTCGGCGGGCGGTGGCGATGTTCCGGTCGATCGATCCGTCGGGCGCGGGCCATGGGCGCAGACGTTCCATGGCGAGATCGTCGTGCGGCAGTCCACAGTCGACGGGTGCGGAGCGGCCGACACCGCGCGGGTCGAAGCTGACGACGTCGTACGCCTCGCGCACCGACTGCGGGAGCCGCTTCCCGCGGCGGGAGGGCTGGTCGACACCGGGGCTGCCCGGCCCACCGGGGATCAGCAGCAGGGTGCCGCGCCGCGCCCCGGGGGTCTCGCTGCGGAGGCGGGAGACGGCGAGGGAGATCTGCGGGCCGCCGGGGTCGGCGTACTCGAGGGGTACGGAGACCGTGCCGCACTCCTGGCGCGGATCGATCCCCGCGCCGGGGCAGGGTCCCCACTGAATTGCCGTGGCCGTCGGCTCGGTTGCCGTGGCGGGTGCGGGGAGGGCGACCAGCGCGGTCGCGAGAGCCGGGAGGGTGAGAGCGAGGGTGATGACGGGCTGACGGCGAAGGGTTCGCATGATTCGCATGGGAAGACCCTCGCGGAATCCCGCGCCCACCCCACCGGAGCCAACTGCCCTCTTCGCAGGGGGGATTGCCCCACCCTTACGGGCCCCACAGGCTCCCGGTACCGGGGCACTTCCGGGCCCGGGAAACGCCCGAAGGCGGCACCCCCTGGGAGTGGGGTGCCGCCCTCGGTCAGGACGGTTGATCAACCAACAGGCCGATCAGAAGTCCATGTCACCGCCCGGCATGCCGCCACCGGCAGGCGCGGCGGCCTTCTCCGGCTTGTCGGCGATGACGGCCTCGGTGGTGAGGAACAGCGCCGCGATGGAGGCCGCGTTCTGCAGGGCAGAGCGGGTCACCTTCGCGGGGTCGATGATGCCCTCGGCGATCATGTCGACGTACTCGCCGGTCGCGGCGTTCAGACCGTGGCCGACGGGCAGGTTGCGCACCTTCTCCACAACGACGCCGCCTTCGAGACCACCGTTGACGGCGATCTGCTTCAGCGGGGCCTCGAGCGCGAGCTTCACGGCGTTGGCGCCGGTCGCCTCGTCACCGTCGAGGTCGAGCTTCTCGAAGACCGAGGAAGCCTGGATGAGAGCCACGCCACCACCGGCGACGATGCCCTCCTCGACAGCGGCCTTGGCGTTGCGCACCGCGTCCTCGATGCGGTGCTTGCGCTCCTTGAGCTCGACCTCGGTCGCGGCGCCGGCCTTGATGACGGCCACGCCGCCGGCCAGCTTCGCGAGGCGCTCCTGGAGCTTCTCGCGGTCGTAGTCCGAGTCCGAGTTCTCGATCTCGGCGCGGATCTGGTTGACGCGGCCCTGAACCTGGTCGCTCTCACCGGCACCGTCGACGATCGTCGTCTCGTCCTTGGTGACGACGATCTTGCGGGCGCGGCCCAGGAGGTCCAGGCTCGCGTTCTCGAGCTTGAGACCGACCTCCTCGGAGATGACCGTGCCGCCGGTGAGGATGGCGATGTCGTTCAGCATGGCCTTACGACGGTCACCGAAGCCCGGAGCCTTGACGGCGACGGACTTGAAGGTGCCACGGATCTTGTTGACGACCAGGGTCGACAGGGCCTCGCCCTCGACGTCCTCGGCGATGATCAGCAGCGGCTTGCCGGACTGCATGACCTTCTCGAGGAGCGGCAGCAGGTCCTTGACCGAGCTGATCTTCGAGTTGACGATCAGGATGTACGGGTCGTCGAGGACGGCCTCCATACGCTCCATGTCGGTGGCGAAGTACGCCGAGATGTAGCCCTTGTCGAAGCGCATACCCTCGGTGAGCTCCAGCTCCAGACCGAAGGTCTGGGACTCCTCGACGGTGATGACGCCTTCCTTGCCGACCTTGTCCATCGCCTCGGCGATGAGCTCGCCGATCTGGGTGTCGGCGGCGGAGATGGAGGCGGTGGAAGCGATCTGCTCCTTGGTCTCCACGTCCTTGGCCTGCTCGAGCAGGGCACCGGAGACGGCCTCGACGGCCTTCTCGATACCGCGCTTCAGGGCCATCGGGTTGGCACCGGCGGCCACGTTGCGCAGGCCCTCACGGACGAGCGCCTGGGCGAGAACGGTCGCGGTGGTCGTACCGTCGCCGGCGACGTCGTCCGTCTTCTTGGCGACTTCCTTGACCAGCTCGGCGCCGATCTTCTCGTACGGGTCCTCGAGCTCGATCTCCTTGGCGATGGAAACACCATCGTTGGTGATCGTGGGGGCGCCCCACTTCTTCTCGAGGACGACGTTCCGGCCCTTGGGGCCAAGGGTGACCTTGACGGCGTCGGCGAGCTGGTTCATCCCGCGCTCGAGACCGCGCCGTGCCTCCTCGTCGAACGCGATGATCTTGGCCATGTGAAGTGGTCCTCCCGGACTGGGGTGGATTGCTCCGGACCGCGCTGGCGCCCGCGACGGACGGCCTGCATGCCGTGTGGTTCCTTGCCCCACCCGGCCTGCGGACCTCACCGACCCGGTCCTCGTTGTCACTCTCACTGTCAGAGTGCTAACGCCAATGATTAGCACTCGACCATGGAGAGTGCAAGCGCCTCTCACGGATGCGAACCGGTTGGCGAACGGATCAGGAACGGATCACCGACATGCGCGGAGACGCACGAGGGGCCCGCATCCCTGGGTGGGATGCGGGCCCCTCGGAGTGAGTGCGTCGGTGGCCGATCGCGCCTGGATCAGACGGCGAGCTTGACCATGTCCGCCTGCGGACCCTTCTGGCCCTGCGAGATCTCGAACTCGACTCGCTGACCCTCTTCAAGGGTGCGGTACCCATCCATCTGGATCGCGCTGTAGTGGACGAAAACATCCGCACCACCGTCGACCGCGATGAAGCCGTAGCCCTTCTCCGCGTTGAACCACTTGACGGTGCCCTGAGCCATGCCTAACTCCCCTATTACTGGCCCTTGCGCAGGACCGCACCTCGCGGACCCGGGTCAGACCTACCGCCCCGACAGGAGGGGCGTGCGCCGGAACGCGTCGACCGCGGCTGAATGTATCTGCCCAACTGCCCTCTGCAACAGGTCAGTCGGACGAGAAATCTGAGCAGCCGCGAACGGATGATTTATGTGAATTCTGTGAATTCCGGGGCAAGTCGGGCCCGACAAATGGCGTCAATGGCGCATTTCGATCGCGCACTTTGGCTGTTTCTTGTCGCCTCGCGGCGCATTCTCATATGCGAGCGGCACAGGCGGCGGCGGGGGCTTCCCCAACTCTACCGCGCTCAACCATGCAGAATTGCCCCCTCCGTTTCTTCCGCGGAGGGGGCAATTCTGGTTACTCTGGGTAATTCGAGGTAGGTCAGCCGCCGGCGACCGCGGGGATGATGGAAACTCCCGCACCGTCCGGCGTCGCCGTCTCCAGGCCCTGCTCGAAGCGCACGTCGTCGTCGTTCACGTAGACGTTGACGAAGCGGCGCAGCTTGCCCTGGTCGTCCAGGACCCGGGCCGCGATGCCCGCATGGTTCTTCTCCAGATCCGCGATGACCTCCGAGAGGGTCGCGCCCTCGGCCGGGACCTCGGCCTGGCCACCCGTGTACGTGCGAAGGATGGTGGGGATGCGGACATTGACGCTCATGGTGTGCTGCCTCTCTCGGTAGTTCAGCCGGCCAGGCCGGCGTCGCGGAACGCGTCCAGGCTCGGGCGGATCGTCGCGGTCGGGCCGGTGGTCGGAGCGACAGCGTCCAGCGTCTTGAGGCCGTCGCCTGTGTTGAGCACGACGGTGGTGAGCGCCGGGTCGAGCACACCCTGCTCGATCAGCTTCCGGGTGACACCCACGGTCACGCCACCCGCGGTCTCGGCGAAGATGCCCTCCGTGCGCGCCAGCAGCTTGATCGCGTCGACGATCTGCTCGTCGTCGACGTCCTCGACCGCGCCCCCGGTGCGGCGGGCGATGTCCAGGACGTACGGGCCGTCCGCCGGATTGCCGATGGCCAGCGACTTCGCGATGGTGTTCGGCTTCTGCGGGCGTACGACGTCGTGGCCGGCCTTGAACGCGGTGGACACGGGCGAGCAGCCCTCGGCCTGGGCGCCGAAGATCTTGTAGGGCCTGTCCTCGACGAGACCGAGCTTGATGAGCTCCTGCAGACCCTTGTCGATCTTGGTGAGCTGCGACCCGGAGGCGATCGGGATCACGATCTGGTCGGGCAGCCGCCAGCCGAGCTGCTCGCAGATCTCGTACGCGAGCGTCTTGGAGCCCTCGCCGTAGTACGGGCGCAGGTTGACGTTGACGAAGCCCCAGCCCTCGCCGAGCGGGTCGCCGATGAGCTCGGAGCAGAAGCGGTTGACGTCGTCGTAGTTGCCCTCGATGCCGACCAGTTCGCCGCCGTACACCGCGGCCATGACGACCTTGCCCTGCTCCAGGTCGTGCGGGATGAACACGCAGGAGCGGAAGCCGGCCCGGGCGGCGGCCGCGCCGACGGCGCCGGCGAGGTTGCCGGTGGAGGAGCAGGACAGGGTGGTGAAGCCGAAGGCACGGGCGGCCTCGACGGCGATCGCGACGACGCGGTCCTTGAAGGAGTGCGTCGGGTTGCCGGAGTCGTCCTTGACGTACAGGCCGCCGGTGACGCCCAGTTCACGGGCGAGGTTGTCGGCCTTGACGAGCTTGGTGAAGCCGGGGTTGATGTTCGGCTTGTCGGCCACGTCGACGGGGACGGGCAGCAGCGGCGCGTAGCGCCAGATGTTGTCCGGGCCCGCCTCGATCTGCTTGCGCAGGGCCTCGGGGTCGCCGCTCGGCAGGTCGTAGGCGACTTCGAGCGGCCCGAAACAGGAGGCGCAGGCGAAGATGGGGCCGAGCTCGAAACGCTCTCCGCATTCGCGGCACGAGAGTGCGGCGGCGGGTCCGAGGTTCACGGGGGTGGTGGTGCTTGCGACAGTCTGCGCAGCCATGGTGGCGAGGCCCTTTCTCCTCATCTTCCTCGTGACGCATCTCGCCACGAGACGGAATTGGCACCTTCCCCACCGTGACCTCGCGGTCGGCGGGAGGGTTGCCGGGGCTTCAACGGGCCGTTCCCTCTGCCCCTCTGGATGAGCGGTATTCGATTGTCGGCGAGACGACCCCGGCATGCGACGGTCATCTGCGTTGTTCAAGACTGTAACCGAAGGCATGGAGGGTTGAGATAGTCGTCCGAACAGCGAGATGGATCACCCGACCGGAAGTCAAGGAGACGCGCACGTGCTCGATGAGGTGGAGCGCTGGCTGAGCAGGCGTTCCTGGGCGGCGGCCGATCGCACGCTGAACCAACTGGTGGCGGCCAAGGCCGGGCGCGGAACGTCGGTGAGTGTGGTGCTCCCAGCGCTGGACGAGGAGGCGACGGTCGGTGACATCGTCACGGTGATCCGGCGCGAGCTGATGGAGACGGTGCCGCTCGTCGACGAACTGGTGGTCATCGACTCGGGCTCGAGCGACCGTACGGCCGAGGTGGCCGCGGCGGCCGGCGCGCGGGTGGTCCACCGGGACGCGATCCTGCCGCGGATACCGGCCGTGCCGGGCAAGGGCGAGGTTCTGTGGCGGTCACTGATGGTGACCAGCGGAGACATCGTCTGCTTCGTCGACGCGGATCTGCGGGACTTCTCGGCCGACTTCGTCTCCGGGACCGTGGGGCCGCTGCTGACCGACCCCGAGGTGCAGTTCGTCAAGGCGATGTACGACCGGCCGCTCGGCGCGGAGCCCGGTCAGGGCGGGCGGGTGACGGAGCTGGTCGCGCGGCCGCTGCTGAACCTGCACTGGCCGCAGCTGGCCGGGTTCGTCCAGCCGCTGGGCGGCGAGTACGCGGCGCGGCGCTCGCTGCTGGAGCGACTGCCGTTCCCGGTCGGTTACGGGGTGGAGCTGGGGCTGCTGGTGGACGCGCTGCACACGGTGGGCCTGGATGCGCTCGCACAGGTGGACGTCGGCTCGCGCAAGCACCGTCACCAGGACGGACAGGCGCTGGGCAGAATGGCGGCGGCGATCTACCGCACGGCCCAACTGCGACTGTCACGCGGACACTTGGTGCGGCCGGCGCTGACGCAGTTCGAGCGGGGCGAGGCGGGGTTCGAGCCGCGTACGTACTGGGTGGACACGGAGGAACGGCCGCCGATGCGCGAGATCGGTGAGTATGCGGCGCGTCGCGCGGCGTAACCCGGAACAGTCGGGCATCTTGTCTAAATTTCGCACTTATGGGCGCTCAATATGACAGGAATGGCAGGCTCGGCCCGTACGGCGGGCTCGGCACCTACGGCAGGCATGGCACGCGCGGCAGGATCCGCAGGGCCGGCAGTCAGCTCGTCGCGGCCCTGACGGTCACGGCCGCGACGGTGCTCGGCCCCGCGGCCGGGGCAGCCGTCGCGGCCGGGGCAAGGACCGCGGACACCGTGGGGCCGGACCCCTCCCTCCGGCAGGTACAGGTCCACCCCGGCGAGATGGCCCGCACCGGGGCCACGACCGAGCAGCTGTGGCTGATGGGCGGGGTGGCGCTGAGCCTGTCGGCGGCGGGCGTGGTCGCCGTCGCCGCGTCGCGCGGCCGCCGCAGGCACTGAAACCGGCTGAGACAGGCCGAGGAGACCGTACGCACGTTTGAGGGTTCGCGGGACGGGCTAAGTTCGGCACATGGTCTCCGAGCGTGAGCACGTTGCCCAGATCCTGGTCGCCTCCAACCGCGGCCCCGTCTCGTACACGGTGAACGACAGCGGCGGACTCGACGCCCGCCGCGGTGGCGGGGGCCTGGTCTCCGGCCTGTCGGCCATCGGCTCCGAGGCGCAGTCCCTATGGGTGTGCGCGGCCCTGAGCGAGGGCGACCGCGAGGCCGTACGGCGCGGGGTGGGCGAACCCGGTGTGCGGATGCTCGACATCGACGCCGCCGTGCACGCCGACGCGTACAACGGCATCGCCAACTCGGTGCTGTGGTTCGTCAACCACATGCTGTACCAGACCCCGCTGGAGCCGGTCTTCGACAAGGAGTTCCGGCGGCAGTGGGCGGCGTACGAGACGTACAACCGGGCGTTCGCCGAGGCACTGGCGGCACAGGCCGCGGACGGGGCGTCGGTGCTGGTGCAGGACTACCACCTGGCGCTGGTGCCCGGGATGCTCCGCGAGCTGCGTCCCGACCTGCGGATCGGGCACTTCTCGCACACGCCGTGGGCGCCGGCCGAATACTTCCGGATGCTGCCCGACGACATCGCGCGGCAGCTGCTGCGGGGAATGCTGGGCGCCGACCGGCTGGGGTTCCTGACCGCGCGGTGGGCGGCCGCCTTCCGGGGCTGCTGCGAACAGGTGGTGGGAGGAACGGGCGCCACCCGGCTCGGGGTGCACGGCCTCGGCGCGGACGCGGACTTCCTGCGGGAGCGCGCACACCGGCCCGATGTGGGAGACCGTATGGCGCAGCTGCACGAGCAGATCGGCGGCGACGGCGACCGGAAGACGATCGTCCGAGTCGACCGCACGGAGCTGTCCAAGAACATCGTGCGCGGGCTTCTGGCCTACCGGGAGCTGCTGGAGGAGCACTCCGAGTGGCGGGAACGGGTCGTGCACATCGCGCTCGCCTACCCCTCGCGCCAGGACCTCGCGGTCTACCGGGACTACACCGCCGAGGTCTCCCGGCTCGCCGACGAGATCAACGCCCGGTTCGGGACGGCCGGCTGGACTCCGGTCGTCGTGCACGTCAAGGACGACTTCGCCCGCTCCCTGGCCGCCTACCGCCTGGCGGACGTCGCCCTGGTCAACCCGATCAGGGACGGCATGAACCTGGTCGCCAAAGAGGTCCCGATCGTCTCCGACAACGGCTGCGCGCTGGTGCTCTCGCGTGAGGCGGGCGCGTACGACGAGCTCGGCGACGACGCGATCACCGTCAACCCGTACGACGTGACGGGCACGGCGACCGCGCTGCACGAGGCCCTGACCATGCCGGACACGGAACGGGCCGAACGCACCAAGCGGCTCGCGGCGGCGGCGACGGCGCTGCCGCCGAAGCAGTGGTTCCTGGACCAGCTGAACGCACTGCGCGGCACCACCGCCTAGCCCACCCGACCTGCGACGGGGAGTTCCCCGGAGCACGACAACGCAGAAGCCCGCCCGGCCCGGCCCCGGCGCGGGACGGGCGCTGCGATCCCCGTGCTCGGCGCGGGCCGCCGACCACGACCCTGTCGCAGCCCGCGGCTCCCGGTGCCCGCCCTACAGCCGCTGCGCCAGCGCCGCCAGGAACTCCACCACCGCCGGCGGGCCCGGCAGCAGCAGATCCGCGCGGTCGGCCAGTTCGGTCACCTCGTTGCTGCCGCTGCAGACCAGCAGTCCTGGGACGCCGTCCGAGCGGAGTTTCTCCACCACTCCGAACGCGGGGAGGTCACCCAGGTCGTCGCCCGCGTAGAGGACAACCTCGGCGTTCACCTCCCGTACGTACTCGGCCAGCGCCATTCCCTTGTCCATGCCGGGCGGGCGCAGTTCCAGGACCATCCGGCCCGGTTCCATGATCAGGCCGTGGCGGTCGGCGAGGGCCGCGAGCGGTTCACGCAGGGCCTCGAAGGCGGCCTGCGGGTCGGTGGCGCGGCGCGTGTGGACGGCGACGGCCTGGCCCTTCTCCTCGACCCAGGTGCCCTTCCAGGCCCCGACCTCGTCGAGGAGGCCGGGAAGCTCGGCGCGGGCCGCGGCGACGCCGGGGTTCGGGGCGGGGGCGTGGACGGTGCCGGTGACCGCGTCCCAGCGCTCGGCGCCGTAGTGGCCGAGGACGACGAGATGGTCCAGGCCCGCCACCCCGGCAAAGCCGCCGTAGCGCACGGCGACTCCGGCGGGGCGGCCGGTGACCACGGCCACGGAGGCCACCCGTGGCGCGAGCGCGGCGAGTGCGGGGACGGCGCCCGGGTGGGCCCGGGCCTGTTCGGGGTCGGGCACGATCTCGGCGAGCGTGCCGTCGAAGTCGAGGGCGATCACGGCCCTGGTGGGCCGGGCGAGGAGTGCCGCGAGGCCGTCACGACCGGCAGGGGTGGACGGCGTCGGCAGAGGGTGCGCGTACGGGGAGCCCATGGTCCGACCCTATCGGCGACTTCTCCTGGCGTCCCTGACACGGCGCAGTCGGTTGACAGTGACGGGATCGTGCGCGAGCGCACGCTCGTCGTCGAGGAGCGCGTTGAGGAGCTGGTAGTAGCGCACCGGGGAGATGCCGAGCTGCTCCCTTATCGCCCGCTCCTTCGCGCCCGCTCCGGACCAGGAGCGCTGCTCCATGCCCAGGACGGCCCGTTCACGCTCGGAAAGCACCTGGTCGTCGGTCATACGATCCAACCTATCGGCGCCCGCCGACGCCCGGGGTGTCCCGCCGCATCCCTACGGCACCCGGCCACGCGCCGACCGGAGAGGTCGGCGGCGGGGGACGTCGGGCGGACCGCCGTATCGCGTCCGGGCGAGGAAGTCCCCGGGGCGCCGCAGACAGTTCGGGCCACGAGGCCGGAGGCGCGGCAGGGCACGGCACGGGCCACCGCGTGCAGGCCGCGCCCGGCAGCCGCACCACCGCCCCATCCGAGCAGCCGCGAGGCCGCCCACTCGGTCGACCTCGTGCGACGCGGCCGTAGCGGCCCGCACGCCGGATCACGGCCTCCGCAGGCCTACTCCGCGGCCTCCGCCGCCTTCGCATCGCGCTGTATCCGGCCCAGCACCGCCTCCGGGCTGCCGCCCGGCTCGACCGCCCTGCCGATGTTCTTCTTGATGTTCTCGCTGGCCGACGCCCATGACGTCTTCCCCACGGGCGGCAGCATCGACGCCGGCAGCTCCCGCAGGAACGCCTTGAGGTCCTTGTGCTGCGGATCGTCCTCCATCGCCTCGGAGGCGGAGACCGTCACGGGCAGCAGGTCGTTCTGGCCGGCGAAGTCGAGGACGTTCTTGTCGCTGAAGACGAAGTCGAGGAACTTGCCGATCTCGGCCCGGTGGCCGCTCTCCTTGAAGCCCATGATCCAGTCGGCCACGCCCATCGCCGCCTTGGCCTTGCCGCTGCGGCCGGGCAGCGCGACCTTGCCGACGTCGATGCCCTCCTTCTCGGCGGCCTGCATCAGCGACGGGTGGCCGTTGAGCATGCCGACCTCGCCGCGCGTGAACGCGGCGAAGGCGTCCTTGCGGTTGAGTTCGGCGGGCGGGACGGGCCCGGTGAGTTTCGCGTCGACGAGGTTGCTCTTCAGCCAGTCGAATGTGTCGACGTTCGCCTGCGCGTCGATCGCGTAGCTGCCGACCGCGTCGGTGTACCCGTCGCTGCCGCCGCTGAGCAGCCACATCATGGTCTCGGCCTGGGCCTCCTCCGGCCCGAGCGGCAGCGCGAAGGGGTACGGGACGTCGGTGTTCGCCTTCAGCTTCTGCGCATCGGTCCTGAGATCGTCCCAGGTCCTGGGGCTCTCGGTGATCCCTGCCTGGGCGAACAGCTTCTTGTTGTAGAAGAGCAGCCGGGTCGAGGCGACGAACGGAAGCCCGTACTGGACGCGCTTCTGCTCGCCCGCGTCGACGAGCGGGGTGAGGAAGTTGGCCTGCACGGGTACGGAGAGCAGCTGGTCGGCGGAGTAGAGCTTGTCGGCCGCCGCGTAGTCGGCGTAGGCACCGATCTGGGCGATGTCGGGAGCGTTGCCCGCCTTGACCATCTCGGCGACCTTGCGGTCGACGTCGTTCCAGGACTCGACCTGGACCTCGACCTTGATCCCGGGGTTCTGGGCCGTGAAGGCGGCCGTCAGATCGGCCCAGTACTTCTTGCTGCTCTCGCCTCCGGCGACGTCGTAGTCGGCGGCCACGAGCTTGAGGGTGACCTCACCTCCCGAGCCGCCGGAGCTGCCACAGCCCGAGAGCGAGATCGTCATTGCGAGTGCCGCGGCTGCCGCGGCGAGACCCAAGAAGCGCCGCTGCACAGCTCTCCCCACCCTCTGCTGTCGGTTGGTCGTACGTCCCGGTCGTCCCTCGCGACGTCCTGCGAGATGAGCGATGATTCTCCCATGGTGGGCATGAGGTCTACACCAATGCGGGTATCACTTTCGCAACGCCGTCGCGTTGCAGGCCCCTCGAACGGGCTGCTATGCACATCCCGGCACGAAGTGGTCGGTGCCGGTCCCGAGTCGTACGTCGCGAGGAGCCATGCCGCATGTCCCGTACCGCAGCAGAGATAGCCACCCAGCCCGCCTGCTGGCGCCGAGCGGCCGAGACTGCCACGGCCTTCGAGGGTCTGCCGCAGCCGGGTGAGCGCGTCGCCGTCACCGGCTGCGGCACCTCGTGGTTCATGGCCATCGCCTATGCCGCGCTGCGGGAGGCGGCCGGGCTCGGGGAGACGGACGCGTTCCCCGCCTCGGAGTTCCCGGCGGGCCGTTCGTACGACCGGGTGGTCGCCATCACCCGGTCCGGCACGACGACCGAGGTCCTCGAGCTGCTGGCCCGGCTCAAGGGCAAGGTGCCCACCCTCGCGCTGACGGCCGACCCGAGGACGCCGGTGATGGACGCGGCGGACATGGTGGCGGTACTGGACTGGGCGGACGAGGAGTCGGTGGTGCAGACCCGGTTCGCCACGACGGCGCTGGCGTTCCTGCGGGCGGGCCTCGGGGACCTGCCGGGCCTGAAGTCGGTGGCCCAGGCCGCGGTCGACGCCGAGCTGGCGATCACGGAGCCGCTGCCGGAGGCGGTGGTGGCCGCCGAACAGTGGACGTTCCTGGGCCGCGGCTGGACCTACGGGCTCGCACTGGAGGCCGGCCTGAAGATGCGCGAGGCGGCGGGCGCGTGGACCGAGTCGTACCCGGCGATGGAGTACCGCCACGGCCCGATCTCCATCACCGGCCCGAACCGGGTCGCGTGGGTCTTCGGCGCGCTCCCGGAGGGCCTGGCAGGGGACGTCGCCAAGGTCGGCGGCACGCTGGTCGCCCGCCAGGATGCGGACCCCCTGGCGGACCTGGTCCGCGCCCAGCGCCTCGCGGTGACGCTGGCGGAGTCGCAGGGCCACGACCCCGACCGCCCGCGCAACCTGACGCGCAGCGTGATCCTTTCCGGCTGACGGACGACGACAGGCGGCTCGGGGCAGGCCCCCGGTGGCGGGAGCGGGAAGCGGAGACCCCCATGCCGCCGACAGGCGTCGGGCCTCGAACCAGCCCGACGCCTGTCCTCGGGAGCCGTCCGCCCCCGTGTACGGCCCGGGGCCGGGCCGCCACCGCCGTTAGGCCGTTTGTATGCAGCGTCAACAATCTCGCACAGTGGACTAGACCTATTCTGGTCCGCACGCGAGACTGTCCTCGTGAGACACGTCATCGCCCTCGATGTGGGCGGCACCGGGATGAAAGCTGCCCTCGTCGGGGCGGACGGGACGCTGCTGTACGAGGCACGGCGCGCGACCGGGCGCGACCGTGGACCGGACGCCGTCGTCGAGTCCATCCTCGGCTTCGCCGCCGACCTGCGCGCCTACGGCACCGAGCACCTCGGCACGACCGCCCGGGCCGCCGGAGTCGCGGTCCCCGGCATCGTCGACGCCGAGAACGGCATCGCCGTCTACGCCGCGAACCTCGGCTGGCGCGATGTACCCCTGCGCGCCCTGCTCGCCGAGCGGCTCGGCGGCGCACCCGTCGCCCTGGGCCACGACGTACGCACCGGCGGGCTCGCCGAGGGCCGCATAGGAGCCGGCAGGGGCACCGACCGGTTCCTGTTCGTGCCGCTCGGCACCGGAATCGCCGGAGCCATCGGCATCGCGGGCGTCATCGAGGCCGGTGCGCACGGCTGCGCGGGCGAGATCGGCCACATCGTCGTACGGCCCGGCGGACCTGCCTGCGGCTGCGGGCAGTACGGGTGCCTGGAGACCCTCGCCTCCGCCTCCGCGGTCACCCGCGCCTGGGCCACCGCATCCGGCGACGCGGAGGCGGACGCCGCCGACTGCGCGAAGGCCGTCGAATCAGGCGATCCGGCGGCCCTGGAGGTCTGGCAGGAGGCCGTGGCCGCGCTCGCCGACGGGCTGGTCACCGCGCTCACCCTGCTGGACCCGCGCACTCTGATCATCGGTGGCGGGCTCGCCGAGGCAGGGGAAACCTTGTTCACACCCCTTCGGGCCGCGGTCGAGGAGCGTGTGACGTTCCAGAAGCTGCCCGCCATCGTCCCGGCGGCCCTCGGGGACACCGCCGGATGCCTGGGCGCAGGGCTGCTCGCCTGGGATCTACTCGCCACGGAGGTATCCGCCTGATGGCCGCTCGCGCCACAGCCACAGTTCTCGCCGGAGCCCGGGTCGTGCTGCCGACCGGGACCGTCGACAACGGACGGGTCGTCATCGAGGGCACGAAGATCGTCGGCTCCGCACCGGCCGACGCACCCGCCCTCGATCTGTCAGGGCACTGGGTCGTCCCCGGCTTCGTCGACCTCCACAACCACGGCGGCGGCGGTGCCTCCTTCACCTCCGGCACCACCGAGGACGTGCTGCGAGGAGTACACACCCACCGCGAGCACGGCACCACCACCCTCGTCGCCTCCACCGTCACCGGCGAGATGGACTTCCTCGCCCACAGGGCCGGATTCCTGTCCGAACTCGTCGAGCAGGGCGACCTGGCGGGCATCCACTTCGAGGGGCCGTTCATCTCGCCGTGCCGCAAGGGCGCACACAGCGAGGACCTGCTGCGCGACCCCGACCCCGCCGAGGTCCGAAAGCTCATCGACGCGGCGCGCGGCACCGCCAAGATGGTCACCCTCGCCACCGAACTGCCCGGCGGCATCGACTCCGTGCGGCTGCTCTCCGAGCACGGTGTGATCGCCGCGATCGGGCACACGGACGCGACGTACGAGCAGACCCTCGAGGCGATCGACGCGGGCGCGACCGTCGCCACCCACCTCTTCAACGCCATGCCCGCCCTCGGGCACCGCGCGCCGGGACCGGTCGCGGCGCTGCTCGAGGACGAGCGGATCACCGTCGAGCTCATCAACGACGGCACCCATCTGCACCCCGCCGCTCTCGAACTCGCCTTCCACCGCGCGGGCGCGGACCGGGTCGCGTTCATCACCGACGCCATGGACGCCGCGGGCTTCGGCGACGGCCGCTACGAGCTCGGACCGCTCGCGGTCGACGTCACGGACGGGGTGGCCCGGCTCGTGGAGGGCGGCTCGATCGCCGGATCGACGCTCACTCTGGACACCGCCTTCAAGCGGGCCGTCACCGTCGACCGCATCCCGGTCGAGGACGTCGTCCGCGCCATCTCCGCCAACCCGGCGAGGCTGCTCGGCCTGTACGACACGGTCGGCTCGCTGGAGCCGGGCAAGGACGCGGACCTGGTGGTCCTGGACGCCGGGTTCAGACTGAAGGGCGTGATGCGCAAGGGAAAGTGGGTGCGCAACGAGGTGGTGGTTCACCGGGGCAGGAGCCGTTGACGTTGCTGTGACGTTGTGGTTTCCACGGGGTTGGCCCCGAACGCCCTCGTGGAGGACCACGGCCCGACGGCGCCGTGGTTCACCACGGCAGGGGCCGTCGGTGGTTGCTGTCGTGCTCCGGTTTCCACGTGGATGGCCCCACTTGCTGCGTGGCCGGCACCGGGGTCTGGGCCAACCGCCTTCCGTTTGGCATGATCAGGGCCCGTACGAGCACGGCGAACGCGTTTCCTGGGGGTGTCGGCGGGTGATCCTTACGGTGACGCTCAACGCCGCCCTCGACATCACCTACCAGGTCGCAGCCCTCACCCCGCATGCCAGCCACCGGGTCGGCGAGGTACGCGAACGGCCCGGCGGCAAGGGGCTGAACGTCGCCCGGGTACTGACCGCGCTCGGCCACGAGGCGGTCGTCACCGGCTTCGCGGGCGGCCCGGTCGGGGCCGTACTGCGGGATCTGCTGGCCCCTCTGCCGGTACAGGACGCGCTGGTGCCGATCGCCGGGAACACGCGGCGCACTCTCGCCGTCGTGGACACCTCCACCGGCAACACCACGCAGCTGAACGAACCCGGCCCCGCAGTCACCGCCGACGAGTGGACCGCGTTCCTCGACATGTACACCGCGCTGCTGGGCCGGGCCGGCGCCGTCGCCCTGTGCGGCAGCCTGCCGCCCGGCATCCACGTCGGCGCGTACGCCGAACTCGTGCGCCGCGCCCGCACGGCGGGCGTCCCGGTGCTGCTGGACACCAGTGGCGAACCGCTGCGCCGCGGCATCGCCGCCCGCCCCGACCTGGTCAAGCCGAACGCCGACGAACTGGCCCAGCTCACCGGCTCCCGCGAGCCCCGGCGCGCGGCCCACGACGCCCGCCGCCGAGGCGCCCACACCGTCGTTGCCTCCCTCGGCCCGGACGGGCTGCTCGCGGCCACGCCGGACACCGTCTGGCAGGCCATCCCGCCGGCCACCGTCAAGGGCAACCCGACCGGTGCGGGCGATTCGGCCGTGGCCGGCCTGCTGTCGGGCCTGGTCGAGCAACTCCCGTGGCCCGAGCGGCTGTCCCGCGCGGTGGCCCTGTCGGCGGCGACCGTGCTGGCCCCTGCGGCGGGCGAGTTCGACGCGACGGCATACGAGAACCTGCTCCCGCAGATCGCGGTGACCGAACGCGCGGCCGCGGCGTGAGCCGCGGCGGGCGCGGTGGCCCGGCCTCTGCGGCCCGGCGGCCGAGCGCCCGCCCCGTGCCCGCCGCGCGCGAACGGCCCACCGTCGGGCCACCGCCGCCCGCACCTCAGGCACACCGCCGCGCCGACGCCGTCGTGGCCGCGGCACGTATTCGCCTCCGCTCGCGCACAAACGGGCCCGCGCGGCCCGGGAATCGGGATCGTCATGGCACTCGTCAGCACCGGTGAACTCGTCCGTGCCGCCGCGTCCGCCGGACGCGGCCTCGCCGCCTTCAACGTGATCACCCTGGAGCACGCGGAGGCGATCGCCGCCGGGGCCGAACAGGCAGGGATGCCCGCGATCCTGCAGATCTCGGAGAACGCGGTGAAATTCCGCGGCGGCCGCCTCGACGCGATCGCCGCGGCCGCCGCAGCCGTCGCCCGCGCCTCCTCCGCGCCGCTCGCCCTCCACCTCGACCATGTGGTCTCCACCGGCCTGCTGCACGCAGCCCAGGAGGCGGGCTTCGGCTCCGTGATGTTCGACGCGTCCAAGCTTCCGTATGCCGAGAACGTCGCGGCCACGGCAGCGGCCGTGCGCTGGGGCCATGAGCGCGGCATCTGGGTCGAGGCCGAGCTCGGAAAGGTCGGCGGCAAGGAGGGCGAGGCCCCCTTGGACGCGCATGCCCCCGGCGTACGGACCGACCCGGCCGAGGCGGCCGCCTACGTCGCCGACACCGGCGTGGACGCGCTGGCCGTCGCCGTCGGCTCCTCGCACGCGATGACCGAGCGCACCGCCACACTGGACCACGACCTGATCGCCCGCCTGCGCGCCACCGTGCCCGTCCCGCTGGTGCTCCACGGCTCTTCCGGCGTTCCCGACGAGCAGATCCGCGCGGCCGTCGCCTCCGGCATGGTCAAGATCAACATCGGCACGGCCCTCAACACGGCCTTCACCGGCACTGTCCGCATGTGCCTGGAAGCCGAACCACGCGGCGTCGACCCCCGGAAATACCTCGCCCCGGCTCGCGAGGCGATGACCGGGACGGTGGCGGGTTTTCTGCGGGTGCTCGGCTCCTGAGGGGCGCCGGGCATCCGAGGGGACTCAGCCGGCCTGGCCCGCCTTCAGCGAGACCTGGTCGAGGTACGCCTCGCACTGATCGCCCTGCTCGCAGGAGATCTTGAGGTCGTTCTTGCCCTTCTCCAGGTTCACGTAGGCGTAGGTGTGGGTCCAGCCCTTGGCCCAGTCGCCCTCGGCGGCCTTCGCGAAGTTCGACATGTTGATCGAACGGGGCTGGCCACTGTTGATCGTCAGCGATGTCTTGGCATCCTTGCCGGGCACGCTGTACGTGATGAACATCGTGTACTCGCCGGCCTCGGGCACGTCGACCGACCAGCCGGCCGAGCCTCCGACACCGTTGAACATCACATACGCGCCGTCGGCGCCCTTCGCGCCCGGGATGTCCTTGCCCAGCGTGGCCGGCGGCCCGAGGCGCAGGGTGGCCGCGTCCTGCTTCGGGAGCTCGGCCGGCGCCGGGTCCTCCGGGGTGGGCTCCGGGCTCTGACCGACGGACTCGGCCGGAGCCGGGCTGCCGCCCCCGCCCGGCTGGTCGCCCGCCTTGTCCTTCTCGTCGCCACCGGACATCAGCGCCGCGCCGATGCCGATCACGACGACCGCGACCACGGCGATCGCGCCGATCAGCAGCCCCTTGGTGTTGGGTCCGCCACTGCGGCCGCCGCCATGACCGCCGCCCTGGCCCTGCTGGGCCGGGATCTGGCGGGTGGCGGTGCCGCTGCCGGGATACGTCTCCGGTGCCGCGTAGTGCGGGGCCGGCTGCCCGTAGGCCTGCTGCTGCGGGACCTGGCCGTACTGGCGGCGCTCGCCGACCGTCCGGACCTGGTTGTACGAGGTCCTGGGGACCCCGGGCTGCGCGGCGGGACCGGGGTAGCCGTAACCGCGTCCCTGGCCGGGCGGGGTGGCGCCCGCGGCCTGCCCGTCCTCGTACAGGTAGCCGAACGGGTCGTCGTCCTCGGGCGTGCTCGCGCCGTTGTTCGCGGCCGTCATCCCAGTCACTCCTCAGCATCTCGTCAGCACAACGCTGACGCGGGCGAGCCTACCCGGTACGGGCCGGTCCATCGGGTGGCGTGGGCCTCATCCGGCTCGGCGGTGGACCTTGGCGCGCGACCGCTTCTCGATGTACATCCGCTGGTCGGCCGACTGCAGGACCTCTTCGACGGACATCCCGCAACTCGCCCAGCCGATCCCGAAACTCGCCCCGACCCGCACGCCCCTGCCGCCCACCCGGATGGGCAGAATGATCGCGTTCCGCAGACGAACGGCCAGGTCCGCGGCGTCCGCGGCGCCCAGGCCATCGGCGAGGACCACGAACTCGTCGCCGCCGAGCCGGGCCACGGTGTCCCCGTCCCGTACTCCTGTGGTGAGTCTGCGCGCGACCTCGACCAGCACCGCGTCGCCCGTCTGATGCCCGAACCGGTCGTTGATCGACTTGAATCCGTCCAGGTCGCAGAAGAGCACCGCGAGCCCCTTGGTCCCGTCGTCGACATCACCCGCCGGGGCGACGGTGTGCACATGGTGGTCGTACCCGCGGCCGCCGACCGCGTCGAAGTCGAACCCGTCGCCGCGGAAGCCGCCCTCGCCGTCCCCGTCGTAGGCGGCGTCCAGGGTCTGGATGTCACTGGCGTACGCCGCATGCGGCCGCTCACACAGCCGGGAGCTCAGCCGGGCGCGCAGCTCGGCGCTGTTGGGCAGCCCGGTGAGGGCGTCATGGCTGGCCCGGTGCGCGAGCTGCAGTTCGTGCCGCTTGCGGTCCTCTATGTCCTCGACGTGCGTCAGCAGAAAACGGGGGCCGTCGGCCGTGTCGGCGACCACGGAGTTGCGCAGCGACACCCAGATGTACGTGCCGTCCCGGCGGCCCAGCCTGATCTCGGCGCGGCCGCCCTCGGCGGAGGTGCGCAGCAGCGTGCCGACGTCCTCCGGGTGGACCAGGTCGGCGAACGAGTAGCGGCGCATCGCGGAGGCCGGCCGGCCCAGGAGGCGGCACAGGGCGTCATTGGTACGCAGCAGCCGGCCGTGCTGATCGCCGCCCATCTCGGCGATCGCCATGCCGCTGGGCGCGTACTCGAACGCCTGACGGAAGGATTCCTCGCTGGCGCGCAGGGCCTGCTGCTCGCGCTCCAGGCGGACCAGGGCGCGCTGCATGTTGGCGCGGAGCCGGGCGTTGCTGATCGCGATCGCCGCCTGGGAGGCGTACATCTGCAGCGCCTCCTGGCCCCAGGCGCCGGGCCGGCGGCCGTTGCGCGGCCGGTCGACGGAGATCACGCCCAGCAGCTCGCGGCCGCCGCCCGATGCGTACATGGGGGCGTAGAGACGGTCCGACGGGTGCCACTCGTCCTCGAAGCGGGGCTCGGGGCCCTCCGTGTGCCACTGCGGGACGTCGTCCTCTATGAGGACCCAGCCCTCGGTGTGCGGTATGAAGCGGAGCTCGCCCCACGCCTCGCCCATGGACAGCCGGCGCTCCCATGAGGGGCGGGAGCCGACGCGGCCGGTGATCAGGGCTTCGGCGGCGGCGCTGCCGGCGAACGCGGCGACGACGAGATCACCATCGGGGCGCACGAGGTTGACACAGGCAAGCTCGTAGCCGAGGCCCACGACGATGCCGTCGGCGACGGTCTGCAGGGTGTCGGCCAGGCTACGGGCCGTGTTGAGGTCCGCGACCACCTGGTGCAGCTGCCGCAGGGTCGCAAGACGGACGTAGGGCTCCGACTCGGTCTCCATCGCTCGCTCTCCCCGAGACCTCGACAGCAAACTCCAGGGTTCTCATCGGCGTATTGGTTCGGTTGTCCCGGCCACTGAATCACAGTGAGCTGCCCACTCGGTACACAGGGTCAACAAATACTGCCCTCTGTGAGTCAAGTCACATCAGATGATGAAGAGTCAGGTGCCGCGGACGCGAGGAGGCCGTCGCTTTCTTGAACGCGGATTCCCGGCACAAGTCCTAGGACCGGACCGTGCCCGGCCTGGTCCCCTGGCCCGATGCGGGCGAGGACGGCCGAGACTAGCGTTCCGGGTGTGTTGCAGACGACCCCCGCTTCCGCCCCCGTTGCCATCCCCCATGCTGAGGGGGTGAGCAACGAGGAGTTCCGCGCCGCCATGGCCCGTCTGGCCGCGGGAGTGGTCCTGGTGACCGCGCACGACCCCGACGACGGACCGCGCGGCGAGGACGTGGGCATGACGGCCACCGCGTTCATGTCGGTGTCGCTGGAGCCCCCGCTGGTGACGGTGAGTCTGCGCAACGGCTCCCGTATGGACGACCTGCTCGCGGAACAGCCACTGTGGGGCGTCTCGATGCTCGCCGACAGCCAGCGCCACATCGCCGGCCGCTTCTCGATGAAGGGCCGCGTCAGCGACCGCCTGCTGTTCGAGGACATCCCGAACGAGCGGGGCGAGGTGTGCGGGGCGCCATTGATCGTCGGCGCACCGGCGACGCTGGAATGCCGCTCGGAACAGCGGGTCGTGGCCGGCGACCACACGCTGGTGATCGGCCGCGTGCTGAAGGTCGGCCTGGGGAGCGGGGAGATCGGCCCGCTGACGTATTTCAAGGGCCGCTACCGCCACTTGGGCTGAGAGCCGCCGGACCTGCCGGGGGGCGGCGAGCCCGCCCGGTCCTGCGCGCGCCGAGCCGGCCGCGGGGCCCGCGACGGAGGCCCGACACGCTCGCAGCGCCGCGGGCGCGGCACGATGGTCCGGGGCGTGGCCTCGAGCGCGGGAAGAGGGGCCGCAGGGGCGAGGCCGCGGAGGGAACGTCAGTCCCAGTCCCGCCCGGTCCGCCCCCGCTTGACGTCCGCTCGCTGCTTCTTCTCGCGCAGGCGGCGTTCGTTGATGCCGCGGGGGATCTTCGTGGACCGGCGCGCCCGCGGTGGCGGCGCGGTTGCCTCCGCCAGCAGGGACGTCAGCCGCACCGCCGCCGTCTCACGGTTGCGCCACTGGGAGCGGTGTTCCGACGCGCGGACGGAGATCACGCCGCCGACCAGGCGGCTCTCGAGCCGCTCCAGCGCGCGGTCCTTCCAGACCTGCGGCAGAGCCTGCGTCTTCGCGAGGTCGAAGCGCAGTTCCACCTGCGAGTCGCTCGTGTTGACATGCTGGCCGCCGGGCCCCGAGGACCGCGAGAAACGCCACATGAGCTCGGCCTCCGGCAGGGAGACCGAGCCACGGATGATGTAGGGCCCGGACATGGGTCCATGGTCGCCTGTGTTCGGTGGACACGTCACCCGCTTTTCGCCGCCAGTGTTCCCTGCCCGTTTTCCGTGCCCCGTCCTCCCCGCTCCGTTTTCCCCGCTCCGGCATGGAACCTCGCAGTCCCCTGCCTGCGTTATGACGGGTGACGGTACCTTCGGAACGACTCGAAGACCGACACACTCGACCACGAAGGGGACTTCCCAATGGCAGTAAGCCTGTCCAAGGGCGGCAACGTCTCGCTCACCAAGGAGGCACCGGGCCTGACCGCCGTCACGGTCGGCCTCGGCTGGGACGTCCGTACCACCACCGGCACCGACTTCGACCTCGACGCCTCCGCCATCGGCGTGAACGGGCAGGGCAAGGTCGCTTCCGACGCCCACTTCGTCTTCTTCAACAACAAGTCCACCCCGGACCAGACCATCGTCCACACCGGTGACAACCGCACCGGCGAGGGCGGCGGCGACGACGAGCAGATCAACGTCAACCTGGCCGGCCTGCCCGCCGACGTCGACAAGATCGTCTTCCCGGTCTCGATCTACGACGCGGTCACCCGCTCGCAGAACTTCGGCCAGGTGCGCAACGCGTACATCCGCATCATCAACCAGGCCGGCGGTGCCGAGATCGCCCGTTACGACCTGAGCGAGGACGCCGCCGTGGAGACCGCCATGGTCTTCGGCGAGCTGTACCGCAATGGCGCGGAGTGGAAGTTCCGGGCCGTCGGCCAGGGTTACGCCTCCGGCCTCGAGGGCATCGCCCGCGACTTCGGCGTCAACCTCTGACGTACGGACCCCAGCGGTAGGACAGAGGGCCCCGGCGGGCGCCGGGGCCCTCTGTGTCCCTATGAGCCGTCGAGCCCCCGACCGTGAGGCGTGTTCACCCGGCCCCCCGCCAACGCACCGGCTGCGGGCACCGGCCGGCTCCCCCAGGGGGCATCCGATGGGGCGCCGCGGGCAGCCGGGCGGTCGGCTCAGGGCCGGGCCGGCTTCTTGTCCCCGTACAACCACACGTCCCACAGCTCGGTCAGATCCTGACCCGTCTCCACCTCCACATACGTGACGAAGTCGTCGGTGGTCGCGTTGGAGTGGCCGTACTTCGCCGCCCAGCCCCGCACGACCGAGAAGAACGTCTCGTCGCCGACCGCCTGGCGCACCTTGTGCAGGACCATGGCACCGCGCTGGTACACAGGGCCGCCGAAGAGGTCTTCCTCCCCCGGCGGATCGGCCGGCGGGAAGGCCCAGTTCGCGTCGTCGGCGAATGCCGCGTCGAAGGGCTTGCGCACCGGGGTGCCGTGCACGTCCTCCATCCACAGCCACTCGGCGTAGGTGGCGAAGCTCTCGTTGAGCCAGACGTCCTGCCAGGACGCGGGCGACACCGAGTTGCCGAACCACTGGTGCGCGATCTCGTGGACGAGGGTCTCCTCGTCGAACTGGTCCACCGGGAAGACGGGACGGGACTGCGTCTCCAGGGCGTAGCCGACCTCGTCCGTCGGCACGACGATCGCGCCGGTCGACGAGAACGGGTACGGGCCGAAGTTCTTCGCCCCCCATTCCATGACCTCGGGGATCCTGCCCAGCAGCGCCGCGCTGTCCTTGGCCACCGCCGGGTCGACGGCGGTGAGCACGGGAAGCCCGGCGGGGGTGCGCGAGGACGTCACCCGGAAGTCGCCGACGGCGAGCGTGGCCAGATAGCTCGCCATCGGCTGCGCCTCGTGCCAGGCGAAGGTGGTGCGCCCGCCGCTCGTGCGCTCGCCCGTCAACTCACCGTTGGAGACGGCCTTGAGCCCCTTGGGGACGGTCACCTCGATGTCGTACGTCGCCTTGTCGGAGGGGTGGTGGTTGCCGGGGAACCAGGCGGAGGAACCGGTGGGCTCACCGACCGCGAGCCCACCGTCCTCGGTGGGCAGCCAGCCCTCCTCGGACTTGTCGGGGCCGATGATCGTCTCCGGGGTGCCGGAGTAGCGGATGACGGTACGGAACTCGGCGCCCTTGTCGATGTCGTCGCGCGGACGCACCGTCAGTTCCCCACCGGCCCGGTTGGCCGCGGCCTTCACCCCGTCGACCGTTGCCCCCTCGACCGTCATCCCGCGCAGATCGAGATGGAAGGCGCTCAGGTCCTGGGTGGCACGTGCGGTGATCTCCGCGGTGCCCTTCAGGCGGTCGCCGGCCGGGTCGTAGTCGAGGGTGAGGTCGTAGTGCCGGACGTCGTAGCCGCCGTTGCCGAGCTTGGGGAAGTACGGGTCGCGCAGGCCCACGGCACCCGGCGTGCCCCGCACACCCGTATCGCCACCGGTGCAGCCCGTGCCGCCCACGAGAACCAGCAGGGCGAGAGCGGCAGCCGGGGCTGCGGTACGGGAAAAAGCGCGCGGGTCCACTCCATGATCCTAGGCGGGTGACGATTCCCCCACGGCCCCGAGCCCGATCCCGCGGTCGGCCCCACGGCGAGCGAGGCGACGCCCGGGCTGCGCGCGGGCTGCGCGCCCCCTTCGGCGGCGACGGCGGCATCGAGCCGTCGGACCCCACCTGTGCCCCCGCCCTCGCCCCTCGCAGCCACCGGCGCCCCCGCGGCATGGGACCATCGACCGTGCTCGACATCGGCTACTCCCTCTCGCGCCGCTTCCCCGACCCCCCGCAGACCGACTACCGACGCGCGGACGTCCAAGCCCTGCGCCATGACCTCTTCTGCGGTGACGTCTACCTCGCGGACACCAAGGAGGACCGCGAGGTGTCCACAGCCTGGGGATGGGTGCCGGTCCTGGACTTCGCCTGGGCACTGTGCGACATCGTCGAGCAGCTCGACCGCGACCCTCTCGGCAGCCGCGCCTCGGTGCCCCAGTACGCCGAGCTCGACTTCACGGAATCCAGCGACCGCATGCTCTTCGAGCGGCGCTTCGGCTGGGTGGACGTGGAGGCCGACTGGATGCCCGGCGACGAGCCGCCGCTGACCTTCAACCACGGCGAGCTCCGCCGCGAGGCCCGCGACTTCCTGCACGACCTGATCGCCGACCTCACGGACATGCACGAAGGCCTCGCCGACAACCCCGTGATCTGGGACCTCCAGGCCCGCTTCCCCCGCACCGCCTAGCCGGCATCCTCCACCCGCACCCCGATCTGCGCGGCGAACGCCGGTGCCAGATCCAGCAGCTGCGCCGTACTGATCACCGCCCCCGCCAGCCGCTCCACCCCCCGCGCGATGTCCAGCTCCGCAACCGCCCGCAGGTCCACGTCCTTCATCCGCACCGCCGTGAAGTCCACCCGCCGCAGCACGCAGTCCCGGAACTCCACCCGCTCCAGCTGCGCACTCCCGAAATCCGCCTCGGACAGCACACATCCCTGGAAGACGACATCCGTCAGCCTCGCCTCCCGCAGATTCAGATAGTCGATCTTCCCTCCCCTCACCAGCACCCTTTCCAGCACCGCCCCGTGCAGCTGCGCCCCGCCGAGCCTCGCGTCCACCACCTCCACATCCCGCAGTGACGCACCCCCGAGATCCGCACCCACCCCCCGCACACCGCTCAGCACACTGTCGACGAAACGAGCCCGGACCAGCTCCGTGGCATCCAGCGCACACTCCCGCAGCGCACAGTCGATGAACCGCGCGCCCCGCCCCGACTGCCCGCCGAGATCGAGCCCCGAGAACTCCAGACCGTCGTAGTCCCCGTCCGGCTCGAGACCACCTCCCTCGTACGTCTCCAGCGGCGGCAGCCGCACCTCCGCCACCCGCGCGGCCGTCGTCCTCCTGCGTGCCTTCGCCATGACCCCATGGTGACCTCCGGCACTGACAACGCCGGCCTCACCGTCGGGCAGTTCGCCAGTCCCTCGCTTGACCTCGAGCAAGCTTGAGGTTGAACAGTGTTCCTCGTAGCCACCGCGCACCCGCAGACCTACAGGAGCCACCATGCACGCCATCCGTCTCCACGCCTTCGGCCCCGCCGAAAACCTCACCTACGAGACGACCGACGACCCCGTACCCGGGCCCGGCCAGGTGCGGATCGCCGTCGCCGCAGCCGGCGTCCACCTCCTCGACGCCGCGCTGCGCGAAGGCGTGCAGGGCCCCTACCCCGCACCCGTCGAACTGCCCACCGTCCCCGGCCGCGAAGTCGCCGGCACCGTCGAATCCCTCGGCGAGAACACCGACCCCGGCTGGCTCGGCAAGCGCGTCGTCGCCCACCTCGGCATGAACCCCGGAGGCTACGCAGAACTCGCCGTCACCGACTCCGCCAGACTCCACACCGTCCCCGACCACCTCGACGAAGCCGCGGCCGTCGCCATGATCGGCACCGGCCGCACCACCCTCGGCATCCTCCAGTTCACCGAACTCGGCCCCGACGACATCGCCCTCGTCCCCGCCGCGGCCGGCGGAATAGGCACCCTGATCGTCCAGTACGCCAAAAACGCCGGCGCCACCGTCATCGGCCTCGCCGGCGGCCCCGAAAAAGTCGCGCGCGTCCAGGCCAACGGCGCCGACCTCGCCCTGGACTACACCCTCCCCGACTGGCCCGGCCAGGCCCGCGCCCACCTCGGCGACCGCAACGCCACCGTCGTCTACGACTCCGTCGGCGGCCCCACCGGCCGCAAGGCCGTCGACCTCCTCGGCAAGGGCGGCAGGCACATCGTCTTCGGCTGGTCCAGCCAGGACCTTCTCGACGGCACCCCGCTCACCTTCACCGACGAGGAACTCACCGAACGCGGCATCACCTCCGAGAGCGTCCTCGGCCCCGTCATGCTCGACAGGGCAGGTGGCCTGCGCGCCCTCGAAACCCGCGCCCTCGCCGAAGCCGCCGCCGGCCGGCTGCGTCCCGCCGTCCACCGCTTCCCGCTCGACCAGGCCGCATCCGCCCACCACGCCCTGGAAAACCGCGGCACCATCGGCAAGGTCGTCCTCGTCCCGTAGCCGACCCGGACACCGAAAAGCCGCTACGACCCAGCCCCGCCAACGCCCCGTCGGTCAACCGGTGCATCCCCGCGTCGCGCAGACACTGCCGCAGCAGTAGATTCCCGCCACACGCACCCCCCACGACCGGCAGGGAAGCAGCAGCAGACATGAACACCGTCAACGGCGGCATATCGTTCTGGTACGCGCAGGACGGCACCCCCGTCCCCCGCGAACCCCTCCCCGGCGACACCGCGGCCGACATCTGCATCGTCGGCGGCGGCTACACCGGCCTGTGGACCGCGTACTACCTCAAAAAGGCCGTGCCCTTCCTCAACATCACCGTTCTGGAAAGCAAGTTCTGCGGCTACGGCGCCTCCGGCCGCAACGGCGGCTGGCTCTACAACGGCATCGCGGGACGCGACCGCTACGCCAGACTCCACGGCCACGACGCAGCCGTCCGCCTCCAGCAAGCCATGAACAACACCGTCGACGAGGTCATCAAGGTCGCGGGCGAAGAAGGCATCGAGGCCGACATCCACCACGGCGGCGTCCTCGAAATCGCCCACACCCCCGCCCAACTCGCCCGCCTCAAAGCCTTCCACGCCGTCGAGATCGCCTTCGGTGAAAAGGACCGCGTCCTGCGCGGCGCCCGCGAAACCGCCGACCGCATCCGCGTCACCGGCGCCATCGCCTCCACCTGGACCCCCCACGGCGCCCGCCTCCACCCCGTCAAACTCGTCAAAGGCCTGGCGGCAGCAGTCGAAGCGCTCGGCGTGACGATCCACGAATCGACGCCCGTCACCGAGATCAGGCCGAAGCACGCCATCACCCCGTACGGGACCGTCCGCGCCCCCTACATCCTGCGCTGCACCGAGGGCTTCACCGCCTCCCTCAAGGGCCAGCACCGCACGTGGCTCCCCATGAACTCCTCCATGATCGTCACGGAGACCCTCCCCCGGTCCGTGTGGGACACCATCGGCTGGGACGGCCGCGAAACCCTCGGCGACATGGCCCACGCCTACATGTACGCCCAGCGCACCGCCGACAACCGCATCGCACTGGGCGGCCGCGGCGTCCCCTACCGCTACGGCTCCAGAACGGACAACGACGGCCGCACCCAGCCCGCCACCATCGACGCCCTGCGCGACCTACTCGTCCGCTTCTTCCCCACCACGGCCGGCGCCCGCATCGACCACGCCTGGTCCGGCGTCCTCGGCGTCCCCCGCGACTGGTGCGCCACCGTCACCCTCGACCGCAGCACCGGCCTCGGCTGGGCCGGCGGTTACGTGGGCTCCGGCGTCGCCACCGCCAACCTCGCCGCCCGCACTCTGCGCGACCTGATCCAGCAGGACTCGGGCCAGTCGGGCCCCACCGACCTCACGGCCCTCCCCTGGGTCAACCACAAGGTCCGCACATGGGAACCCGAACCCCTGCGCTGGCTCGGAGTCCAGACGCTGTACGCGGCCTACCGCACGGCGGACCGCCGCGAATCCACGACCCACGCGACCACGACGAACCGCATCGCCACCCTGGCGGACAAGATCTCGGGCCGCCACTGAACAGCCCGGCCGGGCGGCAACCAGCCGCCCGGCCACACAGCGGGGACTGCTGGGCGGCTCGACCGCCTCGTCACGCCTCAAGGCCCCCACTCGAAATGCCGACGCCCGGCACCCACCAGCAGCCCCTCCAGCACAGCCACCCGGGCATCCAGCTCCTGCGTCCGCCGCAGCACATCGGCCTCGCGTTGCCGCCGATACGCCGCCTGCTGCTCCCTCACCCCGGCCCACCGCTGCGCCTCCCGCCGGCGCTGGTCCTGCCGCTGCGCTTCCGCCCAGCTCCCGATCAGTCCACTGGAACGACGGCTCATCCGACGCACCCCTCCCCAGGCACATCCAAAACACCCGCAAAAACGCCAGTGTCCCGGACCTGGACGGTCCGGGACACGGTTTCGGTGGAGCCCCCTGTCGGATTCGAACCGACGACCTCAAGATTACAAGTCAAGCGCTCTTAACCAACTGAGCTAAGGGGGCAGCATCACGCAGCGTTATCCGCGCGAGAAGGCGATCCCACTCTACACAGAGCTGCGATCAGCCATCCATGAAGTTCACGCCCGCCGTAACCACCCGCCCATGCGTTCGTTGAGCGGACTGAAGTTCTGTTCCAACCACCAGACAGCGTGGGGAGGCTGGACATGACGGAGGCACCGGACCAGCCGACGCTCGTCGTCGGTAACGAGGCCATGCGCGTCAAGCGCGAGGTCCTGGGTATCGCCGACCGGCGCAAGCATCACCAGCGCATGGCGACGCCCATGAAGAGCCGGGCCAAGGAATCAGGTACCCAGCAGCGCGTCTACCGCTTCCGCTTCTTCCGGCACCCGACCATGCCGAGCAGCTGGAGCAGACGTTCGGCGCCTGTCGGTGGGTCTACAACGAAGGTCTCGCCCTACGGGCGGCTGCCTGGAAGCAGCATCGGCGCTTCTTTCCGTCGACACGCCGCTGCTCCGCGTGTCACGTAAAGGGTCCACGGCTCGATGTATCGGTCCGGGGATGGGCTTGCCGGGAGTGCGGCGTGGTGCACGACCGTGATGTGAATGCGGCGGTGAATGTCCGGGACGAGGGGATGCTGCTGTACTGGCTGGTAGCGATGGCCCTCCCCCTGGGAAGACACCACCGCCGGTGATCAAGGCATCAGAGCTGAATGAGGTGCTTCTGGCGGCGCAGGAGGAGTGCGGACCGACGGGCCGTCGGCCGTTATGCCTGTGGAGCCCGCATTAAGACCGTCCGGTGTGGCCCCTGAGGGTCGCGCCGGGCCGGCGATGGGCGTCGAAGCAGGAGGTGCTGCCCGCGAGGGCAGCGGGGCGCGCGGCAAGCGCGCTGAGGTCAAAAGTGCGTTGCTCTGCCGGTACCCGTCCCCAGGCGAAAGCCGGCACTCGGCCGTCCACGTGTCCGGGGCGAGGATTTGGTCACCCATGGACTGCTGACAGATGTGAAATCGCCAGGTAGCGTCACGGGAGGTCCGCTCCGGTGGACTAGACCCATCCATCCTTTACAACGGATCGTCCGGCACGTTCCTGCCGGTGAAGGAGACGCATCAGCATGGCCACTGTCACGTTCGACAAGGCAACCCGGATCTACCCGGGCTCCGACAAGCCCGCCGTCGACCAGCTCGAGATCGAGACCGAGGACGGCGAGTTCCTCGTACTCGTCGGGCCCTCCGGCTGCGGCAAGTCCACCTCTCTGCGCATGCTCGCCGGGCTCGAGGACGTCAACGGCGGATCCATCCGGATCGGCGACCGTGATGTCACTCACCTGCCGCCCAAGGACCGGGACATCGCGATGGTGTTCCAGAACTACGCGCTGTACCCCCACATGTCCGTCGCCGACAACATGGGCTTCGCACTCAAGATCGCCGGCGTCAACAAGGGCGAGATCCGCAAGAAGGTCGAAGAGGCCGCGAAGATCCTCGACCTCACCGACTATCTGGACCGCAAGCCCAAGGCCCTGTCCGGTGGTCAGCGGCAGCGTGTCGCGATGGGGCGCGCCATTGTGCGTGAGCCGCAGGTGTTCCTCATGGACGAGCCGCTGTCGAACCTCGACGCCAAGCTCCGCGTCTCGACCCGTACGCAGATCGCGTCGCTCCAGCGCCGTCTCGGCATCACGACGGTGTACGTCACGCACGACCAGGTCGAGGCCATGACCATGGGTGACCGTGTGGCGGTGCTCAAGGACGGTCTGCTGCAGCAGGTCGACTCGCCGCGGAACATGTACGACCGTCCCGTGAACCTCTTCGTCGCCGGCTTCATCGGCTCACCGGCCATGAACCTGGTCGAGGTTCCGATCACCGACGGTGGTGTGCGGTTCGGCAACAGCGTCGTCCCCGTTTCCCGTGAGGCCTTGGCCGCCGCCGCGGACAAGGGCGACACGACCGTCACGGTCGGCGTCCGTCCCGAGCACTTCGATGTCGTCGAGCACGGCGGCGCGGCTGCCGCGTCGCTGTCGAAGGACGCGGAGGACGCTCCGGCCGGTCTCGCCGTCTCGGTGAATGTCGTCGAGGAGCTCGGCGCCGACGGGTACGTGTACGGCTCCGCCCAGGTCGGCGGTGCGCACAAGGACCTCGTGGTCCGTGTCGGTGGCCGTTCCGTGCCGGACAAGGGCAGCGAGCTGCACGTCGTGCCGCGTGCGGGTGAGCTCCACGTCTTCTCGACCTCGACGGGCGAGCGCCTCAGCGACTGAGTGATGAGTGAGTGAGAGCCGGGCCTTGCACTTCGGTGCGGGGTCCGGCTTTTCCTTCAGGCCGACAAATACGCCGACAGATCTGCACAGTTCTGGCATTTCATCCCCACTCGTCAACACGCGATTCGAAAGGAAGCATCGAACCGTCCCTCGCGTGAGTGACTAAATGTCGCCAAATCATCACTGCCCGCTACGCTCGCTCGCGTGACCCACACAGCACGCCGAATCGGCCGCACTCTCGCCCTCGTTCTGCCCGTCGTCCTGGTGCTCTCCGGAACCCTCGCGGTCACCAGCGTCCCGTGGGCAGGGCCGGCCACCCAGTCGCAGATGCTCAGCGCCTCGTCCGAGGACGTGTCCGTACGCGCCAAGTCCCGTGCCCCGCAGGACCTTCTGCTCGACCGGCTGCTCACCGAGCTGCAGACGAAGAACCCGAGCACTGCGCTCACCCGGCTCCAGCGCGAGGTCGAGGCGCGTCCGTCGCTCGCCGCGCACTGCATGTCGATCGCCCGCGCCCTCGGCCGGGCAGCCGTGGACCGTTACGGCCCCACACGCGCCCAGTCCTTCTCGCGGCCGGTCTGCGACACATCCTTCGCCTCCGGCGTCGCGCGGCAGGCACAGGGCAGCTGAGAGACGCCGGGCAGCCGATGCCCGAGCCGCTCCTCGAGCTGCTCCCCGAGCTGATTTCCGAGCCGTCTGCCGGACCGGGCCCGCCGACGCGGGTCCGGTCTGCGTCACGTTGAGGCCGCCGCATAGGGTTCACGGCATGCAAACGCCTACGTATCCGACGCAGGCCGTGGTCCTGGCCGGCGGCCAGGGCTCCCGGCTGCGCCCGTACACCGACGACCGTCCCAAGCCGATGGTCGAGATCCCGGGTACGGGGACCCCGATCATCGGGCACCAGCTCGCCTGGCTGGCCGCGGAGGGCGTGACGGACGCCGTCGTCTCGTGCGGTCATCTCGCCGAGGTTCTCCAGGAGTGGCTGGAGAGCGCCGAACTCCCGCTGCGCGTCACCACGGTCGTGGAGACGGAGCCGCTGGGCCGTGGTGGCGGCCTGAAGTACGCCGCCGCCCGGCTTCCCCACCCGGATCAGCCCTGGTACGCCACCAACGGCGATATCTGGACCCGCTTCTCGCTGCGTGAGATGGCCGCGTTCCACTCCGAGCGCGATGCCATAGCGACTCTTGCGCTCGCCCGTCCCCGTATCCCTTGGGGCGCTGTGGAGACGGACGCCTTCGGGCACATCACGGACTTCATCGAGTCCCCGCCCTCGCCGTATCTGATCAACGCGGGTGTGTACGTGTTCTCGTCGGCGTTCGTCGAGCTGCTGCCGGACGTGGGCGACCATGAGCGCACCACGTTCCCGGGTCTGGCACGTGAGCGGCGGCTGGCGGGCTTCCCGCTGCCGCAGGGCGCGTACTGGCGGGCGATCGACACGGCGAAGGACCTCACCGAGGCCGCCAAGGAGCTTGCCTCTCAGGCGCGTTGACGGACGCGTCGATGGAGGCGAGGACGCGAGAAGGGCGGTCACCCGGGGTGTGAGGTGGCCGCCCTTCGCCGTGGAGTGCCGTTCGGCTCAGCCCAGCAGGCCGCCGATCACCTGGCCGCCGCCGGAGGAGCCGCCGCTGCCGCCCCTGTTCCCGCCGGAACCGCCCGATCCACCCGAGCCGCCGGAACCGCCGGAACCGCCGCCACTGCTGCTGCCGCCCGCACCGCTGCCGTCGGTCGAGGAAGGTCCGGAACTGCCGGACGGCGGCTGGGCGGGCCGGGTGCCGCTGGGAGCCTGCTGGCCGGTGCCCTGGGTCTGGCTCGGCGTTCCGCCCGTCGGCCCGGTCTCGCTGACGGTGTCATCGGCGGGCGTGGGCTTCTTCGCCCGGGGCGTGCCGGAGCTGCTGGTGGACGGTGCCTGCTTGCCGTCGTTGCGGGCGCCCGAGGAGCTGCGCCGTTCCTTGCCGGACTCGTGCGGGAGCGGCGATCCGGGCAGGTGGTTGGTGGGGTTCTGGTCTGGTCCCGGGACGGTGACCATGTCGGAGGAGCGTACGGCGCCGCCGAGCATGGAGCCGGTGAGCAGGGTGAGGCCGACGACGACGCCGGCGACGAGGCTGCCGCGGCGCAGGACCCGGCGGCGCAGCTCCCACAGTTCGGAGCGGGGTCCAAGGGTGCGCCAGGCTTCGCCGGCGAGGCGTCCGTCCACGGAGTAGACGGGTGCGCCCGCGATGATCAGCGGGGACCATGCGGCGAGGAAGACGATGTCGGGTGCGTCGTAGACGGGGACGGTGCGCCAGCTGACGGTCAGGATGAGCGCGGCGGACAGCAGTGCGCCGATGACGCCCGCAACCCGCTGCCACAGACCGAGCACGGTGAGGACGCCGACGACGACCTGGAGGAAGGCGACGGTGAGGCCGGCGCCGACGGGGTGGGAGAGGGCGAAGTCGCGCAGTGGTTCGGCGAGTGCCCAGGGGTGGAGCGAGTGGAGCCACTTGACCATGGAGCCGCGTTCGCCGCCGTCGAAGTAGACGGGGTCGCAGAGTTTGCCCATGCCGGCGTAGATGGAGATGAAGCCGAGGAACACGCGCAGCGGCAGGAGGACGACGCCGAGGTTCATGCGGCGGCCGGGGTAGTAGGCGTGCCGTACGGTGTCGGCGCTGTGCCGTGGCGCGCTGCGCACCTCGCGGCGGACCTCGAACTCCTCTTCCTCATAGGCTTCCTGGCCGCCCGTGTGATGGGGGTGGAGGGAGTCGAGGGGGTCCTGGGAGCCGTAGCCGGAGGGGTAGGAGTCGTACGTCCCGCCCGGCTGGCGCATGGGCGGCAGCAGCGGCCTGTCGCGGCGGCCGTGCCGTCCGGGTCCACCGGGGTGGCCGACCATGGGCCGTTCGACGGTCCGTGCGCTCCCGTCGTCGAGGTCGATCCTCGGGATGACCTGTGTGGCGCCCGCGCTGTAGGTGTCGTGCTCCAGGGTGGAGTTGCGTACGGCCTGGAGCAGCCCCGTGGCGCCGGAGTCCCCGGGGGCGGACCTGCCGCTCCATACGACGGGTGCCCGGCGCCGTACGCCCGTGCCGGCTCCGGCGAAGGAGGCCATGCGTGCGGTGTCCGCCAGGACACGTGCGGGGCGCTGCTTCCGGGCGAGCTGCACCCGGAAGCTGGCGTGGTTGACGATGACCTGCGCGGGATCGCAGTCCACCTTGACCATGCTCAGCGCAGGCTGATCATCGAACCCGGACCGGGGCGTTCTGGTGTCCACACTCATCTAACCGAGTGACGTGTCTTTAGGGCACGGCTGTGACGGGCCCTGGGTGTCCGAGACCCGTCAAGCGATCCGATTCGGCCGTTTTACGCCTCCGGCCCGACGAGGACCCGGCTCATCCGGTCATGTCGGGCCCTTTGACGCGGGGTTGTTCAGACGCGGCGCTTGGCTGCCTCGTAGAGCACCACGCCGGCGGCCACACCGGCGTTGAGGGACTCGGCGCCGCCCGGCATCGGGATGCGGACGAGGTGGTCGCAGGTCTCGCCGACGAGGCGGGACAGGCCCTTGCCCTCGCTGCCGACGACGATGACGACCGGGCCGCCGAGCGCTTCGAGGTCACCGACCTCGGCGTCGCCGTCGGCGGCGAGGCCGACGACGGTCAGCCCGGCCTTCTGGTAGGACTCCAGGGCGCGGGTCAGGTTGGTGGCGCGGGCGACCGGGGTGCGGGCGGCGGTGCCGGCCGAGGTCTTCCAGGCGCCCGCGGTCATACCGGCGGCGCGGCGCTCGGGTACGACGACACCGTGGCCGCCGAAGGCGGAGACGGAACGGACGACGGCGCCGAGGTTGCGCGGGTCGGTGACGCCGTCGAGGGCGACGATCAGCGGGTCCTCGCCGTCGTCGAAGGCGGCGGCGGCCAGGTCCTCGGGGTGTGCGTACTCGTACGGCGGGACCTGGAGGACGAGGCCCTGGTGGTTGAGCCCGTTGGTCATGCGGTCGAGCTCGGGGCGCGGCGCCTCCATGATGTTGATGTTGCCGCGGCCTGTGGCGAGCTGGAGCGCCTCGCGCACGCGCTCGTCGTTGTCGATGAACTGCTGGATGTAGAGCGTGGAGGCGGGGACGCCGTCGCGCAGGGCCTCGAAGACGGGGTTGCGGCCGACGACCATCTCGGAGGCGCCCTTGCCGCCCCGGCGGGCGACCGGACGGCGTGAGGCGGCCTTCTTCGCCTGGGCGTTGGCGACCCGGTTCTTCTTGTGCCCCTTACGGGCGGAGGCGGGCGGCGTCGGGCCCTTGCCCTCCAGGCCGCGGCGTCGCTGGCCACCGCTGCCGACCTGCGCGCCCTTCTTGTTGGACGTGCGGCGGTTCCTGCGCTGGCTGTTCCCGGCCATGACTACCTGTTTCCTGAAGCTTCGAATGCGTACGTACGTAAGAAAGTGTGCCGCCCGGAAGGCCGGGCGGCACATTGTCGCTGGTCAGCGCGGTCCGAGTGTCCAGCGTGGACCGTCCGGGCCGTCCTCGATGACGAGCCCCGACTGGTTGAGCTGGTCGCGGATCGCGTCCGCCGTGGCCCAGTCCTTGCGCGCGCGGGCGGATTCGCGCTGTTGCAGCACCAGCCGCACGAGTGTGTCGACGACACCGTGGAGGTCCTCGCCCCGGTCGACCTCTCCGGCCCAGTGCGGGTCCAGCGGGTCGAGGCCGAGGACGCCGAGCATGGCGCGTACCTCCGCGAGCCGGGCGACGGCGGCTTCCTTGTCGTCGGCCGCGAGGGCCGAGTTCCCCTGCCGGACCGTGGTGTGGACGATCGCGAGCGCCTGCGGGACACCCAGGTCGTCGTCCATGGCCTCGGCGAACGCGAGCGGCACCTCGGCGGCTGGAGCGACCGCCTTCCCTGCCTTTTCGGTGACCCGCTGGATGAACCCCTCGATGCGGGCGAACGCGGACTCGGCCTCGCGCAGTGCCTCTTCGCTGTACTCGATCATCGAGCGGTAGTGCGGGGTGCCGAGGTAGTAGCGCAGGACGATGGGGCGCCAGTTCTTGACCATCTCGGAGACGAGGACCGAGTTGCCGAGCGACTTGGACATCTTCTCGCCGCTCATCGTGACCCAGGCGTTGTGCACCCAGTACGACGCGAAGTCGTCGCCGTAGGCCTTGGCCTGGGCGATCTCGTTCTCGTGGTGCGGGAAGATCAGGTCGATTCCGCCGCCGTGGATGTCGAAGGCGGAGCCCAGGTACTTGTGGGCCATGGCCGAGCACTCCAGGTGCCAGCCGGGCCGCCCGCGGCCCCACGGGGTCTCCCAGTCGGGCTCGCCCGGCTTCGACGCCTTCCACATCGCGAAGTCGCGCGGGTCGCGCTTGCCTGTGATGCCTTCCTCGGTCGGCTGGCGCAGATCGTCGATGTCCTGGTTGGACAGCGCCAGGTACTCGGGGAAGGACCGCACGTCGAAGTAGACGCTGCCGTCGGCCTCGTAGGCGTGGCCGCGCTCGATGAGGCCGCGCATCATCTCGACCATCTCGGTGACGTGCCCGGTGGCGCGCGGCTCGTAGGTGGGAGGGAGGCAGCCGAGCGCGTTGTAGCCGTCGTTGAAGGCGCGCTCGTTGTCGTAACCGATGGACCACCAGGGTCGGCCCTGCTCGGCCGACTTGGTGATGATCTTGTCGTCGATGTCGGTCACATTGCGCACGAACGTCACGTCGTAGCCGCGGTACTCGAACCAGCGGCGCATGATGTCGAAGTTCAGGCCGGACCTGATGTGCCCGATGTGCGGGGCGGCCTGCACCGTGGCGCCGCACAGGTAGATCGAGACGCAACCCGGAACGAGCGGGGTGAAGTCACGGATCTGCCGGGCGCTGGTGTCGTACAGGCGAATAGTCACGCATCAAGGGTAGTGGGCCCATAGCAGTGCCCCGCGCCCCCTTCCGGGTTGGCATCACATGTTTGTGACGTTGTACGCACCGACGGCGCATCGCGGCCGGTACCGGGCGGGGACCCGCCCGCCGTCCCGCACCGCGCCGCCTCCTGCGTCCCCGCCCGTCGTCAGCGGTTTCTGACGACCAGCGCGGTGGCGATGGCGGCCAGTCCCTCGGCCCTTCCGGTCAGGCCCAGGCCGTCCGTTGTGGTGCCCGACACGGACACCGGTGCCCCGATCGCCGCGGAGAGCACCTTCTGGGCCTCGTCGCGGCGCTTGCCGATCTTGGGGCGGACGCCGATCACCTGAACGGAGACATTGCCGATCTCGAAGCCCTCCGCCCGTACGATCCGGGCCGCCTCCGCGAGCAGCGTCACACCGGAGGCGCCGGACCACTCGGGCCGGGAGGTGCCGAAGTGGGCGCCGAGGTCTCCGACGCCGGCGGCGGAGAAGAGCGCGTCGCAGGCGGCGTGGGCGGCGACGTCGCCGTCGGAGTGCCCGGCGAGCCCGTAGCCGTCGCTGTCCTCCCACCTGAGGCCCGCGCACCACAGTTCGCGGCCCTGCTCGAAGCCGTGCACATCGGTGCCGATGCCGACGAGCGGGATGTGTACGTCAGAAGCCATCGTTGGCCCTCCTGCGTGCGAGGACCGCCTCGGCCAGGACCAGGTCCAGGGGGCGGGTCACCTTGAATGCCTCTTCATGGCCCGGTACGACCACCACGGGTGCGCCGAGCCGCTCGACCATGCCCGCGTCGTCGGTGGCGCCTTCGCCGGCGAGGGCGACGGTCTCGTGGGCGCGCAGGAGGGTGTCGCGTTCGAAGCCCTGCGGTGTCTGCACGGCGCGCAGCCTGGCGCGCTCGGGAGTGGCGACGACCGGCTCGGGTTCGCCCTTGGCGGCCGGCTCGACCTCCTTGACGGTGTCCGCGAGCGGCAGCGCGGGGACGACGGCGGGGGCACCGTCGCGTACGGCCTCGATGACGGCGTCCACGGTCTCGACGGGTACCAGCGGGCGGGCAGCATCGTGGACGAGGACGACGCCGATGTCCTCGGGGAGCGCGTCGAGGCCGAGGCGTACGGATTCCTGGCGGGTGTCACCGCCGGGTACGACGAGGTAGTCGGTGCTCCCCAAGCTGCTGCCGGGGGTGCGCCCTGGGAGCTCGTAGGCGTCGAGAAGGCGCTTCACCTCGGGCGCGCCCTCGGGCGGTGCGACCACGACGACGAGGGAGACGGCGCGGGAGGCTGCCATGGCGCGTACGGCGTGGATGAGCATGGGCGTGCCGTTCAGCGCACGCAGCGCCTTGGGCGCGCCGGGGCCGAGCCGTACGCCGCGGCCGGCTGCCGGGATCACGGCGGCGGTGCGGTACTGGCGCGATTCGTCTGACATCGGTTGCTCCCCGGCAGGTTTGTTTCCTCGGCCGACATGGGTATGGCCACAGCGTGCCGGGCGCGACGCCTTGACCGGACCCTTCCGTGAATACGGTCTGCGCCAGCCGCCCGGGCCCGGCACACCACAGCGTCTACGGAGCGTCAACTGTGGCTGCATGCACGGGCGTGCTGTGAGCAGGAGATGACTGCAAACAGGAAATGAGCGTGCCGCAGCGCCCGGCGACAAGCTGGTTTTTCACAGCAGGTCAGCGGGCACCGCGGCATTAATCGTGCGTCAGGACGCGAGGACCTCGTCGAGGAGAGCCTCGGCCTTGTCCTCGTTGGTGTTCTCAGCGAGCGCGAGCTCGCTCACCAGAATCTGGCGCGCCTTGGCGAGCATCCGCTTTTCACCGGCGGAAAGCCCGCGCTCGCGCTCACGACGCCACAGGTCGCGCACCACTTCGGCGACCTTGATGACATCGCCGGAGGCGAGCTTCTCGAGATTTGCCTTGTAGCGACGGGACCAGTTCGTCGGCTCTTCCGCATACGGTGCACGCAGCACCTCGAAGACCCGGTCGAGCCCGTCCTGGCCGACCACATCGCGCACGCCCACGAACTCCGCATTGTCCGCCGGCACACGCACCGTCAGGTCGCCCTGGGCGACCTTGAGCACCAAGTAGGTCTTGTCCACGCCTTTGATCTGGCGAGTTTCGATGGCCTCGATCAGCGCGGCCCCGTGATGGGGATAGACCACGGTGTCGCCAACCTTGAACGTCATGTGACAGGTACCCCTTCCGTGGCTATCCAGGGTAACACGGATACGGCTTCTTCTGAATGGCGTTTTCGCAGGTCAGGGCATATCTCGGGGCTTGACAACAGCAACAGGAACGTGCTGCGGCCGCCTTCCGGAGGGGGGTATTCGCAGGTCGGAGCCGCTGCGCGGGCGGGCGGAAACGCGCGCGTCACACGTCACGCAACCCCCCCGGAAGAGGCCGAACGTCCCGATTTGCCGGGTTCTCGATGGTGAACTTCCCGTACTCCGTTCGGCGGTCGGTCACCCGTACGGACGCACACCCGTCGAATCCGGAATTGATCATCGGGAGGTATTCGTAAGGAAAGCGTGGCGGCCGAGGAAATTGATCATCCCGGTTATGCGAACGGAGTGCGTAACGGCAAGATCGCGACGCGGGTCGCAGCACACGCCGGAACATGGGAACGCGGCCACCCGGATGGGGTGCGCGGGGCCGTCACAGGCAAAGGGCGGGTCGGGTGCGGGGCGTGATGGCGGGCTCGGTAACCTGTGCGCGAGCTGACACGCCATTGGCCGGTGACAGCCGCCATCAGCCCGTCCGTACGTCCAAGGAGATGCCGCCGCCGTGAGCAGCAGCCTTCGTCGTGGTGCCCTCGTCGGCGCTGCCGTCGTCTTCTCGATCGCCTCGCTCTCCGCCTGTGGTGCGGGCACCCACGCGCAGACCCTCGAGGTGAAGCCGGACAACCCCGAGACGGCGATCGACAGTCTGAAGCTTCAGAACGGGACGGTCATCACCCAGCCCGAGCGCGACGCCGAGGGCCCCGCCGCCGTGGCCGTGACGGTCTTCAACAACGGCGTCAAGCCGCAGACCCTCGAATCCATCACGCTGAGCTCCGGCGCCAAGGCGAAGCTGTCGCCGGCGACGGGCTCGGGCCCGATCACCGTCCCGGCACTGGGCCGCGTCGTGTTCGGCGGCAAGGGCAACGCGTCCGCCATCGTCGAGAACGGCAACCAGTCGGTGAAGGTGGGCGGCTTCGAGGACGTCGTCTTCCGCTTCAGCGAGACCGGTGACGTGAAGATGCAGGTGCTGGTCCTCCCGGCGAGGTTCTACTTCACGGGCTTCGGCCCCAGCAATGTGCCCAAGCCTCCCGTTGAGAAGCCGTCCGGCTCCCCGGCCGCCCTCCCGCACACGACGCCGTCGGGCAGCCCGTCCGGCTCCCCCTCCGAGGCCGCGGGCAGTGAGGCCGAGGCGCCGGCCGGCGCGGCGACGGCCTCGCACTCCGAGGGCCACTGACCCAGGCAGACGGAAGGGGCGGCCACCGGTCTCCGGTGGCCGCCCCTTCCGTCGGTCGTGCCGCACACAGCGCGTTGCGGCGCGGACGGGCGTACGGCGCGGGCTGCCCGGCGGCGTACGGTCGCGGCCTACGGCTCGAACTTGTAGCCCAGCCCCCGGACCGTCACCAGGTAGCGCGGCGCCCCCGGGTCCGGCTCGATCTTGGCGCGCAGGCGCTTGACGTGGACGTCGAGAGTCTTGGTGTCGCCGACGTAGTCCGCGCCCCAGACCCGGTCGATCAGCTGCATCCGGGTCAGCACGCGGCCCGCGTTGCGCAGCAGCATCTCCAGCAGGTCGAACTCCTTGAGCGGCAGGTCGACCTTGCCACCGGAGACGGTGACGACATGACGGTCCACGTCCATCCGGACCGGGCCGGCCTCCAGGGCCGCCGGGGTGACCTCCTCCGGCTCGCCGCGGCGGCGCAGCACCGCGCGGATGCGGGCGACCAGCTCCCGCGAGGAGAAGGGCTTGGTGACATAGTCGTCGGCTCCTATTTCCAGCCCGACGACCTTGTCGATCTCGCTGTCCTTGGCTGTCACCATGATGACCGGGACGTTCGAGCGGCCGCGCAGCTGGCGGCACACCTCGGTGCCCGGCAGCCCGGGCAGCATCAGGTCGAGCAGGACGAGGTCGGCGCCATTGCGCTCGAACTCGTCGAGCCCCTCGGGGCCCGTGGTCGCCACGGCGACCTCGAAACCTTCCTTGCGGAGCATGTAGGACAGGGCGTCGCTGAAGGATTCCTCATCCTCGACGACGAGCACTCGGGTCACGGAAGGACCTCCGGGGCAGGAATTTCGCTGTTCGGATCGGTGTCGTAAGGCCGGTCGTCGTCCTCGTCGGCGCGATCCGGTCCGTTGTGTGAGCGGTCCCGTGCGGCGCCCGCTTCGGGCACCCGCAGGGTGAAGGTGGAGCCCTGTCCCTCGGAGCTCCACACCGTGACCTCCCCGCCGTGCGAGGCGGCCACGTGCTTGACGATGGCCAGTCCGAGGCCGGTGCCTCCGGTGGCGCGGGACCGGGCGGGGTCGACACGGTAGAACCGTTCGAAGATCCGCTCACGGTCCTTCTCGGAGATGCCGATGCCCTGGTCGGTCACGGCGATCTCGATGAGGTCCCCGCCGGGAGCCGTGACGCGGCGGGCGGAGATGCCGACGCGGGTGTGGGCCGGGGAGTAGTTGACGGCGTTCTCGACGAGGTTACCGAGAGCGGCGGCGAGCTGGCCGCGGCTGCCCCAGATACGCAGCTCGGAGTCGTCCGGCTGGGAGGTCCCGCCGGCGACCATGGTGATCTGTTTGGTGGACGCGGCGTGCCGGGAGCGGTCGATGGCCTCGGCGACCAGTTCGTCCACGCGTACGGGCTCGGAGTCCTCGAGCGGGTCGTCGTTCTGCACCCGGGAGAGGTCGATGAGTTCCTGTACGAGGTTGGTGAGACGGGTCGCCTCGATCTGCATGCGGCCGGCGAAGCGGGTGACCGCCTCGGGGTCGTCGGAGGCGTCCATGACCGCCTCGGACAGCAGGGAGAGTGCGCCGACCGGGGTCTTGAGCTCATGGCTGACGTTGGCGACGAAGTCGCGTCGTACCGCCTCTATCCGGCGGGCCTCGGTGAGGTCCTCGACCAGGAGCAGGACGAGGCGGGAGCCGAGGGGCGCGACGCGGGCCGAGACGGCAAGGGCTTCGCCGCGGCCGGTGCCGCGCCGGGGCAGATCCAGTTCGACCTGCCGTATCTCGCCGTCGCGCCGGGTGTCGCGTGCCATGTGCAGCATGGGTTCGACGGCGAGCTTGCCGCCGCGGACCAGACCGAGCGCGTACGCCGCGGAGCTGGCCTTGACGACGGAGTCGGACTCGTCGAGGACGACCGCGGAGGAGCGGAGCACGGACAGGACCGTGTCGACGCCGGGCGGGAGCACAGCGTCGGTGTGGAGCGAGGTACGGGTGGGGCGTTTTTGTTCGCGCTCGCTCCAGCGGAACGCCAGCACCGCGATGACGCCGGTGCACAGCCCGGCGATCGCTGCTGCTGCGGCCACCGCCGCGTTCACGTCCATGCCCCCAGGTTATGCGGGGCCGCGGACTCCCTCCCAGCCAAACGGGTGGCACCTCGAACAGTCGTCGCTCAGAGTTCACCAAGGGGAAAGTGCTGGTTCATTTGCGCGGGAGCGGGCCGTCTTCTTTCGGCCGGACCGTGGGAGCGTAGGGGTACCGAGCCCCACTCGGACCCCGGTCGCATCAAGAGAGGGACACCCATGCGGGACGCGTACCACGAGGAACTGGACTCGATCGGCGAGGGCCTGGTCGAGATGGCCCGGCTGGTCGGGTCGGCGATCGGGCGCGCCACCACGGCCATGCTCGACGCCGATCTGAAGCTGGCCGAGAATGTGATTGCCGCCGATCAGAAGGTCGACGATCTTCAGCACGACCTGGAGGCGCGGGCCATCGCGCTGCTGGCGCGCCAGCAGCCGGTCGCAACGGATCTGCGGATCGTGGTGACCTCGCTGCGGATGAGCGCCGACCTGGAGCGTTCGGGCGACCTGGCCCAGCATGTGGCCAAGCTCGCCCGGCTGCGTTTCCCGGACCGTGCGGTGCCGAACGACCTGCACGCCACCATCCTGCAGATGGGGCAGCTGGCGCAGCGCCTGATGGCGAAGGCGGCGGAGGTCATCATCACCAAGGACGTCGACCTCGCGCTGCAGCTGGAGCAGGACGACGACGAGATGGACCTGCTCCACCGCACGCTGTTCCAGCACCTGATGGACGACCGCTGGAAGCACGGCATCGAGACGGCGGTCGACGTCACGCTGCTGGGCCGCTACTACGAGCGCTTCGCCGACCACGCGGTGTCCGTCGCCAAGCGGGTCGTCTACCTGGTCACCGGCGAGCACGCGGACGAACTGCAGCCGCCGACCTCGGTCGAGGGCGCATAACGGGGGCGCTTGCGCGCGTGCGCCGTTGATGCGCCGGTGCGGGTGGGCATCCAATGGGCGAAGGCGGCAGTTTCGTACGCCCATGAGGAGGCACCCATGGCCGAAGCCCCATCCCCCATGACCGACCCCCGGCAGGAGGCGACGTCCGCCGACGTGATGTTCCTGCCCGTCCTCGGCGCCTGCGGCTGCGGCTCGGGCTGCGGCTGCGGCTGCCAGTCGGGCGCGCCGTGCCAGTGCGGCGGCTGCTGCGGCTGAAGCGCGGTCCATGCGAAGGGTCCGCCCGGGGACGGGCGGGCCCTTCGCGCGTGCGGCCGCAAGTCTTCGCCGACCGGGTGAAGTTCGGGCGCCGGCCGGTTGAGTCGGCCCGCTTTTCGATCACGGTCTCAATAGCCTGACCTCGCGCAATCGACAACCTGGGGCCCGGTGCCACCGTCAACCGACGCATCGAGGTGGCGAACACCTCGGCGTCCGAACTGCATGTCACGCTCTACTCCGGGGCCGCCGACATCGTGCGCGGCGCCTTCGTCGGCGCACCCGGCGGCACCGGAAACGAGCTCACGACCTGGATCAAGCTCAGTCGACGCAGCCTGGACATCCCCGCGCGCTCCGTCGCCCGCGACACCGTGACCATCGCGGTGCCCAGGGATGCGGCCCCCGGTGAGAGATACGGCGTGGTGCGGGCACAGGTTGCCAGCCGCCACAAGGACGGCGGCATCTCCTCTGTGCCGGCAGATCCCTGAAAACCTCCCTGCCCACGAGCCGGAGCACCCCGTGACCACTCAGAGCACCGACGCCGCTGTCCGCGACCTCCACTTCCGGCTGCTCGACGCGTGGAATCGCCGGAGCGCGGACGACTACGCGGCACTCTTCGCCGACGACGGCACGGTGATCGGGTTCGACGGCAGCGTGGAGAGCGGCGCCGAGCGGATCCGCGGCCATCTCGCGCCGATCTTCGCCGATCACCCGACCGCGGCCTATGTCGCGAGGGTGCGAGAGGTCCGGGTACTGGGTCCGGACGCGGCCCTGGTGCGCGCCCTCGCCGGCATGCTGCCGCCCGGTTCGACCGAGCTGAACCCGTCGACCAACGCGCACCAGACGGTCGTGGCCGAGCGGCAGGGCAAGACCTGGCGGATCGCCCTGTTCCAGAACACGCCGGCCCAGTACCACGGGCGACCGCACCTGGTGGAACAGGACACCGCCGAACTCGGCGAACTGCTGAAGGGCGACACACCGCCCCACTGACGGCCCCGAACGGCATCAAGCCCTCTCCCTGTGCGGAGAACAACGGGGAGAGGCTTGATCGGGTCCTGCAGACAGTGGGAGCTGTCCGGCCGCGGATGTGACAGAAGGTCACGATGGGTGGTGCCGTGTATGGGTCAATGGCCCGGGTGAGCGATCCATTCGTGCCACAGGCTGGTGAGGACGATGTCGGTCAGCTTCGTATAGCCGCCGCTGCCAGGATGGGCGCCGTCGCCGGCCATTACCTCCCTGGTCCAGGTGGGATCGCTGGCGAGGCCCTGGGTCGTGGCGATGAACGGGACCTGCCGTTGACGGCAGAGGGCGGCCATCTCATCGGCGAGCTTCGAGGTCCGTCGCAGATGGCCTTCACCTGCGTCGATGACCGGCGGGGGGCCAACTACCAGTGCAGTCATCGCCCGCTGCTCGCTCTCGTCGAGGATCGAGGCCAGGTTGTCCAGGCAGCGGGCCGGGTCGATGCGGACCTTGCCGTCCTCCTCGATGGTGTCGTTGCTGCCGAAGGAGATGACCAGCCGGTTGTCGGCGCCGGGCAGGGTACGGGGCTCAACCTCCTGCCAGCAGCGACGCAGGACGTCCTCGGACGAGTTGCGCCTGATACCGAGATTGAAAGCCGTGACGTTCCTGGGGGTTGCCTGAAGCACTCGGCCGACCCAGCCACGGTGCTCCGGGTCACCGATCCCTTGGACGAAGGAGTCACCGATGAAGGAAATGCGTATGTCCCTGCTCATCCGACCACCTTATGGGCCGTCCCGATGCCGTAGAGCTCCGGGACAACGGACCTCGGCAACTCAGGCCGACGATGGTCACTCACAGCCACCTCGGTAAGTGGTCGTTCGGCAAGGCTCCGCGGCCGGACGAACCTCTGCGCTGAGGGCCCAGCGTGGGCCCCAGGCAAAGCGATCATGCCCCTGGTCTGCACCTACCGGTGCAGACCAGGGGCATGATCGCTTTGCCTACTTCTTCTTGCCCTGGGTCTTGCCAGGAATCTTGGCGAGCTGCGTTTTCGCTGGTCCGAGCGCTAGCCGAAGGCTCCTGACTGGCCGTCATTGGTCATCGTTGGCCCCCGTTGAGGGGCCTCGGACGGCCCAGAGACGGCCCAGGGGGCTGACTGCCACTTCACGTACTGCTCTCGGGCCTCCGTCATCCCGGTGCACGGCCACGTCGGACCGGCACCCGGCGGACAGCGACCTCTTCGTCCCGAAGCAACTCGGGTGAGGGCTCTGCCTTGGGGTGGTGTGCCTCTCACCTGGGCGGATCGTCCGCAGGCGTCCGCGCTTGTTCGCGGGTGTGCGTCGGCGTTGTCACGCAGTTGGACACTCAGCGAGGGCAACCGTTCACCGCCCTTGCCTTGATGGTCAACTCCGCTTGGGACGCCGGGCCATCCAAGCGAAGGCGTCTGCTGTTCGAGTAGCCAGCGATCCGGTCCGCCAGGAGTCAGTGATCTCGGTCCAGCCGTGCAGGTAGGCGCTGCGCGCGCCGTGCTCGGCTGCTTGGTCGTAGAAGAGGCTGAACCTGTAGACCTTGCCGTCATCGAAGATGACTTGGCCATCCTCGTGATCGGGGCCCTCCTGCAAGAGGTCGACGACAACCGTCCGGTCTGGATCCAGCCCCTGGCCTTTCAGAAGCTCCCGCAACCGGCTCCATAGGTCGTAGTCGCTGGTCCGCAGGAGATCGGTGTACTGAACGACGATGCTTGACACCATGAACCTCATGATCGGTCTTGCACCCGGTATTGGGAAGCAACGGGCATCGTCGTAGTGGATGCTGCCGGCGACTGGCCGGCGTTTCGTCCTAGCACAGGCAAGCGGTCGACACTCGCTTCAGGAGTTCGACCGGACCCCCGTCTCCGAGCGCTGCCTCATGGCCAGCCCTGCCGCCGGTGGATGTGCAAACCCGTTAGTGTCCACCGCCGTTGACGTCAGGCGGGCTTGAGCACGCCATAGAGCTGCTGAGCTCGTACGGTCGCCCAACTCGCCTCGGGCAGATCACCTCACCGGCCGCCTGTTGGGTCTACATGCTTTTCCGTTCGGAAGATGCGCAGTCACTCATCGCCTGCACCGGAGTCAGGCAGCCGCAACAACCGACGACTGCTTTGTAAGCCTGGCAGGCAGGCGGATGTGTCCTCGCTGGTCGATCTGCAGGCCACCGTGCGACTGTGCCGACATGCGTCTGAGCCGCCACGGGCTCAGAGTGACCGTGATTGACCGCTTGATCTGGTACGGATCTGGCACGCGGCCATCGCCGACACCTGCCTTGTAGCTCACAGGTGGCCAAGGTCAGACTGCGGCGTGGCTCCGGGTGTCGGTGTGTCGCGCTGCACCCACGTGTCGCAGCTAATGATCACCGAACCAATGCGATCGCAGGTGATGGTGTGCACGGTCCCGGATGTTGTGATCACGTCGATGACAATGTCACTGCCCGGACCGATGGGGCCGATGTCAATGGATACCCCGCAGGCCCCGTCAGGTACGTCTCCTCCCTCATCGGAAAGGTCATCCCAGTCGATGGTTCCGAGGGGGCTGAGCTCGTCACCGACATAGGCGACTCCACCACTTGTCGCCGCGTAGAACGCTCCGCCGCCGGCTGCTTCCTGGCGGACGGTGTCGATTTCGAAGCAACCGTTACCGGGGCCCGGCTTGTCGTTGTCCTTGTCCTTGTCCTCGCCGGGCTCAGGGTCGGTCGTGTGGAGGGCTTCCAACTTGGTGGCCACAAAGGTCGCGGCAGGTTCGGCGCTCAGACCCTGAGCTGCCGCTGGTACGGCACCCAGCGTCCCAACCAGCGTCATTGCGGTCACTGAGGTGCCCGCGACCATTCCCAGCCGCGTCGCCCACCGCGAACGGCGCAGAGGCGATACGGCTCTGTCTTGAGCATGCATGAACGCTCCCTAGTCGATTGTGTCGGAGTCTTCCGAGGTACCGTTCCATTCTTTACGGCCGACCGATCCCTACCACTTCTATTGAGCTGACCGAATGACTGCCATTGAATTGCGCATGGTTAAAGATGGGAACAGCCAGGCCGCGCTCCGGATAGCACAGGCTGTCAACTCCCCATGCGCTACGGGCTCAGAGCCCCTCGTGACCACTCGATCTGGCATGGATTCGGAGCCAGGACCGTCAATGCAGCTTGGACGGGGCGAAAGAACAGGCAGATCGATTGTGACGAGAAGGTCGGCGGAGCGGCTTTGGGCGGGAGCTGCCATGGGGCGAGAGATCGGGGCCCGTAAGCTTGCCGCGACTCGGGCAGTCTCTGGACCTGCCCGCAATAGCCCGATGTGGGCCCCGATCTTCGAGGCTCGCCCCATGGTGGCTGCGTAAAGCCGCGGAGGCGACCGCCCCAGCCACAGCGGACCTCCTCCCACCGTCAACCCTTCGCCGTTTCGGCGTGCGGCCGGCGGTCAGGTTGCCGTGGGGCGAAGACAGGAGCGGCGGCCCGGCCGACGGGCCGCGCGTGCGCGGCAGAAGCGCCTTGATCAAGTAGAGAAACTCTTACCGCGCCGGGGCTCAGAGGGCGATCGGCTTGTACGCCAGGGCTCGATCGACGATCTTCTCGGCGCTCAACTCCGGGTCGAAATCCCAGAAGATGTAGTCGCTGATGTGAGGGCACCCCAGTCCGCGCTCCAGGGCATCCAGGATCTCGTCATCCTCCGCCTCGTCTGCTGTACCCCCGTTCAACAGAAGCTCGATAAGGGGTATTGCCTCGTCGCGGCTCATCCACCTGGGCTGCATCACGATCACCGAGCCGTCGTCAATCGGTGGCCGTCGTGGCTGCGGACATGGGGCCGCTGTCGTCGAGGGCATCGAGCAGCCGGACCGCGTAAACGTCGGACATTCGCTCGGCGACTTCGGCGGGCGTGAGCCAGTCAACTGCCGTCGACTCGGCCGAGGTTCGTTCGGTGCCGCCTGAAGGCTTGCAGCGGAAGACCAGGGCGACGATGCCGCGGGTCGTGTTCTTGTAGACACCGGTCAGCTCGTCGACCTCGACGCGGATGCCGGCTCTTCCAAGACCTCGCGGGCTACGCCCTCTTCCGGTGCCTCGGTGAGTTCGAGGACTCCGCCCGGCAACTCCCAAGTCCCGTTGTCCGCTCGACGGATCGCCAGCAGCCGCCCAAGGGCGGCAAGCTCCGGGACGTGCCACTGCCGGGCCCGGTGGCCGACGCACTCCGCGCCCACATGAAACGCTTCCCGCCGGTTGGGATCACCGTGCCGTGGAAGGTCGCGAACGGCCCGATGGTCACGACACGGCTCGTTTTCATAGCCCCGCGCGGCGGCCACGTCTGGCGCACCTCTCTGAACGAGGAGGCCTGGAAGCCTGCTCTCGCTGCGGCCGGAGTCATCCCGGCCCCTGAACGTGGCCGGCCTTTCGCCGAGTCTCGCGAGAACGGCATGCACGCCCTGAGGCACTTCTACGCCTCTGTCCTCCTGGACGCCGGAGAGAACATCAAGGCACTCGCGGAGTACCTGGGCCACTCCGACCCCGGTCTGACACTCCGGGTGTACCCGCACCTGATGCCCTCCAGCCAGGAACGCACCCGCAAGGCCGTGGCCGCGGCCTTCGAGAGTGCGGTATCGGAAGCCTCTGATGGCTAAGGACGATTACGCTCCTGAGCAAGGCGGGAGGGGAACGGAGATGGCAGACGAGTACTTCACGTTGGTGTGCGACGACCTACCTCATGACGTGGTGCTCACAGACCCTGGCGCCCGCGTACTGGATGTCACGCAGGTCGTACGCCGACTGACGGGGCTGAGCCTATGGCGCAGCAAAGTTCTGGCGAGCCAAGTCCCCGCCATGATCCTGGACGGCGTGCCCCAAGAAGACGCCGAGGCGGCGGTCGCAGCTCTCTGCGATGCGGGAGCGCAGGCAGAGGTGAGGCAGCAGCCGGAACCGGACTTTCTCAAGCCCTGACGGCCCAGACACGGCCCCTGCACAGCGACAAGCCCCCTACTTGCGGGAAAGCCGCAGGTAGGGGGCTTGATCGCGTCCAGTTACTTCTTCTTGCCCTGGTTCTTGACCGCCTCGATCGCCGCCGCGGCCGCGTCCGGGTCGAGGTAGGTGCCGCCCGGCTTGACCGGGTTGAAGTCGGCGTCGAGCTCGTAGACCAGCGGAATGCCCGTGGGGATGTTCAGGCCCGCGATGTCCGCGTCCGAGATGCCGTCCAGGTGCTTGACCAGGGCGCGCAGGCTGTTGCCGTGGGCGGCGACCAGGACCGTGCGGCCGGTCAGGAGGTCCGGGACGATGCCGTCGTACCAGTACGGCAGCATGCGGTCGACGACGTCCTTGAGGCACTCGGTGCGCGGGCGCAGCTCGCTGGGGATCGTCGCGTAGCGCGGGTCGTTCGCCTGCGAGAACTCGCTGTCGTCGGGGAGGGGCGGCGGCGGGGTGTCGTACGAGCGGCGCCAGAGCATGAACTGCTCCTCGCCGAACTCGGCCAGCGTCTGCGCCTTGTCCTTGCCCTGCAGCGCCCCGTAGTGGCGCTCGTTCAGCCGCCAGGAGCGGTGGACCGGGATCCAGAGGCGGTCCGCCGACTCCAGGGCCAGCTGCGCGGTACGGATGGCGCGCTTCTGGAGGGAGGTGTGCAGGATGTCGGGGAGCAGGCCGGCGTCCTTGAGCAGCTCACCGCCGCGGACTGCCTCCTTCTCGCCCTTCTCCGTCAGGTTGACGTCCACCCAGCCGGTGAACAGATTCTTCGCGTTCCATTCGCTCTCGCCGTGGCGGAGGAGGATCAGCTTGTACGGTGCGTCGGCCATACGGCTGAGCCTAATCGACACCCCGCGCGCCATGCGCGCGTGCCCGAGGAGCGGACGCGGGGTCCGGCTCGACGGCCGGTCGCCGTCAATTGACTGGCGGCCGCGAACGCGACCTAGGTAATGTGCGGATGCTTGCCTGGCCACTTACAACGTCGGACACTCCGTGGGGGGATCCCGTATGTCCATCGCCGGAGTGCGACGTGCCGCGAGAGAAAGCGTCTCGGGCCTGCCCCGGGCGTTCTGGTGGCTGTGGGCGAGCACCCTCGTCAACCGGCTCGGCGGCTTCGTCGCCACCTTCATGGCGCTGTATCTGACCCTGGACCGCGGCTACTCCGCCTCGTACGCCGGGCTCGTGGCCGCCCTGCACGGTCTCGGCGGCGTGGTGTCCTCGCTCGGCGCGGGCGTGATGACCGACCGGCTCGGGCGACGGCCCACCCTGCTGATCGCGCAGACGTCGACGGCCCTGTCCGTGGCACTGCTGGGTTTCATGCACCATCCGGTGGCGATCGCGGCCGTCGCCTGTCTCGTCGGTATGACCAGCAACGCGTCCCGGCCGGCCGTGCAGGCGATGATGGCGGACATCGTCCGGCGCGAGGACCGGGTGCGTGCCTTCGCCCTGAACTACTGGGCGATCAACCTGGGCTTCGCGATCTCCTCGACGGGCGCCGGCCTCATCGCCGAGTACAGCTATCTCGCCGGCTTTCTGGGCGAGGCCACTCTCACGCTGCTCTGCGCGGTGCTGGTTTTTGTCAAGCTGCCGGAGTCGCGGCCGCAGCGCGGGGACATGGCCGGGAAGGGCGAGCCGGAGACCCGGATCGGGACCGTTCTGCGCGACGGGCGCTACATGGGCGTCGTCGGCCTGTCCTTCCTGATCTCGCTGATCTTCATGCAGGGCTCGGTCGGCCTGCCCGTGGCAATGGGCCTGGGTGGCTTCTCCCCCTCGGACTACGGGCTCGTCATCGCGGTCAACGGTGTGCTGATCGTCGCTCTGCAGATCCCGGTGACCCGGTTCATCGAGCACCGCGACCCGCAGCGGCTGCTGGTGCTCTCCGCCTTGCTGGCGGGGTACGGCTTCGGGCTCACCGCGTTCGCCGGGTCGATCGGGGTGTACGCGCTGACCGTGTGCGTCTGGACGCTGGCCGAGATCATCAACTCGCCCACCCAGATGGGCCTGGTGGTCCAGCTGTCCCCGGTGCACGGGCGCGGCCGCTACCAGGGGGTCTACACCCTGTCGTGGTCGGTCGCGGCACTGGTCGCCCCGTTGATGGCCGGCTACGTCATCGACCGGTTCGGCGCCGAGTGGCTGTGGGGCTCGTGCGCGGCCATCGGCACGGTGGCAGCGGCGGGGTACTGGCTGCTGATGCGGGGTCTGCCCGAGGCCGGGGCGGGGACCCTGGCAGTGACCGACGCGGCGCCCGCTGCGGCCCCCGAGAAGGCGGAGGCCTAGTCGGCGGGTGCTGCTCGCGGGTCTGCTGTCACCTGCTGGTCCGCCTGCGTCACCCGCGTCCCCGGGTGCAGCAGGGAGCACAGGAACGCAATGCCGAGCGCGATGGCCATCCCGTAGAAGACCCACTGGTTGGCCTGGGCGAAGTCGAGCCGGATCGCGTCCATGGAGTCCCGCATCGCCGACGCGACGGGGCCGCTGCCGCTGGGCTCCTGGCCGTCCGGGTGGCCGGTGACGGCCTCGGCGACGGACCGGGCGGCGTCCTGGGCCGCGGCGTCCGGGACGCCCTTGGACTGCAGGGTTTCCACCACCCGGTCGGTGGTGATGTGCGTGAGGATCGTGCCGAACACCGCCATACCGACGCTGGCCGCGTAGTTGCGTACGGTCTGCGTGATGCCGGTGACCTCTCCGTACGAGGCGCCGATCGCCCGGTTGACCGCATCCGTCGAGGCGGGGGCCAGCAGGAAGCCGATGCCCGCGCCGGCCAGGGCCGCGTACGGCCACTGGTCGTGCATCGAAAGGTCCGTCAGTTTGCCGGCCCACAGCGCGAAGCCGACGGCGCCGAGCGCCGTGCCGAGTTTCATCGCCGGGCGCGCGCCGCGCTTGTCCAGGATGCGGCCGCCCCACTGGGAGGCGATGCCGAAGCCGATGAAGAAGTACAGCAGGAACAGAGCGGCCTGGTCGGGCGAGGCGCTGAGCGAGACCTGGGCGTACACCGAGGCGAAGAAGAACACCGGGACGAAGGCAAGCATCGCGAAGAACAGCACGAGGCTGTCGGCGGTGAAGGCGCGATCGCGGAACACCTGGAGTTTGATGAGCGGCTGGCGCAGGCGCAGTTCGTACGCGGCGAACAGCACCAGGATCAGCAGTCCGCCGATGACACAGGCCCAGGTGGCGAAGCTGCTCCAGCCCCATGCGGAAGCCTGCTGCAGTCCCAGCACGCTCAGTCCCATGCCCAGGGCCACCAGCACCGCGCCGGGGAGGTCGAGGCGTTCGGGGCGGCGGATGTTCGGGATACGGGCCAGCGCGGTGAGCACGACGGCGACGACGGCGACGGGCACGTTGACCCAGAAGATGGCGCGCCAGGTCCACGCGGTGAGCCAGCCGCCGAGCAGGGGGCCGAGGGCGGTCAGCGCGCCCGACAGGCCGAAGAACAGCGCGAGGGCACGTCCACGTCTGTCCACCGGGAAGACGGCGATGACGACGGCGAGCGCGGCGGGGAACATCAGCGCGGCGCCGACGCCTTGGGTCGCGCGGAAGACGATGAGCCAGGTCTGCGCGACCTCGCCTGTGGGCACGCAGCCGCACAGCACCGAGGAGAGGACGAAGACCACGGTGCCCACCAGCATGATCCGCCGGTGCCCGAAGATGTCGGACAGCCGGCCGCCGAGGGCGAAGAACGCGGCCAGGGTGAGCAGATAGGCGTTGACCACCCACTGCATGCCGGAGGACGAGAGGCCGAGTTCGTCGATGATGCTGGGTGCGGCGATCGAGACGATCGTCTGGTCGATGAACGTCATGGATACGGCGAAGAGCATTGCCGCCAGAGCCACCGACTGGTTCGGAGCGCTCCTGGGGCCCGCGGCGGAGCCCGGGCCCGGAGCGCCCCCGTTGTCGCTCATACAACCGATCGTCTCTCCGCACGGCCCGTCCCGCATGCCCGGAGTATTACCGCGGGGTCGGCGCCGCCCGCAGGTGCCTGGGCCGTCGGTGTCCGAGCGCCCGCCGGGCCCGGTGGGGATCGGCCGAGTGGACGGCGCCCGGTGATCCGTATGCCTCGAGCCGCGGGGGAAGGGCCGCGGCGAAGTTGGGCGGCTGCGTCCCGGCAGGGACGGGACCGTGCGCTGCGCGAGGGTGAGCCCTTGATGAGGATTGTCGCGGGAAAGAGGGGGGTCAGTTGGTGGGGCGCTGGGTCAGATTCGTGAACGCGTCCAGATTGCGGGTCGACTCACCCCGGGACACCCGCCATGCGTACTCCCGGCGGATCGCGCTCGCGAAGCCCAGTTCCAGAAGCGTGTTGAAGGCGCCGTCCGCCGCTTCGAGGACGGTGCCGAGCAGCCGGTCGAGCTCCTCAGGGGTGACCACGGACAGCGGCAGCTTGCCGACCAGATAGATGTCGCCGAGCCGGTCGACCGCGTAACTCAGCCCGTACAGCTTGAGATTGCGCTCCAGCAGCCAGCGATGCACGGCCGCTTCGTTCTCGTCGGGGTGACGGATGACGAAGGCGTTGATCGACAGGGAGTGCTTGCCGACGAGGAGGGAGCAGGTCGTCGACAGCTTGCGGGTGCCGGGCAGTTTGACGACGTACGAACCGGCAGCCGGACTCTCCCATTCGAGGTCCGCGTCCTTGAAGGTCTGCTCGATGACCTGCGCCATCTGCGGTACGTCAGCCATGGGGGGAGCGTACGTCACCGGTTGGCGCGCTGCCCGGATGGTCGGACAACGCGGCTGCTCGGGCGGCCGGATCGCGCCGGGCGGGTAATCAGATGTGGTGTGCGCGGGTGCGGTGACGGTGCTCGTACATCGCCGCCGTGTAGACGTCGGCGGTCGCGGACGCGGCTGTGTCCCAGCCGAAGGACTCGGCGTGCCGGGCCGCGGCCGCGCCCATCGTCGTCGGCAGGGACGGGTCACGCACGAAGCGCTGGAGCGTGTCGGCGTAGTCCACGGGGTCGTGGCCGGGGACCAGGAAGCCGGTCAACTCGTCGCGTACCGCCACCGGAAGCCCGCCGACCGCCGCGGCCACCACCGGGGTGCCGGTCGCCTGGGCCTCGATCGCCACCAGGCCGAACGACTCGCTGTACGACGGCATGACCAGCGTGGACGCGGCCCGGAACCAGTCCGCGAGCCGCTGCTGGCCGACCGGCCGCTGGAAGTGGACGACATCGGCGATACCGAGCCGGGCCGCCAGCTTCTGCAGTCCCTCGGGCCTGGCGAGGCCGCTGCCGCTGGGGCCGCCGACGACGGGCACGAAGATGCGCGAGCGCAGGGACGGGTCGCGCTCCAGCAGCAGCGCGACGGAGCGCAGCAGGACGTCGGGTGCCTTCAGCGGCTGGATCCGGCCCGCGAACAGCGGAATGAACGCGTCCTGGGGCAGACCGAGGCGCGCGCGGGCCGCGGCGCGGCCCTCGGCCGAGGCGGCCACTCCGGCACGGAAGGGGTCGGGCCGGAAGAGGTCCAGATTGACGCCCGGGTGGACGACCGCGACCTTCGCGGGATCTGCGTCGTAGAAGCGGACGAGTTCGTCGGCCTCCTCCGCCGTGTTGGCGATCAGGCGGTCCGCGGCGCCGACTATCTGCGTCTCGCCGATGACGCGGGAGGCCGGTTCGGGAGTGTCCCCCTCGGCCAGCGCCGCGTTCTTGACCTTGGCCATGGTGTGCATGGCGTGCACCAGCGGGACGCCCCACCGCTCGGCCGCGAGCCAGCCGACATGGCCGGAGAGCCAGTAGTGGGAGTGGACGAGGTCGTAATGGCCGGGGCGGTGGCCCGCCCATGCCTGCATCACACCGTGCGTGAACGCACACAGCTGCGGCGGGAGGTCCTCCTTGGCGAGGCCCTCGTAAGGACCTGCGTCCACATGCCGCACGAGGACGCCGGGAGCGAGCTCCACGGAGGGGGGCAGCCCGCCGGAGGTCGCCCGGGTGAAGATCTCGACCTCGATGTTGATGGCGGCGAGCCGCTTCGCGAGCTCGACGATGTAGACGTTCATACCGCCGGCGTCGCCCGTGCCCGGCTGGTGCAGCGGGGAGGTGTGGACGCTGAGCATGGCGATCCTGCGCGGCTTGCGGTGGCTGCCGGGGAACCGGATGCGCGGCGCCGCCAGGCTGCCGCCGAGGCGGGAGACGTACTGGCTCACGTCGACGTTCCTCCTCGCTCGCGGACACGGCAAAAGGCGGGGCCGTGAACGGCCCTGCACGCCCCACAACAGCGGAGCCTCCACTTCCATTTCCAGGCTCCACCGCCTTTCACTGCCCTTTGCCAAATCATTACCATCTGCGCACCCCGCGGGCCCGGACGCCTTACCCTCACTCCCATGACCCGTCCCGCCGGCGCCCACCGCCCCGTGGGCACCGCCACCCGTGGGACGACCAACCCCAACCGGCTGCGCCGCATGGACCGCTGGATCGCCGCCACCCACGCCCTCGCACTGCGCCGCACCGCGGCCGCGCCCGTCGCCGTCGACCTCGGCTACGGAGCGGCCCCATGGACCGCCCTGGAACTGCTGCAGCGGCTGCGCACCGCCGATCCGCGCTGCGAGGTCGTCGGCATCGAGATCGACCCGGCCAGGGTCGAGGCAGCGAAGCCGTACGAACGCGAGGGGCTGGCCTTCCGGCACGGCGGCTTCGAGGTCCCGCTCGCCGAGCGCCCGGCGCTCATCAGGGCGGCCAATGTGCTGCGCCAGTACGACGAGGACGAGGTGGCCGCGGTGTGGGCGCGGCTGTGCGGCCGACTGGCCCCGGGCGGGCTGCTGGTCGAGGGCACCTGCGACGAGATCGGACGGCGGCACGTATGGGTGGCGCTGGGCCCCGAGGGGCCGCGGACCGTGACCTTCGCCACCCGGCTCGGCTCCCTGGAGCGTCCTTCCGATCTCGCGGAACGGCTCCCCAAGGCACTGATCCACCGCAATGTGCCGGGCGAGCCGGTGCACGCGTTCCTGCGGGACTTCGACCGGGCGTGGGCGGCCGCGGCCCCGTTCGCCTCGCTCGGCGCACGCCAGCGCTGGATCCGGGCCGCGGGGGATCTGGCGGGCGACTGGCCGCTGGTTGACGACCGCCGGCGGTGGCGGCAGGGCGAACTCACGGTGAAGTGGGCGGCGCTTGCTCCCACTTCCGGGTGAACAGCCGAGAACCGGCGCGAGTACGGGAACGCGCCGGCCACGTTGTTCGTCACTGTCCGATGAGGGTGATCGGCGGGCGGCCCACGGGTGGGGATGGTCAAGGGGAGTGAACCGCAGGCCGGGCCCGCGTTTGACCCTGTCACTTTTGTGGACGTCATGACACCATCACGACGTCCACCACAAGTTACTGACGGTAAATCACATTGACGTGTTCGGCGTTCATCGTCCGGAGGGGGAGTCGTGAACCGACGCCACGTTGCCACTGCAGCCATCACCTTGGTGTGCGCGCTGACCGTCCTGGCCTCCGGCAGCCCGGCCTTCGCGGCCCCCGAGCCACCACCGTCGGCCCCCGCCTCGGTCACCGAACCGGGAGCGTCCGCGCCCGAGCGGTCCCTCGAAGACGTGCGCCAGGAAATAGAGGCCCTGTACCGCAAGGCGGCGTCCGCGACCGACGCGTACAACCTCGCCGAGGAGCAGGCGGCCGCACAGTCGGCCGAGATCGTGAAGCTGGCCAAGGAGATGACCAAGGGTCAGGCGAGGATCGACGACCTGAAGAACCGGGCCGGTGCGGCCGCGCGCGCCCAGTACCGCGGGGGCGGAATGCCGCCCGAGGCGCGGCTGATGCTCGTCGACGACCCGCAGCTGTTCATCGACGGGGTGGGCCGGATCCGGCAGGGCCACAAGGCCACTCAGGACCTGCTGAACGAACTGACCAGGATGCAGGCCGACTTGGCGACGTACTCCAAGGACGCGAGCGCCCAGTGGGAGAAGCTCGAGGCCAACCGCGTCAAGCAGGAGAAGGCAAAGAAAGAGATCAAGGAGAAGATCGCCGCGGCCAAGAAGCTCGAGGACAAGCTGGAGAAGGAGGAGCTCGCGCGGCTGATCGAACTGGAACGCCAGGCCCAGTACGACGCGCAGACGGCCTGGCTGAGCTCCGGCGTCCTGAAGGAGATCGACAGCCGCGCGAGCAAGCAGGGCAAGAAGGCGGTGACCTTCGCGACCAAGCAGATCGGCAAACCCTACGAATGGGGCGCGGAGGGCCCGGGGACGTTCGACTGCTCGGGACTCACCTCACAGGCGTGGGCTGCGGCGGGGCGCGGCATTCCGCGCACCTCGCAGGAGCAGTGGCGATTGCTGCCCCGTATCGCCATCAAGGACATGCGGCCCGGCGACCTGATCATCTACCACTCGGACGCCAGCCACGTGGGGATGTACATCGGGGACGGCGCGATTGTGCACGCGCCGCGTCCCGGCCGGAATGTGACGATCGCGGGTGCGGGCTCGATGGGGATCCTCGGAGTCGTGCGCCCCGACAAGTGACGCGCGCCACGCGGGGTTGCGGGTGTACGGGGATGCGGGTGCCCCGAGGTCGAGCGTGACGCCGCGTGACACGGAGGCCGTACGCCCCGTTTCGTCCCGCGCCTCAAGTGACGTGTGCCACGGGGGCCATCGGGGGACGAACCGGACTCCGTGGTGATGTTCGTCATGGCGCGGAGGGCAACTACCTCCCCATGCGCGGCATATGCCATCCGCTCTTCCCTGATCGCCATTCCGTTCGGCCACTGCATACCGCTATGGTCCCCGTCTGGCGGGACGTCGATCGTCGTCCTGCCGCGCCCTCGGGGGGAGGGAAGGAAAACAGCCCATGCCCGTACCCGTACCGCGACAGAGGAACGTCCCCGTCGCGGAGACCGCCCATGGCGGTACCGGTGGCGACCTCACCCTGCTGGTCATCGAGGACGACCCCGCGGGCACCTTCAACGTCCCCGGGCTGCTCGACACGGCCGGCACCCGGCTCCGTATCCGCACCGCCCGCAATCTGACCGAGGCGGAGCGGCTGCTCACGGACGACGTGCACTGCGTGCTCGTCGACCTCGCGCTGCCCGGCCGCACCCAGGACGACGAGTTGGACCTCCTCAAGCACGTCCTGCGCCTCGCCCCCCGGCACGCCGTGCTGGCACTGACCGCGTCCGGCAACGCCGAGCTGGCCGCCGAGGCGGTCCGGGTCGGGGCCCAGGACCACCTGGTGCGCGAGGAACTCGACGGCCGCCTGCTCTCCCGCGCCGTGCGGTACGCGGTCGAGCGCAAGCGCGCCGACACCGCCCAGGTGAAGCTGGCCGAGTCCCGGCTGCGCGCCCAGGAGAACGCCCGGCTGGAGCGCGGCCTGCTGCCCAACCCCCTTCTCGAGGGCTCGGACCTGCGATTCGCCGCGCGCTACCGCCCCGGGCGCTCGCGCGCGCTGCTGGGCGGCGACTTCTACGACACCGTCCGCACCGCGGACGGCACGGTCCACGCCATGATCGGTGACGTCTGCGGGCACGGCCCGGACGAGGCGGCGCTCGGGGTGGAACTGCGGATCGCCTGGCGAGCTCTGACGTTCGCGGGCCTGTGCGGCGACGAACTGCTCTCCACCCTCCAGCAGGTGCTGGAGCACGAGCGGGAGAGCGAGGAGATCTTCGCGACGCTGTGCACGGTCGACATAGCTCCGGACGGCCGACGGGCCGGACTGTGCCTGGCGGGCCACCCGGCCCCGCTGATCGCCCGGCAGGGGCGAGCCGCGCAGCTGCTCCCGTACGAGGACGGCGGACCGGCGCTCGGCCTGCTGCCGCGCGCCCGCTGGCCGCGCCGCCAGGTGGAGCTGGGCGGGTCGTGGAGCCTGATGATGTACACGGACGGGCTGATCGAGGGCCGCCAGGGGCCGGACACCAAGCAGCGCCTCGGCCAGGACGGCATGGTCCAGATGATCAACCGCCAGCTGGCGGCGGGGCTCGACGGCGAGGCACTGCTGGAGGCGGCCGTCGGCGAGGTCCGCGATCTGAACGGCGGAGATCTCACCGACGATGTGGCAGTGCTGCTGCTGAGCCGGAACGGACTGCGCGGATAGCTGTTGCCCTACCGGCCGCCGTTGTAGGGCCCGTAGGGACCGTCGCTGCTGGAGCCGCCGCGGCGGCGGCCGCCGCCGGAGACCTGCCGCAGGGCAGGCCGTACGTCCACGAAGAAGACGATGGTCGCGATCAGCCCGGCGATCGACAGGAACAGCACGGACAGGAAGAGGTTCACCGCGACCGTGACACCGAGGATGACCAGCCAGAAGGACTTGGTCTTCTTGTCGGCGGCACGGTAGGCGTCCTCACGGGCCATGGCTGCCATGATCAGCGCGGTCACGGAGGTGCCGATGAAGACCAGATTGAGGATCGTCCAGAGCCCGAACTCGAATCCCGCGCGCAACATGCTGACTACCGCCTCATGAGTGGATTGTGTCGCCTCGCGGCCAAGGTACCCCCGGGAGTCCCTCCGAGGCGATGAGCGGTGCGACGGCAGGAGTGGTGTGCCGGACGCGGCGTACGTCCGTACGGCGGCGCGCCCGGCACATCCTCCTCGGTCACCCGCAGGTCACTTCGCGGCCGGCGGGTTGGCCTTCTTGGCGGCCGGCTTGCGGGCGGACGCGGGCTTGCGGGCGGTCGCGGGCTTGTTGCCCTCGGCCGCGGCCTGCGCCGGAACCTCGGCCTCGGACTTCGTCTCGCTCTTGGCCTCGGCCTTCGGCTCCGGCTCCACGGCGACGGCGATCTCGGTGAGCTCCTCGGCGGCCTCGCCGCGCCAGGCCCTCACGGTCTGCTCGCCGTGCTCGGCGACCTTCTCGTACGTCTCACGGGCCTTGACGGCGTACTCGGCGGCCACACCCACGCTGCGCAGCGCGAGGTCCTGTGCGCTCTCACCGAGCTTCTTCAGATCGGTGTCGAGGTTCCCCAGCACCTCGGTGACCTTGGCCTGCACGGTGGCCTGTGCCTCCTTGGCCTGGGCCGTGACCTTCTCCTGCACGGCCTTGGGGTCGGTGTTGCGCACGGCGTCGATACGGCTCGGGGCCTCGGCCTTGAGCTGCTCGATCAGCGCGGGCACCTTCTTCGCCTGCTGTACGGCGAGATCGGCGGTGCCGGCCGCGAAGTAGAGGGGGGTCGGGTCGGTGAGGGTCTTGCGCAGGTCATCGGTGATGGCCATGACTGTGGTCCTCCCGGAACGCAGATCAGTGTGAAGGTGGTCGGTTCTGCTCGGCACCGCTCGGGTCGGCCGTGCGGGGGCCGTCAGCGGCGGTGTCCTCGGACGTGTCCGTGTCGAGTCCGTTCTCCTTGCGGAAGGACTCGTAGATCTGCAGCAGAACCTGCTTCTGCCGCTCGTTGATGGAGGGGTCGGCCAGGATGACGGCACGCGTCTCCAGCTCGTCCCGCACCTGCTCATCGAGAATCCCGGCGCGGACGTACAGGGTCTCGGCGGAGATGCGCAGAGCCTTGGCGACCTGCTGGAGCACCTCCGCGCTCGGCTTGCGCAGCCCGCGCTCGATCTGACTCAGATACGGATTGGACACCCCGGCGGCGTCGGCGAGCTGCCGCAACGAGAGCTGCGCGCTGCGCCGCTGCTCGCGGAGGTACTCACCGAGATTGCCGACGTTGAGCGATGCCATGCTGCGATGATGCCCCGCCGGTGCTAACTTTTGCAAGCAACTGCTTGCAAAAGTGTCGCACGCAACAGCAGGTGGAGGACGGCCCCAGCGCAACAGCCCGATCCGGAGGAGCCCGGGGCAGCCCCGCTCCCCTGTGACTGCTCGCGAATGGTCGGCGCCTCGCGGAGCTGGCTGCATGGCGGGTGCACAGCGTCTCCTCCTCGGCCACCGGTCGCCGGTTCAGCTCCGTGTTCGGCTCCGCGTTCTGCCGGCGGGTGCGCTCCACCCGCTCGCGGGCCGTGGCCTCCCGACCCGACAGCTCCTCCCAGAACGAGCCCATCGCGACCGTCTCCACTCCTGACCCGGCTTGTGATCATCTGGGAGACGGGTGAGGAGATCCTGGGCGACCCGGCGCCAGGCGGTGCGCGCGACGGCGGGGATGCCACCGTGGAAACAGGTGGCCAGATCGATCAGGAATCGAGAAGCGCGGGTCACGGAGCCGCACCTAGCATGATCGTCATGGACATCACCATTCACACGAGTTCCCTCCCGCATGACGACCCGGACGCGTCCCTGGTCTTCTACCGCGACACCCTCGGATTCGAGGTCCGCAGCGACGTCGGACAGGGCAAGATGCGCTGGATCACGGTCGGCCCCGTCGGCCAGCCCGGCACGTCCATCCTCCTGGCGCCGCCGGCCGCCGATCCTGGGGTCACCGAGGCGGAGCGCCGCACCATCGCCGAGATGATGGCCAAGGGCACCTACGGCTGGATCCTGCTGGCCACCCGGGACCTCGACGGCACTTTCGAGAAGGTGCAGGCCGGCGACGCGGAGGTCGTCCAGGAGCCGACCGAGCAGCCGTACGGCATCCGCGACTGCGCCTTCCGCGATCCCGCGGGCAACCTGGTCCGCATCCAGGAGCTTCGCTGAACCGTCCGGTCATCGATTCGGCCATGATGGCCGGCGTCGCGCCCCTCCATCCCGCCGCCGTCGAGCAGTTCCTCGACCGGCTCGTCGACTCCGGCAAGCCGGCCATCGCCATCGAGCACCTCGCCGCCTGCCTCGGCATGCAACGCAGGTGCTCGCGGACATCGATGAAAGGGAGTCCTCTCATGTGTCACCCCTCGTGGGGGCGCGCACGCACCGCGGCGCCGCGCCTGAGCGACCTCGCTCGACTGCGCCGCGTCCGCGACCGGATCGACCGGGAATACGCGCAGCCGCTGAACGTCGAGGCGCTCGCCCGCGGCGTGAACATGTCCGCCGGGCACCTCAGCCGCCAGTTCCGGCTGGCCTACGGCGAGTCGCCGTACGCGTACCTGATGACGCGTCGCATCGAGCGCGCGACGGCGCTGCTGCGTCGTGGCGACCTCAGCGTCACCGAGGTCTGCTTCACGGTCGGCTGCTCATCGCTGGGCACCTTCAGCACCCGCTTCACCGAGCTGGTCGGTTTGCCGCCCAGCGCCTACCGGCGCCGCGCAAAGGGTGCCGCGGCGGGGATGCCGCCGTGTGTGGCAAAACAGGTGACAAGACCGATCAGGAATCAAGAAGCGCCGGTCGCCGAGCCGCAACTAGCGTGATGGCCATGGCATCCATCGAATCCGTCACCCTCGACGTGGCCGACCCCACGGCCGCCAACCGCTTCTACACCGCCGCCTTCGGTTTGGAGGCGCAGATACGCCTGCGGGCCTCGGAGGCACCCACAGCCGGCTTCCGTGGGTTCACGCTGGCGCTCACGGTGTCCCAGCCGGCCACCGTCAACAGCCTCATCGACGCCGCCCTCGACTCCGGCGCCACGCAGCTGAAGCCTGCCGCGAAGTCGCTCTGGGGCTACGGCGGTGTCGTACAGGCCCCGGACGGGACGATCTGGAAGGTCGCGACCTCGGCGAAGAAGGACGCAGGCCCTGCCACCCGGCAGATCGACGAAATCGTGCTCCTGCTGGGAGTCGCGGACGTGGCCGCGAGCAAGCGGTTCTACGTCGACCAAGGCCTGGCCGTGGCGAAGAGCTTCGGCCGCATGTACGCCGAGTTCGCTGCCGGGTCGAGTCCCGTCAAGCTGGCGCTGTACAGGCGCCGTGCCCTTGCCAAGGACGTCGGCGTCTCTCCGGACGGCACCGGATCGCACCGGATCGTGATCGGCGGCGATGCCGGGCCTTTCACCGACCCGGACGGGTTTGCGTGGGAGGCCGCATCGCTGGCACCCACGCCCTGATGTGTCACTGTTGACTTCCCTGCCTGATCGCCGATCACGAGACAGCCGCCGGGCTCGGGGCGGACGCGCTGTCGACAGCCCTGCCGGCCAACTCGATCGCCCCGACCGGTCCGCACGAACAGGACACGTTCGCCGTCGGGGACACGGTGAGCCCGCCGGGGGCGCCGAGCGAGAAGGCGGGCCGGGGCCCCGTCAGGCGAGCGGGCACGGGACGCCGCAGGTGGCGTCATCCGCCCTCGTACGCCCGGCGCGCCAGGCTCGTACGCAGCCGTGTAAGCCGTTCGATCTCCGCGTCGAGCTCCGCGTCGAGGGCGGCCAGCCTTCGCTCGACGACCTCGGCGAACGCGCCCGGCCGCCCGGCGCTGTCGCAGGGCGGCGGCGGGTCCGCGACGAGGAGCGGCAGGCGGGGGGCGCGGCTGCGAAGGTCCTCCACCGTGAGTCCCACGGCCAGCAGTTCACGGATGACGCGGAGCAGGGCGACGTCGTCGGGCCCGTACTCCCGCTGGCCGGAGGCGCTGCGGGCCGGCGGGGGCAGCAGCCCACGCTCCTCGTAGAACCGCACGGCACGCGCAGTGGTGCCGGCCGCCGCTGCCGCGTCACCGATACGCAACGCCCACCCCCCGTTCCGGGCTACCGGAATCTTCCACAGTGCTGGGCCTTCAGGGCCGAGGTGGGCCCAACTCCACTATGACAGCTCCGAAATGACGTCCTCTGACCAGTTCCGGCAATGCGTGAGGCGCCCGCTCGATACCGGTGACCGACGTGTACGGGAAGAGGATCTCACCGGATCGCAGCCATCCACCGAACCGCTCGACCCACACCTCCTCGACGTCGGGGTGGTCGGCGCCGCTGTATCCGCGCAGGGAGACCCCCTTGACGACCAGGCGGTAGGAGTCGATCTCCACGGGTGCGCTGCCGCCGTCGCGTTCCGGGGCCAGCTGTCCCGACAGCGCCCCGACCAGTGCGAACCGCGCGCCCTGGCGTGCGGCGCCGACGGCTGCTGCCAGCTGCTCCCCGCCGACGGTGTCCAGGAGTACGTCGATGCCTCCGGGTGCCGCCTCGGCGAGCTGCGCGGCAACAGGCCGCCGGCCGCGCAGGACGACTTCGTCGTAGCCCAGTTCGGAGACCAACCGCTCGGCCTTCTGCGGCGAACCCGTAGTGCCGATCACCTTGGCCGCCCCCAGCAGCCGGGCGATCTGCCCCGCCAGGGACCCCACGGCCCCCGCGGCCCCGGTGACAAGAACGACGTCCCCCTCACGGACCTGGGCAAGCCTGGTCAGCGCGCCGTACGCGGCCGACCCCTGTGCGAGGTACGCGACCGGGTCGGGCAGCGCGCCGTCCAGTACGGTGCACTGCGAGGCGGGCACCAGGGCGTACTCGCGCCAGCCGAGCAGGTGCACCACGGTGTCCCCCGGGCGCAGCCGGCTGTCCCCCGGCGCGGCGACGACCTGCCCGACGGCCGGTCCGAACAGCGTGTCACCGCTTCGCAGCGGCGGCAGCAGCACGCCGTCGACCGCGCCCCCGACAAGAGTGCGCAGCCGGGAAAGACGAGGAAGTGCTGGTTGCGCACGAGCACATGGCCGGGTCGCGGATCGGGCAACGGCGTGCCGACCACCTCGAAGTGCTCCGCGGCAGGCAGGCCGTCGGGCACGGCGACCAGCCGGACTTCGCGGCTGGTTCGCGTACCGGACGGCAGGTCTGAAGGCATCATCGAACTCCCGGCAGATTCAGGACGGCGGCACCTTTCGCCGTCGGGGCGTGGCGACGCTAACCCCTGACCTGCACGTCAAGGTCAAGTCACCGGCGGTGACGGCGGTACGGAGCATCTGAGGGACACCGTCTTTGCGCGGGCGCTCGCCGAGCACGGCGGGTGGGAGCCGTGGGACCGGGTCCAGAGGGGGCAGTGGCCCACCGGGAGGCATTCCTCGACGCGTTGCTCGACCGACGCACTCGGAAATTCATGTGCGCCAACCGGTCACATCCGTCCGTCGGGATCCGTCAGTGCAGTGACGGAGCACAACTCGACGGACGCGATGAGGAGAACAGACATGCAGGCACGGATGAGCAACCCCGCCACCGTCCTCCCCGAGGCCCTGCCGGCCGTCCTCGCTCTGCTCAAGGCGGCCCGCAACGGCGGCGTCCCGCAGCCGACGCTCGAGCTGGTGCACCTGCGGGCCAGCCAGATAAACGGCTGCAGCTACTGCGTCGTCGGCGGTGCGCAGAGCGCGCGCAAGGCCGGTGAGAGCGACGAGCGGCTCTTCGCGGTGGCGGCCTGGCGCGAGGCGCCCTGCTTCACCGATGCCGAGCGCGCCGCCCTCGCGCTGACCGAGGCTGCGACGCGACTGGCCGACCGGGAGGACGCTGTCCCGGACGCGGTCTGGGACGAGGCGGCGAAGCACTACGACGAGAAGCAGCTCGCGTCGCTGGTGCTGATGATCGGCGTGACCAATCTGTTCAACCGCCTCAACGCGACGACCAGGCAGGTCGCGGGCGCGACCTGGTAGCCGAGGAGCTCGTCATCGGGGATCTGGTGGCCGGTGACCCGGTGGCCGGGCGACGCCATGGCGTCAGGCCCCCTCGCGGCCGGCCGAGCGGCGTCGGCGGTAGTACGACACGGCGACGGCCGCGAGCAGTGGCCCCCAGGCGACCAGCGGCAGATAGACGAACCCGACGACCGTGTGGCCGAGCGGCGTCATCCGGGTGTCCGGGACCGACCACCAGGCGACGAACGGGGTCCACAGCACGGTCAGCGCCACGGCCCCGAGGCCGGCCGGGACGACGGCCGCCGTCACGGGGACGGGACGGCCGCCGAGTACGGGTATCCGGCGTGGGAACACCTCGCCCCAGGGCCGGACCAGACCGAGCGTGAGCAGGGCCAGCAGCTCGGACACCACGCTGAGACCGATCACATAGGCCCCACCCCAGCCGGTGATGCCAAGGGCCGCGTACCCCTCGGCCGTGTAGCCGGCCGGCTGTCCGGCTGCGAGGAGGAGCCGCCACAGCCCGCTGGGCAGAGTGAGCAGCGCGGCGATGTGGGCGGCCCGTACGGCCCAGCGGGGTGCGGTGGCAGGTGTCGGTCGGGTCGTGGTCATGCGTTCCATCGTGTCGACCGGCTGCCGCACCGACATCGGTCTGTGGCACGGGCCTTGGTGCCGCTCGGGTCGGAACGTGACGCGGGGCTCTCCCCCACACGGGGGAGAGCTGGGGGCTACCGTCCGGCCATGACCCGATGCGCCGCCAGAAAGCGCAGCAAAACGGCGTTGAAGTCCTCCGGCCGTTCCAGGTTGGGCATATGGGCCGCGCCCTCGATGACCGCGAGCGTGGCCTGCGGGATCAGCTTCGCCATCGATTCCGCCTCGGCGACGGGGGTGTACGTGTCGTCCGCGCCGACCACGATCAGCGTGGGCACCGCCACCCGGGCCAGCATCTCGCGGTAGTCCGGCCGCTCGGCCCTCCCCCGCAGGGCGGCCGCCGCGCCCTGCAGGGGAGTGGCACGCATCATGGCCAGGACGTGCCGGGCGACCTCGGGGAGGGCGGTGACGTTGTACGGAGCGACCATCTTGCCGATCACCTCGTCGGCGTATCCGGCCGGCCCTTCGGCGAGCAGCCGGTCGGCCATGGCGTTGCGGACCGCCTTGCCCTCGTCCGTCTCGGCGACCGGTGAGGTGTCCGCGAGGACCAGGGCGGCCACCCGCCGCGGGAACAGACGGTGGAACTCCATCGCGATCTGCCCGCCCATGGACAGCCCGCCGACCACGGCCTTCTCCACACCGAGCCGGTCCAGCAGCGCGGCCGTGTCCCGGGCGAAGTCGGACAGCGGAGCCGTACCGGGAACGACCTCGCTGCTGCCGTAGCCCCGCAGATCGGCGGCAATGACCCGGTACCCGGCCCGCACGAGTTCGTCGGCCTGCGGGTCCCACATGCTGCGGTTGAACGGATGCCCGTGGACGAGAACCACCGGTGAGCCTCCGCCCTGCCCGCCGCGGTCGTCGTATCCGAGGGAAATGCCGTTCACCGTCAGGGAGTTCATGCCGGTCAGCGTAGTCCGCGGCCGCGCCGGTCCCGCTGGGTCCGGTCGGACCCCTGACCTCGAGCGCGCTTGATCTCCGAGGGTTCACGTGGCGTGCCGCGCTGGGCGCGGGCGGTGCGGACGTGGTGCTCGACGGCGTCGGCGGCGAGGCCGGCCTCGCGGCCTTCCCGCTGACGGCCGACGGCGGCCGCTTCTCCGCCCATGGCGCAGCCACCGGTGGCTTCGCCTCCCGTCGACCCATGTCACGGAGCCGATCGCGCCCGCAGCCAGTGCCGGTACACCGCCATGACCTGCCAGGGCGTCGGCACTTTACTCAGGCCCAGCGGCTCCGCTGCGGCCTTGAGGGCGTAGTGGACCTGCCACGCGGCTGCGGGCAGGGACTGCCAGCTGGGCTTCTCGCGGCTGGTCAGAGCAACGGCGGTACGGATGACGTCGGTGATGACGGACTGCACCCTCTTGTACGCGAGCAGCACGGGGAGGTCCTGCTCCAGCCCCTTGGAGCTGCCGGCTCGGGAACGCTCCACGGCCTCCTGCCACACCTCGGTGGTACGGGCCGCCTCCTTTCTCGAGTAGCGCATCAGATGTACGTGTGTGGCCAACTCGTAGAGGGGGTCACCGATCATGGCCAGCTCCCAGTCGATGGTCCAGAGGTCACCGGCAGAATCGACGATCAGGTTGTTCCGGTGCAGGTCCGCGTGTAGGAGGGTGAACGGGCGCGGCGTGAGGTGCTCTGCTGCTTGTCTCAGCGTGACCAACGGGTCGTCAGGGACACCTAGTTCACGGAACAGGGCGCCGAATTCATCGGAATGTCTGCGGTGGACTTGGTACTCGGTGAAGTGGATCAGCCCGCTCAGGAAGGCGGCCGAGTCGCCGTCCACGGGGCAATCCGCCCTCGAACCCCCCAACCCTGCCTCGAGCTCGTCGGGTCCGATGGCCGCCAACTCGGCGAACAAGCGGCCAAGTTGCTGGAGATGGCGGTCGTCGAGCGGTCTGTTGGCGAACGGCCGACTGCCGAGTGTCCTGCCCTCGATGAACCCCTGCAAACAGACGTCGGGCGCGATTTCACAGCATTCCGGAATACGTGAGATCCGGCCGTGCAACGCGATCAGCAGCCGGTCCTCCGAGGCGAAGAACCGCCGGTCGAACCAGAGCAGCCCTGGACGCGGTGAGCGCACCTTGCCCCGCTGGAAGCGGTCGGCGAGCGGATTCTCGGTGGGGAGCGGAAAAGCGTATGCCTCATGGTGGTAGCCCTCGAGCGGCCCCTCCACCAGCTGGGCATCCTGGCTCAGTCCGGCTGCCCACCGGCGTGTCTCGGATGCCGCATCGACTGTCATTTCTCGTGCCCTCGGTGGTCCGCCGGATTTCAGGAACTGAGTGAGGAAGTTACCGCCCCTGCCGGTGCGGAGGTCGAAGCTTCACGCCATGTCACTCGCCCAAGTCCATAGGCTCGGCGACATTCGACCAGCACGACTCGAACAACAGTCGCAGCTCCTCGAAGTAGGCCGTATCGCGCTCGCTCCCACCGGCGGCCGGTGTCCAGAGGAAGGATGCGGAACCGCTCCCCAGGTCGAGGATCTCCATCGGGAGGCTGCCCGCACGCTCGCGCACCTGGTTCCTGCGCACGCGGTAGAAGCTGGTCAACGCCTCGGCACCATTGAGGATGTAGCACTTCTGCAGGGGCAGGGTCGGCATGGAGCGCAGCTCCACCCGCACACTGGGCACGCGCCGGTACTCCGCCGCCGACAGCAGCGAATGCTCCAGCTGCCGGGCGTACGTCCGGACGAGCCCCCGAAGCCTTCTCAGCGGGCGCGGATCCGTGACGTCACCGATCAGCCGCGGCAGTGGATAGTCCACATCGAGACTCGGCAGCAGCACCCGCGCCTCGATCGACTCCGGGGCCCGGGCCTTCCCGCTCTCGATGTCCGCCACTTGCTGGGCGACGACCTTGCTCAACTTCTCCGTGGTGAGCGACCAGACGTCGAGAGACACATGCTCGGCGGTGAAAGCGGCAGCGACCCGCTGGGCCAGATCCTGCGGGGCCGCGTCGACGGCGATGACACGTGGACCCCTGCCTCGGCCACCCCCGTCGATCAGACCCCAGGAACGCAGGGTCTCCACAGCACGCTGGGCGGTGGCACGCGAGACGCCGTAGCGAGCCATCAGTGCCTTTTGTGTGGGAATCAGGTCACCTGCGCCGAACTCGTTGCCGATCCTCTCCCGGAGATCCTCGGCCACGCGCATGTACCGGTACTGAGGGGAACCGCCGTCCTGCTCGTCGCCACGATCGGTCAAGGCCATTCAAGAAAACTACAACAGGCATTCAGCCGTGACTCAGTTGACTGGTTCAAGCGGTCAACCACAGCTTGTGGGCAGTCACTCGAGGGTCAGGTCGGTCGCACTTGGCGCTGCCAAGACCGCAAGGGGCAAGCGTAGCTTCGACTCAAGAAAACACCTCACCAGAGGACAAACCATGCGAAGCCGCTCGCCCTCATTCCATCCGGAGTCCCCTCTCGACCGCTTCGAGCAGCGGCGCGAACGAGGGTACGTACAGCCGGGCGCCGGCTTCCCAGAGATGCCGGCGCTTCGCCTCGTTGCGCGCGTAGCCGAGAAACCGGACCCCCAGCTTGCTGGCTGCCTCGTAGTCCGCGGGGGAATCCCCGATCATCAGCGACTCCCCCGCGGTGAAGCCGCTCACCTCCAGAGCCCGGCTCAGGCAGTGCGGATTCGGCTTGAGCAGTCGCGGATCAGGCAGACGACCGTGGATGTGGTCGCCGAAGTACTGGGCGAGTCCCGCACGCTGGAGGTATCGCAGCGCAGCTGCGGCGGAGTTGTTCGTCGTGATCGCCAGATGGACACCCGCTGCGCTGAGCCGGGCTATCAGCCGGTCCGCACCTTCGGTCGGCAGTGCCGTCCGCGTCGCGCGAAGCTCCTCGGCCGTGAGCAACCGTTCAAGCTCCGGCACGAGTTCGCTGCCCGGGAAGGCCAGGTCCGCTGCTGTCAGAAGGGCATGAGGATCGCCGGCAGAGGTGTCGTCCATCCGCACGGCACGGTCGAAAAGGTCGACACGCTGCCGCCCCCGGGCCCTGAGTGCGGCAGCCACATCCGCTGCGGGATGACCGTGGAACAGCCGGCACACCGGGCCGTCGAAATCGAAGAGCACGCATTTGGCGGGGGCAATGAGGTCGCGCAGAGAGGTCACGTTCGGATACGTCACGTCGCTCCGTCCGTTCAGGCAGAGAACAGCCTGCCGATGCCTTCGTACCCCATCTTGCCTTCAGCGGCGGACCGCAGCGGCCCGGTCGAGGCGACGTCCGCGTTCGCGCGGTCGAGGGCGCCGCGTTCCCGGTTCTCGCACTGTGGCGACGGCGGCCGGTCAGCTGTCGAGAGTTATGTCCGTGGCAAGCGTGCCCCAGAGGCCGTCGAACCACGCCTGCGACTGTGCCACGAAGGCCTCGTCACGCACCCCTCCGCGCGCCTCGAAGGGAAAGAGCATCGAGTCGCTGCCGAGCGCGTCATAGATCAGAGCTGTCGTGCCGCCGATCCGCTCCGTCCGCTTTGTTACGTTGTAGTACGCGAACAGCGCCTCGGAGCCGTTCAGGAGATAGAGCTTCGTCAGCGGAGTGAACGGCAGCGCCCTCAACGTCACGTCGACGTCGATGCCGCGGGTGCTCAGGGCCTGCAGGCTGAGCCCCAGCGACTTTCCGTGGGCGTTGCGCCGCGACAGCCAGTGCTCGTGCACCGCCCCCTCGTCGACGGACTCCTCCGCGGGACGCGGGAAGGCAACATTCAGATCGCGCGCGGGCACCAGCACTCGGACCCGAACGGTCTGCGGGGTGATCCGCCCGGTGTGCGCGAGCCGCAGCGGCTCCGCGAGAGCCAGATTCAGCGACTCCGCGGTCAGGCAGATCGCGTCGATGCGCACATGCCGGGCCTCGAACGCCTCCACGACCCGTGGCCCCAGGACAGCAGCTGTCTGCTGGGGTTCCTCCACGGCCGAGTCCGGTTCGGACGGCAGGACGACGCGGGGCGGGGCGCCTTTGATCCCCGCGGTGAGCAGGCCGGCGTCACGCAGCAGATCCAGCGCCTGCCGGATCGTGCGCCGCTCCACGCCGAACTCGTCGGACAGATGCTCCTGCGTCGGCATCCGCTCACCGTGCCTCAGGAGACCGGTGCGAATGCGCTCGGTGAGGACGCCGGCCACCTCGGCCGGCGAGGGCTTTCCGATGCCGTTGACTGCGTCGACTGCGTGGTGCTCGTGGGTCACAACAGAACGCTACAACTTTGGGCCAGCAAGCGGGAGTTACCTGCAAGCTGTTTATCTATCACGGCCAAGTGGGGACAACTCAAGTGAAGTTGGCAACCAACTCGGCCAACCTGACGCGAAGTCCCTTCGCTCGCTCCTGCTCACCCGTCCACCGTCGCACGGGTGCCGCGCGCGGATCCGTCCGCAATTCCCTGTGTCGCTCCACTCCCCACCACGAGGAGGGATCGCCGTGCCCCTGATCACTCTTGTCATCGAGCAGTACGTGCAGTGGCGGCTCGGCGTGACTGCCGCGCTGGGACTCACCCTGCTGATCGCCGGCCTCAAGGCCGAGAACGCCACCTGCGCCGGCATCGGCGGCGTGCTGCTGGTGGCACCCGCCATCGTGCCCGCCGGCGGCTGACCCGAGCACCGCGTCACCGCTCCGCGGCACCCGCCCCCAGCACCCCGCTCCGCAGCACCATGCGCCCAGGCATCAGAAGACGTCCGGGCACCACGGGCGCCTCGGCGTGCGGAACACGGCGTCCGCCGCCGTCGCCGCGCCCGGGGCGTTCTCCTCGATACGACCCAGGGCCGCCAGCCGCACCGCAGAGGCATCGCCCAGATACAGAGCCCCCAACTCCCTGACGTCCAGGGTGAGATCCGGCGATCCGGCAGACGCGACGCAGGTCGCGCCGTCCGGGGAGGTCTCCAGGCGGAAGCGGCCGGACGCCAGGCCCGCGGAGTCGTGGACGTCCAGGACCAGCGTCGCGGACGCTGTGTACGTACGTGCCTCGAGGGCTCGCACGACATCCAGGATCCGCACCCACAGGAAGTCCGCCTGCGTCAGCACCCGCGCCGCCCGCGGGTCCGGGAGCAGGTCGGGAAGCAGATCGTCGGGGGCGCGGTAGCCGGACTTGACCGTGGTGACCCAGTCCACCGAGCAGACGAAGTGCCACAGCGCCCGCTCGGCCTCGGGCGTCACGGCGATCAGCCCGAGCACCGAGGCCGTGTTCAGCGGCTGCTTCGCGTCGCCCCAGGTGTCGTCCGCCACGTACGCGACCAGTCCGTCCGTCTCGCCGGACGCCGAGCGGTACACCGCATAGAACGGCTCCTTCCACGAGTGGCCCGCCAGGCTCGCCTGGCCGGTGTTGATCTGCCACCACCGCTCGTCGCGGCTGACCACCCCGTGCTGCCCGGCCGCCAGCCGCCGGTGCAGTTCGGGGCCGAGTTTGCGTACGTCATTGCCGTCGACGAGATCGACACGGCCTCCGTCGCCGGGGCCCGACCACCGCGGGTCCAGGCCGGTGCGGGGGACGTCGATCGCCCACTCGGTGATGGAGGCGGCCGGACCGAAGCCGTACCGCCCGTAGATCGGGTACTCGGCGGCGATCAGCGTGGAGACCACGTCGCCGCGCTCCTTGGCCTCGGCCAGGTCCACGGACATCATCCGGCTGAGCAGGCCGCGGCGGCGGTGCGTCGGGGAGACGGTGACGTTCGAGACGGCGCTCGCGGGAAGCGTGGCCCCGCCGACCGCGGTGAGCTGCTGGACGAACGAGCGGTACGTCGCCACACACCGCCCGGCGTCGAACGCACCCCGGACCCGGGCGAGATCCATGTGCGGTCTGCGGTCGGCGACCTCCTCTTCCGAGATCAGCGGCGGCCTCAAAAACCCGGTGGCCAGCGCCCGCAGCCAGTCGGGGAACTCGGATTCGGTGACCAGGCGGGTTTCGACACTCATGCCACCCACGCTAGGTCGCAGGCAGAATGGCCCGCACCTGGTTTTCCCCGGGGCCGGACGGCGGAGGCCGTTGCCCCCGCAGGTGAGCGTGGCGGGCTCACTCATCGTGGGCTCCCGGAGCGTGCTGCGCGATGCCCGCTGCCCGGAAGGGCCGCCTCAGGTGAGCAGGTCGTCCACTTGCGCTTCGCCTTCGCGGTATCTGCGCGTGATCTCCGCGCTGCAGTCGTCCGTGGTGCGCTGGAGCTGATGCCGGCGGCGCGAGACCTTCTGTTCGTAGCCCAGCAGACGTCCCATCGCGGAATGCAGCTCGTCGTCCGTACGGGCGTCGAGGTCGGAGAGCCCGACCTCGTCGAGCATGTCGGCCGCGAGCCGCCGGTACTCGTCGCCGCGCGGCGTGGAGAGCGTGAGATGGCGGGCGGACGAGCCCCGCCGGGACGGCACGTCGACGAGGATCTCCGACAGCCGGTCGACCACCGGCGACTCCGGGTCGGCGCGCCGCGCCAGCTCCGCCCGAAGGATGTCGATACGGCCCTGGACCAGCCGCCGTACATAGCTGAGGTCGGCCTCGTCGCGCTGCGAGTCGCGGCGCAGCGCGCGCAGCTCGGGCAGCCCCAAGGCGGCCAATTCGGGCTGCCGATGCTCGGGCAGCTCCACCGCGGTGGGCTTCGGATGGCCGGACGGCTGCTGCGCCGCGGTGGGCTGCTGATTCCCCTGCGGCTCCCTCGCGGCCTCCTGCGGATGCTCCGCCCCTGCCCCGTGAGCGGACTCGCCCAGCTCAGTCCCGCGCCGCTGCGGTGGCTGCTCCGCCTCCGCCTCCGCACACCGCAGAGGCTCGGGCGGCTCCGCCCCGGTGCGCTGCAGGGGCGGCCGCGCGGCGCTTGTCGCGCCGGCCGCGGACACCGGCGGCGCGGATACGGGACCACCGGGCGGGCGCCCGATGCCGGATGTGCTCATATGCGTAGACCGTCCCCTCGACCGGTGCATGAGGTCTCCCCGGGCCCGGTGGGCCGAGGGGAAGCACCGCCTTCGTTGCATCGTGCCATTGAGGCAGGTTCCGACGCAGGTGGACGGCACCGGTTCAGCCACGGTTAGGTTGATCCGTATGCGTGCAGTGGTGCAGAGAGTGGACGGCGCGAGCGTCGTGGTGACCGACGAGTCCGGGCAACCGGAGACCGTCGGCGAGATCGTCGGCGAAGGACTGTGTGTGCTGGTGGGAGTCACCCACGAGGACACCGAGGAGAAGGCGGCCCAACTGGCCCGCAAGCTCTGGTCGGTCCGCATGCTGGAGGGTGAGAAGTCCTGCTCGGACGTGAATGCACCCTTGCTGGTGATTTCTCAGTTCACTCTCTACGGGGACGCCCGCAAGGGGCGGCGCCCCACCTGGAACGCCGCGGCGCCCGGGCCCGTGGCCGAGCCGCTCGTCGACGAGGTCGTGGCACAGCTGCGGGCGCTCGGCGCACAGGTGGAGACGGGGCGGTTCGGAGCGCGGATGCGTGTCTCGCTCACCAACGACGGCCCGTTCACCGTCCTGATCGAGATGTGACGACGCCGTCGATTACGGCTCGACGACCGTCTCCTGCGCGGCTGCCGTGTCCCCGGCAAGCAGCTCCGCGTCCGCCGGCACATTCCGCTTCACCAGCGCCAGCGCGATCGGACCGAGCTCGTGGTGGCGGCCGGACGTGGTGATGAAGCCCAGCTGGCGGCCGTCCTCACCGTCCGCGGCCAGCCTGACGGGGGTGCCGGGGCCCGGCAGATGCACCTCGCTGCCGTCCAGGTGCAGGAAGACCAGCCGGCGCGGCGGCTTCCCCAGGTTGTGGACGCGCGCGACGGTCTCCTGGCCGCGGTAGCAGCCCTTCTGGAGGTGGACCGCACTGCCGATCCAGCCCAGCTCGTGCGGGATGGTGCGATGGTCGGTCTCGAAGCCCAGGCGCGGCCGGTGGTTCTCGATACGCAGCGCCTCGTACGCGAGGATCCCGGCCGCGGGGCCGTTGGCCAGGGCGTACGACTCGAGGCCCGCGCGCGGCAGGAACAGATCGCGGCCGTAAGGGGTCTCCCGTACGACAACCCCGTTTGGAGCGTCGGCGATCGAGCCGGCGGGCAGATGCACGACCGCGAAGTCCTCGGTACGGTCGGCCACTTCCACCCGGTAGAAGAACTTCATCGACTCCAGATAGCCGATCAGCGCCTCCTGCGTGCCCGGCTCCACATGCGCCCAGACCGTCTCCCCGTCATCGACGAGATACAGGGCATGCTCGATATGGCCGTGCGCGGACAGGATCAGGGCCTCGGTGGCCTGCCCGGCCGGCAGATCGGTCATGTGCTGGGTGAGCAGCAGGTGCAGCCAGCTCAGCCGGTCCTCACCGGTGACGCTGACGACTCCGCGGTGCGAAAGGTCGACAAGACCCTTGCCGTCGGCGAGGGCCCGCTGCTCACGGAACAGGTCGCCGTAGTGCGCGGCGACGCCTTCGTCGCGTCCCTCGGCGGGCACGGCGCCGGGCAAGGACATCAGAGGGCTGGTGGGTGCGTGTGACGGCATGGCACCAGCCTACGACTCGGTGCTCGCGGCCTTCGCGGTGCAGTCCTGGCAACGGCCGAAGATCGCGAAATGCTTCATGTCCGTCTCGAACCCGAAGGTGGCACGCAGCTTCGCGGTGAAGTCCGCGGCGATCTCGACGTCCGCCTCGATGACCTCCGTGCAGTCCCGGCACACCAGATGAAGGTGGTGGTGCCGGTCGGCGAGGTGGTAGGTGGGGGCGCCGTGCCCGAGGTGGGCATGGGAGACCAGACCCAGCTCCTCGAGCAGCTCCAGCGTCCGGTAGACGGTGGAGATGTTCACCCCCGACGCGGTCTTGCGCACCTCGCCGAGGATGTCGTCCGGAGTGGCGTGCTCAAGCGTGTCGACGGCCTCGAGGACAAGCTGGCGCTGCGGAGTCAGCCGGTAGCCGCGCTGCCGCAGATCGCTCTTCCAGTCGGTGCTCACCACACCCCCAGTGTAGGCAGCGGCCTGCGGCGCGGGCCCCTCGCTCGCGGGTCGCCCGCTCGGCCTACCTGAAAAAGGCGATGCCGTCGTCGGGCAGGTCACCCAGGTCCTTGGCCCAGGAGGCGACCTGCTCGGGGGTGACGACCTTCTTCAGGTGCGCCGACATGTACGGGCGCAGCGGGACCTCGGGGGTGGCCTTCTCGCCGACCCACATCAGGTCGCCCTTCACGTACCCGTACAGCCGCTTGCCACCGCTGTAGGGAGCGGAGGCGGCGGTGCGCGCGACGGCGTCCGTCACCAGGTCGATCTGCGGCTTCTGGTCGGCGAGGTCGCCGTACCAGATCTCCACGATGCCCTGGTCGCGGACCATCACCACCTCGACCTTGCGGTCCTTGTCGATGCGCCAGTAGCCGCTCTCGCTCTCCAGCGGCTTGACCTTGTTGCCCTCGGCGTCCAGGACCCAGGAGTGCGAGACGTACTCGACGAAGTCCCGGCCGTCATGGCTGAAGGTGACGGACTGGCCGAAGTTGCACTTCTCGGCGCCGGGGAAGTCGGAGACGCCCACGCCCTCCCACGTGCCGAGGAGGAACGCGAGGGGGACGAGGCCCGGGTTCAGGTCGGAAGGAATCTCGATCATGAGGAGCTCTGTCGATCTGTAGTGGGTGAGGAGCGAGTGGGTGTCAGCGCTGGCCCTGGTACAGCTTCTTCACGGCCAGGACGGTGAAGGCGAGCACGCCGACGCAGACCAGAACCAGCAGAGCTTCGAAGAAAACGATCACGGAGTGCTCCTCGAATGAGCGGTGAAGGCAGAACGGGCCGGACCCCAGCTTAGTGGGCGGGGGTCCGGCACTCGCGGTGAGGTCGGCCTCGGCGAGGCCGCCGCGACGTCCCCGCCCGGTCTGTCGAGCAGCTGGTTCTGCAGGATCACGGTCTGGTGGAACGGGACGACCGGAGCGGCGCCCTTGCGGCCTGGACGATCAGCGCGACCGTGTCACCGGCCTGCACATGGGCCTGCCGGGTCGACGCGCCGTCCGCCATGGTCCAGCCGCGGGCGGCGACATGCCGGACCGCGTACTCGGCCAGTGCCTCGCGCAGCTCGCCGCGCTCGTCCTTCGCACTCGGAGAGGTACTGCTCCACGCCGGTCCAGCCGCCGGGGAGCTCCTCGTCCTCGGCGTCCCAGAGGGTGTCCCCCCACGAGAGCCGAGGCGCAGCTTCCGTTCAGCTGCGCACCCAACAGGCACCCCGGCCGGCACAGGGGTCGTGGCGCCGCGCACTACAGTTCGGCGCATGGCGAAGAAGCTCGTGATCAAGGTGACCGCCGGGGCCGACGCCCCCGAGCGGTGTTCTCAGGCCTTTACCGTGGCGGCCGTCGCCGTCGCCAGTGGCGTGGAGGTTTCCCTCTGGCTGACCGGGGAGTCCTCGTGGTTCGCGCTGCCGGGGCGCGCGGCCGAGTTCGAGTTGCCGCATGCCGCGCCGCTGCCGGAGCTGATCGAGTCGATCCGGGCCGCCGGGCAGATCACGCTGTGCACGCAGTGCGCGGCCCGGCGCGACATCACGGAGAAGGACGTACTGGACGGCGTACGGATCGCCGGAGCCCAGGTGTTCGTCAGCGAGATCATGACGGACGGCGTGCAGGCCCTCGTCTACTGAGGCCGCTTCTTGCCGTCGAGTTCGTCCCACCACTCGTCGGACTTCGGGTCGCCCGAGGGGTCGTCCCACCACCGGTCGTCGGGCCCGCGCCGGTTGGCGATCATCGCAGCGACCGGCGGGATGACCATGGCTACGACACACATCCCGACGGCGACGGGCACGGACCACAGCCGGACGACGGCCCAGGCACCCACGAAGAGCACCAGACAGGCCGCCATCATCCCGAAGTAGATGTGCCGCCGCCGTGCGTACATACCTTCAGCGTACGACCGGAAAGCGGCCCTGAAGCACCCGAAATGACCGCAGGACCGCACCCCGATCAGGAAGCGTCCAACCCCCTGAGGTGCGGCCCTGCGGCCGGTTCATGAGCAATCAGACGGCGATTGCGACCTCGGCGAGGCCACCCGTCTGCGCGACGACCGTACGGTCCGCCGTGCCGCCCGGCACCAGCGCACGCACGGTCCACGTGCCCTCGGCCGCGTAGAAGCGGAACTGTCCGGTCGCCGAGGTCGGGACCTCGGCGGTGAACTCGCCGGTCGAGTCCAGCAGACGCACGTAACCGGTCACGGGCTGGCCGTCACGGGTCACCTGGCCCTGGATGGTGGTCTCACCGGGCTTGATCGTCGAGGCGTCGGGGCCGCCGACCTGCGCTCCACACATATCTTCTCTGTCCTTAGAGTCGGGGGTTCCGGGATTACTTGGCGGCGCCGAGCTCGATCGGCACACCGACGAGGGAGCCGTACTCGGTCCACGAACCGTCGTAGTTCTTGACGTTGTCGACACCGAGCAGCTCGTGCAGCACGAACCAGGTCAGCGCGGAACGCTCACCGATACGGCAGTAGGCGATGGTGTCCTTCGCCAGGTCGACCTGCTCGTCCTCGTAGAGGGCCTTGAGCTCGTCGTCCGACTTGAACGTGCCGTCGTCGTTGGCGTTCTTCGACCACGGGATGTTGCGGGCGCTCGGCACATGGCCGGGGCGCTGCGACTGCTCCTGCGGCAGGTGGGCAGGGGCGAGCAGCTTGCCGCTGAACTCGTCGGGGGAGCGCACGTCGACCAGGTTCTGGTTGTCGATCGCGGCGACGACCTCGTCGCGGAAGGCGCGGATCGACGTGTCCTGGGCCTTGGCCTTGTACTCGGTGGCCGGACGGGCCGGGACCTCGGCGACCAGGTCGCGGGAGTCGAGCTCCCACTTCTTGCGGCCGCCGTCGAGGAGCTTGACGCTCTCGTGGCCGTAGAGCTTGAAGTACCAGTACGCGTACGAGGCGAACCAGTTGTTGTTGCCGCCGTAGAGGACGACGGTGGTGTCGTTCGCGATGCCCTTCTCCGACAGGAGCTTCTCGAAGCTCTCCTGGTCGATGAAGTCACGGCGGACCGGGTCCTGGAGGTCCTTGGTCCAGTCGATGCGGATCGCGTTCGTGATGTGGTTCTTCTCGTACGCAGAGGTGTCCTCGTCGACCTCGACGATGGCGACCTTCGGGTCGTCGATGTGGGCCTCGACCCAGTCGGCGTCTACCAGGACGTCGCTGCGGCTCATGCTGTTCTCCTCCGGGGCAGTGTGCGGCGGGTTGATACGCGAGGGGGTGCGGGTACGCGGACAGCGCGGCGAACCGGCACGGGGGTGGCCCTGACAGAGGTCCAAGGGCCGGGGGATACGGGAGGCCGAGCTCCCGCTCAGGCAGTGCGACAGAGCATGGCGGCGACGCGGCACAGATCCACTGCCCGCCGCTTCGTGAGGTCCGCCTGTCGCTTCATGGGTCCGATCGTAGGGACGAGTCGGCGGCAATGTCACCGGCGTGTCGGATGCTGAGACGCGATCATCCACTATGCGATACGAAAAAGGGAACGAGGCGCGCCCCTCCGCCTGCGCGGGGGATTGCGCCTCGTTCCCTTCTGCCCACCGGACACTGCCGTCTCACCATACGGCCGTGCGCCCCGTTTTCGCCCGCTTCAGCCCGTCAGCTCGACATCCTTGCCGGTGACGGTGAAGACAACGCCGTCCGCCTTCGCCTCGACCTTCTCGAGCTCGAGGCCCGTGGGCAGTCCGCCGATCTGCCGGTCGAAGTCCGTCCTGCGGCGGACCAGGTCCTCGAGGCCGGGGATGCCCTCGCCCGGCACCTCGTCGGCCCGCACCCGGATCGTGTCACCGTCCACCAGGCTCACGGTGGAGACAACGCTGCGCGTCACCTTCCGCCCGAGGAATTCCACCGAACCGGTGACCTTCAGCTTGCCGTTCCCGCCGTAGGCGACGGTGACACCGTCGTCGGAGGCCGCGGTGAGGTCCGCGTACGAGATACGGGCGACACCCTCGGCACGCGCGGCGGTCGCGCTGGAATAGCCCTCACCGAGCCGTACCTGGAAGAGATCGGCGGACATCTCGGTGATGCGCACCCGGCGGCCCGAGGCGCTTGCCTCGATGCCGCTGAGCTTGATCTCGACCTCGTCGAGCTCCTTGCCGGCGACCTGCGTCAGAAACGGAAAGCCCTTGATGGACACATCCGTCGAACCGGCCGCGCCCTGCTGGACCCTGATGCGCTCGGACGCCTTCGACTCGGCCATGTTGACCGCGACTCTGTCCACGACGACGAAGATGCCGCCGAGCACGACGGCGACGATCAGCAGTATTCGCAGTGCACGCATGTGATTGGTGTCCCCCACCCTGGTCTGTGGCCCCCGGAGGCCCGAGAGCCTGAATCAGTCCGGACGACGCCTTCTGGTTCTGCTCAATGATCGACGAACAGCGGCCATCGATGGTTCCGACGGGACGCGCCGGTGGCCCGGCAGCGGAGCCGGGCCGGAGTCGCACCCGAGCCGGACCGGTACCCGACCGGGTGCCTCAGACCAGCGCGCGACCGATCAGATACACGGCGGGGGCCGCCGCGGTCAGCGGCAGTGCCACGCCCGCCGTCATGTGGACGAAGCGGGACGGGTAGTCGTAGCCCGCCACCCGCAGGCCGACCAGCGCGCAGACCCCTGCCGCGAGCCCGAGCAGCGCGCCGCCCGTTCCCAGTCCCGTGAGACCTCCGGCCGCGATGCCCGCACCGGCCGCGGCAAGCAGGGAGACGGCGACGGACGCGATGCCCGGCAGCGGCAGCGCCCGGGCGAGCACGGTCACGGCGACCGCGATCCCTCCGACAGTCACGGCGTCACCGGTGGCCGCCAGATGTCCGGTCGCCATGATCGCGAGCGCCGCCGACGCGATGGTCGCCATCAGCCCGTACATCCTCTCGTCGGCACCCGCTCGGCTGCGCAGCTGCAGCACGAGCGTGAGCAGCACCCAGACGCCGAGTGTGCCGATGATCGCGGCGGGGCCGTGCTCCTTGCCGGCGGCGAGCAGGGCGACGTCGGCCGCGAGACCGCCCGCGAAGGCGAGGGCGATGCCCTGCCGGGCGGGCCACATGCCGTTCAGCCGGAACCAGCCGGCCGCGGTGACCGCCTGGAGCAGGACGAGCGGGACGAGCAGGGCGGACGGGCCGATGGTCGCGCCGGCGGCGAGGAGCAGGCCGAGTGCGGCGGTCAGCCCGGCCGGCTGCATGCCCGGTGGGATGATCGGCGAGCGGCCCTCGGCGCGGGCGCGCTGGGCGTCGGTGATCCGCGCGTTGCCGCCGGTGGTGGGGGTGCTGTAGCTCCCACGGGCGGCCGCGGCGGCAGTCGGCTCCGACGGCTCGTATGTCGACGGGGCCTCGGGCGCCGGGGCCTCCGGCGGCAGCGGGTGGGCGGTCTGCGGCAGATACGCGGTGTCGGCCGCGGCGGCGGGCCGGGCGTTCTGCACGACCGGCTGGTACTGCGTGTCCCAGGTGTCGCCCTGCCAGGTCTGCGTCGCTCCCGCGTCCTGGTACGGCGGCTGTGCCACGGGCTGCTGGTACGGGTCCTGGCCCTGGAACCGGTCCTGGTCCTGGTCCCGGTACGAGCCCGGATACGGATCCTGGTACGGGTACGGCGTCTGCTGCTGCCCGTACGGATACTGCTGATCGCTGCTCATGCTGTGCGGTTCACCCTCCTGCGAACGGCGGGAGCACCTCGACCGTGCCGCCCTCGGCAAGCCGTACGGTCTCATGACCACGTGTCCCGACGGGGTCACCGTCGACCACGAACGAGCACCGCCGCAGTACACGCGTGAGCTCCCCGGGGTGGCGTTCGCGGACCGCGTCGAGCGCCTCGGCGAGTGTCCCCGCGGCGTACGGCTCCTCCGCCACCCCGGCCGCCGCCTTGGCCGCGGCCCAGTAGCGGATCGTGCCCGCTGCCATAGCGGCACTCCTTTCGTTCATGTGCGCGCCGCCCTCCATGATGGTCTACTCGCCCACGAGCCAGTCCCCCAGGCGGCGCAACAGATCGTCGTCGGCCGCGTTCTCGGCGTGGCCCATGCCCTTTTCCAACCACAGCTCTGCCGGTCCCCCACCCGCCTCGGCGGCCTCGGCCAGCATCCGCGGATGGTCGAGCGGGAAGTACGGGTCGCTGTCGCCGTGGACGATCAGCAGCGGGGTCGGCGCGATCAGCGGGACCGCTTCGACCGGGGAGAGCGGGACGGGATCCCAGTCCCGGTGGTGGATGCGGGTACGGAGGCCGTAGCGGCCCACCAGCCGGCCGAGCGGGCGTGTGACCACCCAGTGCAGTCGGCGCATCGGGGCCGTTCCGCGGTAGTACCAGCGCGCGGGGGCGCTCACGGCCGCGAGTGCATCCGTTCGCGCTTCAGTGAGCCCCCTATGCATTGCCGCGTGCCGGAGCACCACCGAGCCCCCCATCGAGAACCCCACGGTGACCACGCGGGAGTGCCCGAGCGAGCGCGCCCAGGCGACCGCCGTGGCCAGATCCAGCACCTCGCGGTCGCCGACCGTGGAGTGACCGCCCGAACGGCCGTGCCCACGAAAAGAGAAGGTGACGACGGCCGCACGCCGGGAGAAAACCCCTGCTGCGCGGCGCACCGCGGGCCGGTCGACGGACCCCGTGAAACCGTGCGCGACAACGATGGCGGTGTCACCGGGCCCGTTCGTGCACGGCTCGTAGAGGGCCTCGATGGGTACCCCGTCCGGTGTACGGAGGGTTGCGCGGCGGGGTCCGGCCAAAGGTGCGCCGATGTCGGCCAGGACACAGCGGGAGATCGAGAATGCGTCCACAGTGTGAAATGAGCCCTCTGCCTCGGAACTGATGTGGGCTATTCTGCTGGGCAGAGGATCCGGGCAATGCAGCCCCCGGGTCCTTTCGTGCTTTCCCACTGTTGTTACGGGCGGATGAGCACGATGCGCAACGGCTCTCAGGGCGCGAGGGCCGACGTACGAAGCAGTGCCGCAGAACGTCCTCGAAGGGACCGAGGAGGAACCGACGTTATGGGCGAGCGATCCGTGCACGACGACGACCGCAGGACGACCCGGACGACCCAGGCAGGTGGAGCGCGATGAGCTCACTGCTGCTCCTGACCAATGCCCTCCAGCCGTCGACGGAGGTGCTCCCCGCTCTCGGCCTGCTCCTGCACAACGTTCGGGTGGCCCCCGCCGAGGGACCGGCCCTCGTCGACACCCCCGGTGCCGACGTCATCCTCATCGACGGCCGGCGCGATCTGCCGCAGGTGCGGTCGCTGTGCCAGCTGCTCCGCTCCACCGGTCCCGGCTGTCCGCTGATCCTGGTGGTGACGGAGGGCGGGCTCGCGGCCGTCACCGCGGACTGGGGCATCGACGACGTACTGCTGGACACGGCGGGCCCGGCCGAGGTCGAGGCCCGGCTGCGGCTGGCCATGGGCCGCCAGCAGATCACCTCGGACGACTCCCCCATGGAGATCCGCAACGGCGATCTGTCGGTCGACGAAGCCACCTACAGCGCCAAGCTCAAGGGCCGGATCCTGGACCTGACCTTCAAGGAGTTCGAGCTGCTCAAGTACCTCGCACAGCACCCCGGCCGGGTCTTCACCCGAGCCCAGCTGCTGCAGGAGGTCTGGGGCTACGACTACTTCGGCGGTACGCGCACGGTCGACGTCCATGTACGGCGGCTGCGCGCCAAGCTCGGCCCGGAGCACGAGTCGCTCATCGGAACCGTGCGGAACGTGGGCTATCGGTTCGTCGCACCCGAGAAGGTCGAACGCGCGGCCGAGGAGGCCAAGGCGAAGGCCGCGGCGGACATCGCCCGTACGGAGGACACCCCCGAGGTGGCGGAACCAGCCGTACGCCCTGCCCAGAGGTAGGTCACCACGCGTAGACTTCGCGCGTGGCCAAGGTGACGCGGGACGATGTGGCGCGACTGGCGGGTACTTCGACCGCCGTCGTGAGCTATGTCATCAACAACGGACCGAGGCCGGTTGCCCCGGCCACGCGCGAGCGGGTACTCGCAGCGATCAAGGAGCTGGGCTACCGGCCCGATCGGGTTGCCCAGGCGATGGCGTCGCGGCGTACCGACCTCATAGGCATGATCGTGCCGGACGCCCGGCAGCCGTTCTTCGCCGAAATGGCCCATGCCGTCGAACAGGCCGCGGCCGAGCGCGGAAAAATGGTGCTGGTCGGGAATTCCGACTACCGCGACGAGCGCGAGGTCCACTATCTGCGGGCCTTCCTCGGCATGCGGGTCTCCGGACTGATCCTGGTCAGCCAGGGACCCAGCGAGCGGGCCGCGGCCGAGATCGAGGCGTGGGACGCACGGGTGGTGCTGCTGCACGAGCGGCCCGAGGCGATCGACGACGTCGCGGTGGTCACGGACGACATCGGCGGTGCCCAGCTGGCCACCCGGCATCTGCTGGAGCACGGTCACCCGTACGTCGCCTGTCTCGGCGGTGTCGAGAACACCCCCGCGGTCGGCGACCCTGTGGCGGACCACGTCGAGGGCTGGCGCCGGGCGATGCTGGAGTCCGGCCGCTCGACCGAGGGACGGCTGTTCCAGGCCCCGTACAACCGCTACGACGCCTACCAGGTCGCCCTCAAGCTGCTCTCCGGTCCCGACCGGCCGCCGGCGATCTTCTGCTCCACGGACGACCAGGCGTTCGGCGTGCTGCGGGCCGCGCGCGAGCTGCGGATCGACGTACCGGGCGAGCTGGCGGTGGCAGGGTTCGACGACGTCAAGGAGGCGGCGCTGACCGACCCCCCGCTGACGACGATCTCCTCGGACCGGCCCGCCATGGCCCGGGCCGCGGTCGACCTGGTGCTGGACGACGGCCTGCGGGTGGCGGGCTCACGGCGGGAGCGGGTGAAGCAGTTCCCGTCGGGCCTGGTGATCCGCCGATCCTGCGGCTGCGGCTGACGTCGCTCCCGGCTGGGGGTGACGTCGCTCCCGGTCCGTCGTTCCTGGAGCGGTCGGCGTCCTTACATGGGGCATACGCCGTTCTGCAGGACTTCTCAGGACGCACTCAGACAGTTCTCATGGACCTGTCCGAGACTCCTTGCCATGACGGACCACTACCGCCGCGACGGCGAAGACGACGGGTACCCACCACAGACCCGGGACCGGCGTGACGGAGGCGGCGGATTCTCGCCGCCTCCGCCCTGTGGGCCCGCCCGGCCGCCGGTCACCGTGTGGCCCGGCGACGGCGTGGCCGGCTACCCGCCTCCCTTCGACGGGCCGGTCCACAGCGCCGCGCCGCAGCCCGCCCCCGCCCACCGGGCCAGGGCGAAGCGGCCGGTCGGGCTGATCACCGCAGCCGCCGTCGCCGCCGCGCTCATCGGCGGCGGCGCGTCCGTGCTGGTCGGCGAGTACTACCAGGACCACTCCGTCGGCGTCGGCAACTCCGTGCCCGGCACCACGGTCGCGCGGAGCGACAAGGGCACGGTCGCGGGTGTCGCCGAGGCCGTCTCGCCGAGCATCGTCGAGATCAGCGCGGCGTCCACCGGCGGAAAGTCCACCGGCTCCGGCGTGATCATCACCAAGGACGGCGAGATCGTCACCAACAACCACGTCATCGTCGGCGCCTCGGCCATCACGGTCCGGCTCAGCAGCGGCAAGACGTACGACGCAGAGATCGTCGGCACCGACGCTGCCAAGGATCTCGCCCTCATCAAGCTCGACGATGCGCCGGCAGGGTTGCCGACAGCGACGCTCGGCGACTCCGGCAAGGTCAGGGTGGGTGACGGGGTCGTCGCCATCGGCTCCCCGGAGGGCCTGACCGGCACGGTCACCAGCGGCATCATCTCCGCGCTCGAGCGGGACGTGACGGTGGCGAAGGACCAGGACCCGGGGCGGCAGCAGCCGCGGGAGGGCTGGCCCTTCGAGTTCGGCGGGCAGGAGTTCAACGGTGACACCGGCGAATCGACGACGACCTACAAGGCGCTCCAGACCGACGCTTCCCTCAACCCCGGCAACTCCGGCGGCGCGCTGATCAACATGAACGGCGAGATCATCGGCATCAACTCGGCCATGTACTCGTCCGGTTCCGCCTCGGGTGGCTCCTCCGCGGGCAGCGTGGGCCTCGGCTTCGCGATCCCCGTCAACACGGTCAAGGCGGACCTGGACACCCTGCGCTCCGGGTCGGGCGCCTGACGACGTGCAAGGCTTGGCAGCTATGACGACCCCTCCCGAGAGCGGCCTCGAGCGCATCCTGATCGTCGACGACGAACCCGCCGTGCGCGAGGCGCTCCAGCGCTCGCTCGCCTTCGAGGGGTACGCCACCGAGCTCGCGGTCGACGGCATGGATGCCCTCGCCCGGGCGGAGTCGTACGCGCCCGATCTGATCGTGCTCGACATCCAGATGCCCCGGATGGACGGGCTGACAGCGGCCCGCCGGCTCCGCGCCGCGGGCTCGCGCGTGCCGATCCTGATGCTGACCGCCCGCGACACGGTCGGCGACCGTGTGACGGGACTGGACGCGGGCGCCGACGACTACCTGGTCAAGCCGTTCGAGCTGGACGAGCTGTTCGCCCGTGTCCGGGCGCTGCTGCGGCGCAGCGCGTACGCGGCGGCGGCCGTTCCGGCGCCCGCCGACGAGGACGTGCTGGCGTTCGCCGATCTGCGGATGGACCTGGCGACCCGCGAGGTCGCCCGCGGCACCCGCCGGGTCGAGCTGACCCGTACCGAATTCACGCTGCTGGAGCTGTTCCTCGCGCATCCGCGACAGGTGCTCACGCGGGAGCAGATCCTCAAGGCCGTCTGGGGCTTCGACTTCGAGCCGAGCTCCAACTCCCTGGATGTGTACGTCATGTACCTGCGGCGCAAGACGGAGGCGGCCGGCGAACCGCGTCTCGTCCACACCGTGCGGGGCGTGGGCTATGCGCTGCGGGAGGGATCCCCGGAGTGATCCGCAGATTCCAGGCCATGCCACTGCGGGCGCGGCTTGCGCTGCTGGTGGCGGTGGCGGTGGCTGTGGCGGTGGCGGTGGTGTCCACGGCGTGCTGGTTCATCGTGCGCGGAAAGCTGTACGCCGAGGTGGACGCCAAGCTGCACTCGGTGAGCGAGGGCACCCCGCTGCGGACCATGGACATTGCGGCGACGCTGCGGGGCTGTCCCGCGGCCCCTGTCCGCCAAGGCCAGTTCGACGGCCCGAAGCCCGTCTACTACTGGCAGCTCGCCCGGGCCGACGACGACAACCCCTGCGTCTTCGCCGAGTACTCCGCCGGCACCGTCCTGGTCGACAACGACGACAGGTACGTTGCGCGTAGCGGGGACCCGGCCGTCGAGTCCTTCCGCAACGGCACGACGACCGACGGGAAAGCGGTCCGGGTGCTCACCAGAGCGGCTGTCGCCCAGGGCCCGGGCGGCGGAGTCGTCGAGGACACTGCGGTGATGTTCGCGTTCCCTCTGAGGGAGACCGAGAGCACCCTCAACGATCTGGCTCTTCTGCTGCTCCTTGTTTCCGGCATCGGCGTACTCGGCGCGGGGGTCGCGGGGCTGTGGGTCGCGCGCACCGGCCTGAGACCCGTGGACCGGCTCACCGACGCGGTCGAGCACGTGGCCCGTACCGAGGATCTGAGCGTACGGATTCCCGTCGAGGGCGACGACGAGATCGCCCGGCTGTCCCGATCCTTCAACGCGATGACCGCCGCGCTGGCGTCCTCCCGGGATCTGCAGCAGCAGCTGATCGCCGACGCGGGTCACGAGCTGCGCACACCGCTCACCTCGTTGCGCACCAACATCGAACTGCTCGCCCGCAGCGAGGAGACGGGCCGGGCGATCCCGCCCGCCGACCGGCGGGCCCTGATGGCCTCGGTCACGGCGCAGATGACCGAACTGGCTTCGCTCATCGGAGATCTGCAGGAACTGTCCCGGCCGGACGCCGCGTCGCGGGGACCGCTGAAGGTCGTCGCGTTGCACGAGGTCGCCGAGGCGGCGCTGGAGCGGGCCAGGCTGCGCGGTCCCGAGCTGGTGTTCCGTTCGGATCTGGAGCCCTGGTACGTACGGGCCGAACAGGCGGCGCTGGAGCGGGCGATGGTCAATGTGCTGGACAACGCGGTGAAGTTCTCCCCGTCGGGCGCAGAGGTCGAGGTGACCCTGCGGGGCGGCGAGCTGGCGGTGCGCGACCACGGGCCGGGGATCCCGGCGCATGAACTCCCGCATGTCTTCGAGCGGTTCTGGCGCTCACCGTCCGCACGGTCCCTGCCGGGCTCGGGACTCGGGCTGTCGATCGTGGCCCGTACGGTGCAGCAGGCGGGCGGGCGGATCGCGCTGGCACCGGCACCGGGAGGCGGGACGTATGCGCTGATCAGCCTGCCGGGCGCGGCGACACCGCCACCGGCCTCCTCCTGACCGCGCCTCGGCTTCTGCGGCAGGAGGCATGACTCGCTCCTGACAACCGAGCGCCGGCCCCGCTACCTTCGGTGAATGCAGCCACAGGACCCTTACTCCGCGCCGACCCCTCCGCCCCCGCCCGCACCGCCCGGACCGCCCGCGCCCACCTCCCGTCGCCGGGTCGGCCCACTGGTCGCGGCGCTGGCGATCGGGCTGCTGATTGGCGGCGGAGCGGTAGGGGCAGCCTGGGCACTCGTCGGTGGCGCGGGGTCCGGTCCGGCGTCCGACGCCCAGGGGGCGTGCAACGCCCTCGCCGGCTACGACGAGTCGAAGCTCACGAGCAGGGGCAAGGAGGGCGAGATGGCGCTCTACCGTCTCGCCGGCGCGCTCGACCTCGCCACGGCGGCGGCCGCGGGCGACTCGGAGTACAAGCCGCTCGCGGACGCCATCAACCGGGCGCGCCTGCGCCAGGCCGACGGCTTCGAGGCCGCGGAGGTGCGCAAGGACCTGGACAAGGCCCGCGGCATCTGCGACGACCTCTGACGGCCCGCCCGGGCAGGGCCTATCCGTTGTGGCGGATCAGTGAGTCGACCAGGCCGGCGCGGGTGTTGGGGAAGTCGAGCGCCACGATCCCGAGACCACGCCAGCCGCTCGCCTCGCTTCCGTTGATGAAGGAGTGGACCCGCGGGTTGAGGCTGTCGGAGTTCCAGCGGGGCGGCAGGTACGCCGCCGTACTGACGTAGTTGATGAACAGCTTCCCGGGCTGCTGCACCGCCTTGCGGAAGTGCGCCTCGATCTTGGGGTACTTGGAGTTGGGCGGGGCGTTCCAGTCGTCCTGGATGTCGAACAGCGAGCCGTCCCCGTACCGGACGCCGGGCAGACCGCCGTTGTCGCCGAGCAGCACGACCCTGCCGCGCGACTGGCCGAGCGTGGGCACCCCGTCGCCGATGCGGAACAGCGGGCGCCAGCCCCTGTTGTCGAGATAGTCGTCGAAGACGGCTCGGAAGGTGGCGTCGCTGTCCTGCGAGTACTCCTGCTTGACCCGCATCAGGACGGTTTCGGAGGGGTGGGCGGCGAGGAAGTCGCGGCAGGCGATGAGCACGTCGCCGAACATCAGGTTCTGGAAGAAGGCGGCGTGGTGGATGGCGAACGAGCCGCCGGTGACCCGGCACCGTACGTCGAGGAAGCGGATGCCGCTGTTCAACTGGTCGGCGATGGTGATGTTCTGGCATTCCACCCACAGTCCGCCGAAGCGGGCACCCGAGTCATGGGTACCTGGGATGGTCAGCCGTTGCAGGGGTGTCGAGTCGGCGGCGCCGGCCATCCAGTCCTGGGCGGACAGGGTGCGGCGCGGCGCGGCGGTGGCGTGGGGGGCGCCGATGAGGGCGGCGGCGGAAAACGCCGCGGCCCCCGCGAGAAATCTCCGTCGGTCCATGAGCCCGGAGTATGACGGGACCGCGTCAAGAGTCGCCAGAGTCCGTACACAGCGAACTCGTCACCCGGCGGGAAACGCGCGCCGTTGCGCCGGTGGAGAGCGCCGCCCGACCGCCGGGCGAACGCCGACGGGGCGGCGGACCTGTGGCCCGACCGCCGGGCGAACGCCGACGGGGCGGCGGACCTGTGGCCCGCCGCCCCGTCCCGTACCCGTTGTGCCGCTACTTCACGACCGTGATCCGGCCCGTCGCCGGCGGCGCGAGCGGGGCGGCCGCACTGGAGTGCGCGGCGAAGTAGGCGGTGAGAATGTCCAGGTCGGACCCGCCCACCAGCTTGTTCTTGTGCTCCTTCAGGACCGGGAAGCCGTCGCCGCCGCCCGCCAGGAACTCGTTCATCGCGACGCGGTAGGTCTTCGCCGGGTCGATCGCCTCGCCGTTCAGCTTCACCGAGTCCACGACAATGCGATCGGCTCCCGCCTTGGTCATGTCCAGGGTGTAGGTGAAGCCCTTGGAGACCTGCAGGATCTTCGGGGCTGCCGCGTTGGCGCCACTGACCTGCTGCTGGAGCAGAGTGATCAGCTGGGCGCCGGTCAGGTCGACCGCCGTCATCATGTTGGTGAACGGCTGCACGGTGAAGGCCTCGCCGTAGGTCACCACACCGTCGCCCTCACCGCCGCCCGCCTTGTGGACCAGGCCCGCGCGGATGCCGCCCGGGTTCATGAAGGCGATCTGCGCGCCGCCCTTGTCGGCCGGGGCCATGCCCTCCAGCTGCGCGTCCGCGATCAGGTCGCCGATCGGCTTCTCGGGGGCGTCGAAGGGGTTCTCGATGTCGGCGGAGATGTAGCCGACGGGCCGGCTCGCGATCGGCGCGGCCAGCGCGTTCCAGCGCTGGATCAGCCGGGTCATGTCCTCGGCCTTGGCCACGTCACGGGTGACGACATGGTTCGCGGAGGCGACGGAGGTGCGGACGATGTCCCTGGTGCGACGGTCGTAGGTGAGCGTCGTGTCGGTGTACAGCTTGCCGAACGAGGCCGCCGAGGTGACGGTGCGCGGCTTGCCCGACGGATCCGGGATGCTGCACGCGTACGCCTGGTGGGTGTGGCCGGTGACCAGGGCGTCGACCTGCGGGCTGACGTTCTTGGCGATGTCGACGATCGGGCCGGAGATGCCGTCGCCGGGGCCCGGGCTGTCGCAGTTGTAGTTGTACGAGGACGAGGCCGGTGCCCCGCCCTCGTGCAGCAGCGCGACGATCGACTTGACGCCCTTGCGCTCCAGCACCTTGGTGTACTTGTTGATCGTCTCGACCTCGTCGCCGAACTTCAGGCCCTTGACGCCCTCGGCGGAGACGATGTTCGGCGTGCCCTCCAGGGTGACGCCGATGAAGCCGATCCTGACCCCGTTCCTCTCCCAGATGAAGTACGGGTCGAGCAGCGGCTTGCCGGTCTTCTCCTTCGCCACGTTCGCGGCGAGGTACGGGAAGTTCGCGCCCCGGAACTTCTTGCCCTCCTCGAAGCAGCCCTCGGTGGCGTGACAGCCGCCGTTCTGCATCCGGGCGAGCTCCTTGGCGCCCTCGTCGAACTCGTGGTTGCCGACGGAGGAGACATCGAGCTTCAGCCGGTTCAGGGCCTCGATGGTCGGCTCGTCGTGGAAGAGCCCGGAGAGCAGCGGCGAGGCACCGATCATGTCGCCGGCCGCGGCGGTGACGGAGAACTTGTTGCCCTTGCGGGCCTCACGCAGATGCGTGGCGAGGTACTCGACGCCACCGGCGTCGATGGTCCTGGTGGTGCCGTCCTCGTTGGTGTGCGTGACCCGCCCGGCCGAGCCGGCGGGCGGCTCCAGGTTGCCGTGCAGGTCGTTGAAGGAGAGCAGCTGCACATCGACGGTGCGCGGCGTGTGGTGCCGTCCGCCGTGGCGGTCCCCGCTCGTCGCCCCGGCCGGCAGCGCGGCAAGGAGTGCGCCGACGGTGGCGAGACCGGCAGCGGTGGCGAGTATGCGCCGGGTCCGCTTGGCCGCGCGGTGATGGTGTGGTGTCGCTGACATCTGTCCCCTTGTCAGTTCCAGCGTGTTGTGAGGGTCGAGCGGCAGCCTAGAGTCAACGCGCGTAGCGCGACAGGGGGATGTGGGTTACGACCTGGTTGCCATCGTTCGTGAACCGGAGATTCTGCCCGTATCACCCATGTGGCGGACATAGTTGGGCGGGAACGTCGCCGGGCTGCTTCGCCGAGAAGGCCGACAGGAGCCGAGGGCGATCGCCCCGGGACACACGCGAGGACCCGGCGCCCCAGGTGAACACGGGGTGATCGTCAGGACGGAAGGAACGGACGGATGATCCCGGCTCGGCGGCGCGCAGAAGCGGGGGCACATCGTGCGCGCCCGCGCCGGGCGGGCCGAGCGGATGCGCCACGTGCTGGTCGCACGCCCCGTCGGCAAGTGACCCCGGCCACCACCCCGCCGTACCCTCGATCCATGACGATCGACGCAGTGATTCCGGAGCCCGGCCGGCAGATCCAAGCCCTCGACGAGCTCAGCCACGAGCAGGCGCAGGCCGTGCTCGGTGTGCTCGCCGACGCTGCCCGGTCCGACGGTATGCAGGCCGTGTCCGAGCAGGGGCAGCTGCAGCTGCGCGGCGGGAAGCGCGAGGGCGTACAGCATTTCCTTCTCACGGTCGACGGCGTGCTCATCGGGTACGCGCAGCTGGAGGACACCGACCCGGTCGAGGCCCCTGCCGCCGAACTCGTCGTGCATCCCGGGCATCGCGGGCGCGGGCACGGGCGGGCGCTGGGGTCCGCGCTGCTGGGGGCGTCGGGCAAGCGGCTGCGGGTGTGGGCGCACGGCGGGAAGTCCGCGGCCCGGCATCTGGCCCAGGTGCTCGGGCTCACCCTCTTCCGTGAACTGCGCCAACTGCGGAAGCCGTTGAGCGCCGGCAGCGTTCCCGAGCCGGTGTATCCGCCCGGCGTGACCGTACGCACCTTTGTGCCCGGCGAGGACGATGAGGCGTGGCTCGCGGTGAACGCCGCCGCCTTTGCGCACCACCCCGAGCAGGGGTCGCTGATCCAGCGGGATCTTGACGACCGCAAGGCCGAGCCATGGTTCGACCCGAAGGGTTTCTTCCTCGCCGAGCGGGGCGGCGAGATCGTCGGCTTCCACTGGACGAAGGTGCACGCCGAGGAGCAGCTCGGAGAGGTGTACGTCGTCGGTGTCCGCCCCGACGCGCAGGGCGGGGGTCTCGGCACGGCGCTGACCGCCACCGGCCTGCGCTATCTCACGGCGCAGGGCGTGCCGACCGCGATGCTCTACGTCGACGCGGACAACCTGGCGGCGATGCGGGTCTACGAGGCGATGGGGTTCGTCACCCACGAGGTGGATCTGATGTACCGCACGGAGTCCTGACAACCCAGGAGAAAGCAGACGCAGGGGCCGGTGGGCATTGACACCGGCCCCTCTCTTGCACCACTCTTCCACTACTCAATTAGTGAAAGGGTGGTGCAGCATCGTGGTCGAGTTCCGTATCGACCGGCGCAGTGGCGTCGCCACCTATCTCCAGATCGTCCAGCAGACCAAACAGGCCCTGCGCCTCGGCCTCCTGGAACCCGGCGACCGGCTGCCCACGGCCCGCGAGGTCGTCGAAGCCACGGCGATCAACCCGAACACCGTGCTCAAGGCCTACCGCGAACTGGAACGCGAAGGCCTCGTCGAAGCACGCCGCGGACTCGGCACGTTCGTCACCGGCACCCTCGGCGGCGGCACCCCGGCGGACCACACCGCCCTGCGCGCCGAGCTCACCGACTGGGTGGCCCGGGCCCGCGGCGCCGGTCTGGAGAAGGACGACATCACAGCGCTCTTCACCTCCGTGGTGGAAGAGCCGGACAAGGGGGACGGCGCATGACAGCCGCAGCCATCGAGGCAAGGGGCCTCGGCCAGAGTTACGGAAGGCGGCGCGGGCACGCCCTGCGCGACGTCTCCTTCCGGATACCCACCGGACGCGTCTGCGCCCTCGTCGGCCCCAACGGCGCCGGCAAGTCCACGCTCCTCGCGCTCGCGGCCGGACTGCTGCGTCCGGGCGAAGGCGTCCTGCGCGTCCTCGGCACCGACCCCGCCTCCGTACGCGAGAAGTTCGCCTACGTCGCCCAGGCCAAGCCCCTCCACCCGCAGCTCACCGTCGCCGACACACTGCGCCTGGGCCGCGAGCTCAACCCCGCCCGCTGGGACGCCTCGATCGCCGAACGCGTCGTCGCCGACGGCGAGCTGGACCCCGGCGCCCGCGTCCGCTCGCTGTCCGGCGGCCAGCGCACCCGGGTCGCACTCGCCCTCGCCCTCGGCAAGCGTCCCGAGCTGATGCTGCTGGACGAGCCGATGGCCGACCTCGATCCGCTCGCCCGCCACCGCCTGATGGGCACTCTGATGGCCGGGGCCGCCGAGCACGGCACCACCGTCGTGATCTCCTCGCACATCCTCACCGAGCTGGAGGCCACCTGCGACTACGTCCTCCTCGTCGACGGCGGCCGGATCCGTCTCGGCGGCGAGACCGAGGATCTGATCGCCGCGCACACCCTGCTCACCGGGCCGGTCGCCGACCTCGCCCCGCACACCGTCGTCGAGTCCCGGACGACAGGACGTCAGCTGACCGCGCTGGTACGGGGGTCCGGCGCGGTCGGCGACGTCTGGCAGACGGACCGCCCGTCCCTGGAGGAACTGCTCATGGCCCATCTCCGCAGCCCCGGCGCCCCGGCGCTGCTCACGCCGAGCGCGGAGGTGTCGGCATGAGCACCCCTGTGACCCCGACGGTCCCCGCGTCGTCCCCGACCGCGTACAACGCCCCCGCCTCCCGCGGCCTGCGCGGCCTGACCTGGGCCGTCCTGCGCCTCCACCGCGGCGCGCTGCTGGTCGCCGCCGGGTCCGTCGCCGCCGGAGCCGTCGCTCTCGCCTGGCTGCGCACCGTCGGCCCGGCTGCCGCACGGGCCAGCGGCCCCTGCGGATCCTCCGACACGGACCTGCCGCCGTGCGAGGACTTCGCCGGCTCCGCCATCTCCGCGTACGCCGGCAACATGAGCCTGGCGGCCACGCTGATCGCCTGGCTGCCGTTCGCCGTCGCCGTGTACGCGGGCGGCGTGCTGATCGGCCGCGAGCTGGAGCGCGGCACCGCCGCCCTGGCCTGGACCCAGTCCGTCACCCCGGCCCGCTGGCTCGCCGCGAAACTCCTGCTCCCCGCCCTGCTGATCACCGCAGGCACCGCTTTGCTGTCCCTGCTGTACCGGTGGGCACGCAACGGGGGCCCGAGTGCCCTGGCCGACGAGTGGTACTACGACGACGTGTTCCGCGCACTCGGGCCCGTGAGCATCGCGTACGCGCTCTGCGGCCTTGCCATCGGCGCGCTCGCGGGCCTGTTGCTCCGCCGCGCCCTGCCCGCAGCGGGCCTCGCGCTCCTCACCACCGGCTTCCTGACCGTCCTCGGCGGGCGCCACCGCGAGCAGCTGTGGCCGGCCACGGACCGCACCACCACCGGCTCCGCGGCCGACCTCACCAACGGCACCTGGCAGCTGGCGAACGGCGTGCTGAGCACATCCGGGCAGCGCATCGCGGCGACCCCCTGCTGGGACGAGTACGAGCAGGCACTGGCACAGTGCCAGTCACGGGAGGGCATCACCGGCAGCTACGCCGTCTTCCATCCCGCCTCGCACTTCTGGCCGCTCCAGCTCGTCGAGACCGGTATCGTCCTGGCGCTGACAGCAGTGCTCACCGTCGCGGCGTTCGCCGTGCTGCGCCGCCGCCACGCCTGACACGATTCGTATACGCGTGCGTAGGGCTCCCGGGTTCCGACTCCGGGGAGCCCTGCCCCGCTTTCCCTCACGTCATGTCGTTGTTACCAGGCATTCAGACGCTCTTGCGACCCTCACCCAATGCAGCCCGCTGTGCCCGCCTCCCCCAACGGGAGAAATCCCCGCATCCCGGCCGCCTCCGACGCGCCCCTCGGGCCTCGGGCGCGGAAGAATGGGTTCATGAGCCAGCAGCCCGCCGAGGTCCCGGTCCAGCACCCCCAGCCGTCCGTCGGTTCCATAGCCGCGCACCGACCGCACACCGTCGCCGCCACGGTGTCCGATCTCGAGCCCGACATCGACTCGGATCTCGACTCCTACGAAGACGATCACGAATCGATCGGCCCCGAACTGCCGCAGGGCCGGTTCCTGGACCGCGAGCGCAGCTGGCTCGCGTTCAACGAACGCGTCCTGGAACTCGCCGAGGACCCGTCGACCCCGCTGCTGGAGCGCGCGAACTTCCTGGCGATCTTCGCCTCCAACCTGGACGAGTTCTTCATGGTCCGGGTGGCCGGCCTCAAGCGCCGCATCGCCACCGGCGTCGCCACCCGCTCCGCCTCGGGTCTGCAGCCCCGCGAGGTCCTCGACCTGATCTGGACCCGCTCCCGCGAGCTCATGGCCCGGCACGCCGCGTGCTACCAGCAGGACGTGGCCCCCGCGCTCGCCGAGGAGGGCATCCATGTCATCCGCTGGCCCGAACTCACCGAGAAGGAGCAGGCGCGCCTCTTCACGCTCTTCCGCCAGCAGATCTTCCCGGTGCTCACCCCGCTGGCCGTCGACCCCGCGCACCCCTTCCCGTACATCTCGGGCCTGTCCCTGAACCTCGCGGTCGTCGTGCGCAACCCCGTCAGCGGCCACCGCCACTTCGCCCGGGTCAAGGTGCCGCCGCTGCTCACCCGCTTCCTGGAGGCCTCCCCGAACCGCTACGTCCCCCTCGAGGACGTCATCGCCGCGCATCTCGAGGAGCTCTTCCCCGGGATGGAGGTGCTGGCCCACCACATGTTCCGGGTGACCCGCAACGAGGACCTTGAGGTGGAGGAGGACGACGCCGAGAACCTCCTGAAGGCTCTGGAGAAGGAGCTCATGCGGCGCCGTTTCGGCCCGCCGGTGCGCCTGGAGGTCGAGGAGTCCATCGACCCGTACGTCCTCGACCTGCTGGTGCGCGAGCTGAAGGTCTCCGACGCCGAGGTGTACCCCCTGCCCGGGCCGCTGGACCTGACCGGACTGTTCGGGATCGCCGCCCTGGACCGGCCCGAGCTGAAGTACCCGAAGTTCATCGCGGGCACCCACCGGGACCTCTCCGAGGTCGAGTCCGCGTCCGCGCCCGACATCTTCATGGCACTGCGCGAACGAGACGTCCTGCTGCACCACCCGTACGACTCGTTCTCCACCTCCGTCCAGGCCTTCCTGGAACAGGCCGCCGGCGACCCCGACGTGCTCGCCATCAAGCAGACGCTGTACCGGACCTCGGGCGACTCCCCGATCGTCGACGCGCTGATCGATGCCGCCGAGTCCGGCAAGCAGGTCCTCGTCCTCGTCGAGATCAAGGCCCGCTTCGACGAGCAGGCCAACATCAAGTGGGCGCGCAAGCTGGAGGAGGCCGGCTGCCATGTCGTGTACGGGCTGGTGGGGCTGAAGACCCACTGCAAGCTGTCGCTGGTGGTCCGCCAGGAGGGCGAGGTCCTGCGGCGCTACTCGCACGTCGGCACCGGCAACTACCACCCCAAGACGGCCCGGCTGTACGAGGACCTGGGGCTGCTGACCGCGGACCCGCAGGTCGGCGCGGACCTCTCCGACCTGTTCAACCGGCTGTCCGGCTACTCGCGCCGCGAGACCTACCGACGGCTGCTGGTCGCCCCCAAGTCCCTGCGCGACGGCCTGGTGTCGCGGATCAACAAGGAAGCCGCGCACCACCGGGCCGGCCGCCCCGCCTACGTACGCATCAAGGTCAACTCGATGGTGGACGAGGCGGTCATCGACGCCTGCTACCGGGCGGCCATGACGGGCGTGCCGGTCGACATCTGGGTACGCGGTATCTGCGCGATACGCCCCGGCGTGACGGGCCTCTCGGAGAACGTCCGGGTGCGCTCCGTACTCGGCCGCTTCCTGGAACACTCCCGGATCTTCGCCTTCGGCAACGGCGGCGAACCCGAAGTGTGGTTCGGCAGCGCCGACATGATGCACCGAAACCTCGATCGACGGATCGAGGCACTGGTACGGGTCACCGACCCGGCCCACCGCGCGGCCCTCAGCAGAATGCTGGAGACCGGCATGTCCGACAGCACGTCCTCCTGGCACCTCGGCCCGGACGGCGCGTGGACACGACATGCCACGGACTCCGACGGCCAGCCGCTGCGGCACGTACAGGAGATGCTCATAGACGCCCGGAGGCGCCGGCGTGCACAGCCCTGAACTTTCCCGGCAGGACACCACGACGACCGCCGCGGTCACGGCGGGCGACGCGGTGGCCCGCTACCTCCATGCGCAGGCGGCCGACTTCCTGCGCAGTCTGCGGCTGCACAGCGAGAGCGGCGCGGACACGGCGGTCGCCGCGGACGCGGCACGCGCGCTGCGCCAGTCGTCGCGCCGTATCAGCGGAACGCTGCACACCTTCCGTCCGCTGCTGGACCCGGCATGGGCGGACGGACTGCGCGCGGAGCTGGCGTGGCTGTCGGCCACGCTGGCCCAGGAACACGCGCACACCTCACGGCTCGACCGCCTCCTGGAGGCCCTCTCCCGCCTGTCGGGCACGGCACCGCTCCCCTCCGCGAGGATCCCGTACCCGCCCCTGGGCGACGCCCGCGGGACCGGCGCCGCGGCGGGCGGCCTCGCGGGACCCGGCCGTCCGGCGGGTCCGCGCGACGCCGATTCCATGGCGGGGGACGGTGCCGAAGGCGTTACGACCCCCACCGGCGGAGGACCAGGTGGTCCGGCCGCCCCGGCCGACGACCTGACGGGAGCCGGTGGTGCGGCCGCCGGGACCCACGGCTCCGGGCGCACGACCGGCTCGGGCGCGGACCGTGTCCCCGCCCCCGGCGGTGCCGCATCCTCGGCCGACCCCGGCAGGTCCGTCGGCGCGGCCGTCCCCGCGCGCTCGGGCGAAGCCCGCCCCGGCACCACTCACGCCGCGTCCCGCTCGGCGGGGCCCGGCACGAGCGTGTCCGCCGAGGCGCGGCGCGCCACCGGGACGCTCGCCGTCGGGGCCGCGCGGGCCGGGGCGCTGCTCGAGCGGCAGCTGACACTCGCCCGGACCCGTGCACACTCCGCCGCGCTGCAGGCGCTCGGGTCGTCCCGGTTCCACGCCGTCGCGGACGCCGTCGCTTTACTGGCCTCCGAGCTCCCTCTCGCTCCCGCCGCCGACGGCCCGGCCGCCCCGGCCCTGGCGCTGTCCGCCGAGATCGCCGAGCGGCGGTTGCTGGAGGCCGTCGCCACGCTGCCGCTGGGCCGCGCCGCCCACCCGTACAACGCGGACGCACTGGTCAACGGCCTCTCCACCGCCACCGCCGGGGACGAGCAGGACGCGCCCTGGCACCAGGTCCGCCAGTTGCTGCGCCTGCACCGCTACGCCCAGGAAGTGCTGCACCCCGACGCGGACCAGATGCTCTGGCACGCGGGGCGCGTCCTGGACCGGCACCGGGACGCCGCCGAGGCCGCGGCGGCCGCCGCGGCCGCCGCCCGTACCCCCCGTATCGCTCCCGCGACGGCCTACGCCCTCGGTGTGCTCCACGCCGACCAGCGGCATGAGGTCGAGGCCGCCCGTTTCGCCTTCCAGCAGGAGTGGCGGCGCGCCACGGCGGTGTCCGCCCCATGACGGAGGACACCGTGTTCGCCGCGGGATGCGTGCTCTGGCGCCGCTCCCCGTACGGCGACGGCGGTGTGGAGGTCTGTCTCGTCCACAGGCCCAAGTACGACGACTGGTCGTTCCCGAAGGGGAAGCTCAAGCGGGGTGAGGACGAGATCACCGCGGCGCTGCGCGAAGTGCTGGAGGAGACCGGTCACCGCTGTGTCCCCGGCGGCCGCCTGCCCACCGCCCGCTACGTGGCGAACGGCCGCCCCAAGCAGGTCGCGTACTGGGCGGCCGAGGCGACCAGCGGCTCCTTCGCCGCGAGCGGCGAGGTCGACCACATCGTCTGGCTCCCCCCGGCCGCGGCCCGCAACCGTCTCACCCAGCCGCGCGACCGCACTCTCCTCGATGCGCTTCTCGAGGCCCTGCACGTGGCGTGAGCAGGGATGACGCACCGTGCGGCGGGCGTCGGCCCCTGGTCCGCGCAGCCCCATTACACGCAGCGCGATCACCCGGCCGGGCGAACACGGAAGCCAGCACCAGGCCGCCCTGCACGGTTCACCTGCCGTTCACTCTCTCCCGTCGGCCGCTTCATCTCATCTGCTTAATTTCGGCCTTACACGGTGACCAGTACAGCGCTGGTCCCCCCACCCCGACGCACGCCGCCAGTGTCCGGCGGCAACTGGAAGGAACACCCGAAAGTGAAGCTTCAGCGCAAGAACGGGCTTCGCGCCACCGCGCTCGGCGCCCTCGCCGTCTCCGGCGCCCTGGTCCTCACGGCGTGTGGTTCGGACAACAACGCCCCGGGCGAGAGCGGCGACAAGAAGACCAGCGCCGCCTCGAACATCAAGTGCGACGACGCCAAGGGCAAGCTGCTGGCCTCCGGTTCCAGCGCGCAGAAGAACGCCATGGACCTCTGGGTCAAGAACTACATGGCCGCCTGCACCGGTGTGGAGATCAACTACAAGGCCTCCTCCTCCGGTGAGGGCATCATCGCCTTCAACCAGGGCACCGTCGGCTTCGCCGGCTCGGACTCGGCCCTCAAGCCCGAAGAGGTCGAGGAGTCCAAGAAGATCTGCAAGGGCGGTCAGGGCATCAACCTGCCCATGGTCGGCGGCCCGATCGCCATCGGCTACAACCTGCCGGGCGTGGAGAGCCTGAACCTGGACGCTCCCACCCTTGCCAAGATCTTCAACGGCAAGATCAAGAAGTGGAACGACGAGGCGATCGCCAAGCTGAACGAGGGCGCCAAGCTCCCGGACACCGAGATCCAGCCCTTCCACCGCTCCGAGGACTCCGGCACCACGCAGAACCTCGGCAAGTACCTCGCCGCCACCGCCGCGAAGGACTGGCCGTACGAGCCCGAGAAGAAGTGGCCGGCCCCGGGTGGCCAGGCCGCGTCCGGCTCCGCCGGTGTCGCCGCCCAGGTCAAGCAGTCCGAGGGCTCCATCGGCTACTTCGAGCTGTCCTACGCGACCTCGCAGTCCATCCCGACCGTGAAGATCGCCACCGGTGCGGCCGCCCCGGTCGAGGCCACCTCCGAGAACGCCTCCAAGGCCATCGCCGCCGCCAAGATCAAGGGCACCGGCAAGGACCTGGCCCTCGGCCTCGACTACGCCACGAAGGCTGACGGCGCCTACCCGATCGTCCTGGTGACCTACGAGGTCGTCTGCGACAACGGCAACAAGGCCGACACCCTCGGCACCGTCAAGTCCTTCCTCACCTACACGGCCTCCGACGAGGGCCAGAAGGTCCTGTCCGAAGCGGGCTACGCCCCGATCCCGGCCGAGATCAACGCCAAGGTCCGCGAGACCGTCGCGGGTCTGAAGTAACAACGAGTCGGGGGGGGGGGGGGGGGGGCCCCCCCCCCCCCCCCCCCGGGCCCCCCCCCCCCCGCGCCCCCCCCGCGCGCGGGGCCTCCCAACCCCCCCGCGCGCGGCCGGGGGGCCCCCCCCCCCCCCCCCCCCGACCCTCCGGTGCACCGCCGCCAGGGGAGCCGCACAGCTCCCCCACCCCAGACCGGAAAGATCATGGCTTCCACGACACCCACAGACTCTCTGCCTCCAGCGCCGGCTCCGCCGGTCTCCAGGAAGCGGGCCACCACGGGCCGCGCGGGCGACAAGGTCTTCCTCGGCCTGTCCCGCGGCTCGGGCATCCTGCTTCTGGTGATCATGGCGTCGATCGCCGCGTTCCTCACCTACCGCGCCACGCTCGCCATCTCGAAGGACGAGGGCAACTTCCTCACGACCTTCGACTGGAACCCGGCGGGCGACCCGCCGGTCTTCGGCATCGCGGTCCTCCTCTTCGGCACGATCGTCAGCTCGGTCATCGCGATGGCGATCGCCGTACCGATCGCCGTCGGTATCGCGCTGTTCATCTCGCACTACGCGCCGCGCAGGCTTGCCGCCCCCATCGCCTACGTCGTCGATCTGCTGGCCGCCGTGCCGTCGATCATCTACGGCATCTGGGGCGCGCTCTTCCTGGTCCCCTACCTCGAGGGCCTCAACCTCTGGCTCGACGAGTTCTTCGGCTGGACCTACCTCTTCGAGAAGACCGAGGTCGGCGTCGCCCGCTCGCTCTTCACCGTGGGCATCCTGCTGGCGATCATGATCCTTCCGATCGTGACCAGCGTCAGCCGCGAGGTCTTCCTCCAGGTTCCCCGGATGCACGAGGAAGCCGCTCTGGCCCTCGGCGCCACCCGCTGGGAAGTCATCCGTATGTCGGTCCTTCCCTTCGGCCGTTCGGGCGTGATCTCCGCCTCGATGCTGGGCCTGGGCCGTGCGCTCGGCGAGACGATGGCCGTCGCCACGGTGCTGTCGCCGAGCTTCCTGATCTCCCTCCACCTGCTCAACCCGGGCGGCGGAACCTTCGCGCAGAACATCGCCGCGAAGTTCGACGAGGCCAATGAGCTCGGACGCGACGCCCTGATCGCCTCCGGCCTGGTGCTGTTCGTCCTCACCCTGCTGGTCAACGGCGCGGCCCGCCTGATCATCGCGCGCCGCAAGGAGTACTCGGGGGCCAACGCATGAGCCACACAGCCGTACAGGAAAGGCGCACGCCGACGCCCGAGCGCGGCGGCAGCCTCAGCGCCCGGTCGCTCCCGCGCGGAGCGCAGGCCGTGTTCGCCCTCGTGTCCGTCGCTCTCGGTGTCGGGATCGGCATCGTGGCGGGCTGGGAGAGCCGGATCCAGTGGGGTCTGATCTCCGCCCTGCTCTTCGTCACCATCTCGTACGTGATCACCAGCGCCGTCGAGAACAAGCGCCAGGCCAAGGACCGGCTCGCCACCAGCATCGTCTGGGTGTGCTTCATCCTCGCCGTGGTCCCGCTGTTCTCGCTGCTCTGGGTCACCGTCAGCCGCGGCGTGAAGGTGCTCGACGGGTACTTCCTCAGCCACTCCATGGCCGGCGTCCCCGGCTTCGAGCCCGGCGGCGGTGTCTATCACGCGATCGTCGGAACCCTGGAGCAGGTCGGCATCGCCACCGCGATCTCCGTCCCGATCGGCCTGATGACCGCCGTCTACCTGGTCGAGTACGGCAAGGGCGCACTGGCCAAGGCCGTGACCTTCTTCGTCGACGTCATGACGGGTATCCCGTCGATCGTCGCCGGTCTCTTCCTGCTGTCGATCATGCTGATGTTCGACCTGCAGCCGTCCGGCCTGATGGGCGCGCTGGCGCTGGCGATCCTGATGATCCCCGTCGTGGTCCGCTCCACCGAGGAGATGCTCAAGCTCGTCCCGAACGAGCTGCGCGAGGCCTCGCTGGCCCTCGGTGTGCCGAAGTACCGCACGATCCTCAAGGTGGTCATCCCGACCGCGCTCGGCGGCATCACCACAGGTGTGATGCTCGCGATCGCGCGTATCGCCGGTGAGACCGCCCCGATCATGCTGCTGGTCTTCGGCGGCCAGCTGATCAACGCCAACCCCTTCGAAGGCGCCCAGTCCTCGCTCCCCTTCTACATCTGGGAGCAGTACCGGGTCGGCAGCGAGGCGTCGTACGACCGCGCCTGGGCCGCCGCCCTGGTCCTGATCGCCTTCGTCATGATCCTCAACCTGGTGGCCCGCGGCATCGCCCGCTGGAAGGCCCCGAAGACCGGCCGTTAAGGCCTCGATATTCGGCTCCGCCGGGCGGGGCCCACGAAAGAGCAGTGATTCACATGGCCAAGCGAATCGACGTCAGCGGACTGACCGCCTACTACGGAACCCACAAGGCGATCGAGGACATCTCGATGACCGTGGAGCCGCGCTCGGTGACGGCCTTCATCGGCCCCTCCGGCTGCGGCAAGTCCACCTTCCTGCGCACCCTGAACCGTATGCACGAGGTCACCCCCGGTGGCCGCGTCGAGGGCAAGGTGCTGCTGGACGACGAGAACCTGTACGCCTCGAGCGTCGACCCCGTCGCCGTACGCCGTACGGTCGGCATGGTCTTCCAGCGCCCGAACCCGTTCCCGACCATGTCGATCTTCGACAATGTCGCGGCGGGCCTGCGCCTGAACGGCTCGTACAAGAAGAACGAGCTCGCGGACGTCGTCGAGCGGTCCCTCAAGGGCGCGAACCTCTGGAACGAGGTCAAGGACCGCCTCAACAAGCCCGGCTCCGGCCTCTCCGGTGGCCAGCAGCAGCGCCTGTGCATCGCCCGCGCGATCGCGGTCGAGCCCGACGTGCTGCTGATGGACGAGCCCTGCTCGGCCCTGGACCCGATCTCCACGCTGGCGATCGAGGACCTGATCGGCGAGCTCAAGGAACGCTTCACCATCGTCATCGTGACGCACAACATGCAGCAGGCGGCGCGCGTCTCCGACCGCACGGCCTTCTTCAACCTGGCCGCGGTCGGCCAGCCGGGCAAGCTGATCGAAATCGACGAGACGGAGCGTATCTTCGCCAACCCGTCCGTCCAGGCGACCGAGGACTACATCTCGGGCCGCTTCGGATAAAGAGCATCCGGTCGAGGGTCGGCCGGGACCGGGTCCCGGCACACGACGACTCCGTCCGTGCAGGGGCCGAGCCCGGGTGAACCCACCACCGGCCGGCAACCACCAGCGCCTCCTCGGCACAGGTGGAGCACGACCCCCAAGAGCGTCTGCGGTGCTGCATGGCGGTGCCACCGCAGGACGACGGGCCCGCCCCTCTCTCCCAGAGGGGCGGGCCCTTTCACGTCCACGGGCTCCATCGGATCCTGCAGATGCTTCGGCGATCGAGGAGCGGGTCCGGGGCGGTGCCCCGGCTTCGGGTTCCGGGTGGGTCCGGCCGCGCCGGCAGATGTGGGGCCGCGCCCCCACCCGCCACCCGGGCGTCAGCCGAAGATCAAGTACACGACGCCGTAACTGAGCGCGGCGACCATGCCCGCGGCCGGCATCGTGATGAACCACCCCAGCACGATGTTCTTCGCGACACCCCACCGCACCGCGTTGACCCGCTTCGTCGCGCCGACACCCATGATCGCCGAGGTGATCACATGCGTCGTCGAGATCGGCGCATGGAACAGGAACGCCGAGCCGAACATGATCGACGCCCCCGTCGTCTCCGCCGCGAAGCCCTGCGGAGGGTCCAGCTCGATGATCTTACGGCCGAGGGTACGCATGATGCGCCAGCCGCCGGCGTACGTACCGAGGGACAGCATCACCGCGCAGGCGATCTTCACCCAGACCGGAATCTCGTCGCCCGACTCCTGGACATCGGCGATGACCAGCGCCATCACCACGATGCCCATGGTCTTCTGCGCGTCCTGGAGACCGTGACCGAGCGCCATGGCGGCCGCCGAGACCGTCTGCGCGATACGGAAACCGCGCTTGGCCTTGTGCGGATTGGACCTGCGGAACATCCACATGATCGCGACCATCACCAGATAGCCGACCAGCAGACCGACGACGGGCGAGACGAACATCGGGATGACGATCTTGTCGAGCACTCCCGACCAGATCACCTCGGTCCCGCCCGCGAGCGCCGCACCCACCATGCCGCCGAACAGCGCATGGGACGAGGACGAGGGCAGGCCGAAGTACCAGGTGACCAGGTTCCACACGATCGCGCCGACCAGCGCCGCGAACAGGATGCCCATGCCGCTGGAGCCATGGGGCGTCTCGATGAGCCCCTCGCTGACGGTCTTGGCTACGCCCTGGCCGAGGAAGGCTCCGGCGAGGTTCATCACCGCGGCCATCGCCAGGGCGACACGCGGGGTCAGCGCCCGCGTGGAGACGGAGGTGGCGATCGCGTTCGCGGAGTCGTGGAAGCCGTTGGTGTAGGTGAAACCGAGCGCGACAGCGATCGTCACGATCAGGACAAAGGTGTCCACGTGGTTCAGGACTCCTTGACCGCGATGGTCTCCACGGTGTTCGCGACATGCTCGAAGGCGTCGGCGGCCTCTTCCAGCACATCCACGATCTGCTTCAGCTTGAGCACCTCGATGGCGTCGTACTTGCCGTTGAAGAGGTGGGCGAGGAGCTTGCGGTGGATCTGGTCGGCCTGGTTCTCGAGCCGGTTGACCTCGATCCAGTACTCCGTGAGGTTGTCCATGGTGCGCAGATGCGGCATGGCCTCGGCGGTCAGCTCGGCCGCCCGGGACAGCACCTCGATCTGCTGGTCGACACCCTTGGGAAGCTCTTCGACGTTGTAGAGGACGACCAGGTCGACGGCCTCCTCCATGAAGTCCATGATGTCGTCGAGCGACGAAGCGAGGGAGTAGATGTCCTCGCGGTCGAACGGCGTGATGAACGAGGAGTTCAGCTGGTGGAAGATCGCGTGGGTAGCGTCGTCCCCGGCGTGTTCGGCTGCCCGCATCCGTTCGGCGATCTCGGCTCTGGCGGCGGAGTCCGCCCCGAGCAGTTCCATCAGGAGCTTCGAGCCCGTGACGATGTTGTCCGCGGATGCGGCAAACATGTCGTAGAAGCTCGTCTCCCTGGGGGTCAGACGAAATCGCACGTGGGTTCCTCGGGGTGCTTTGAAATCGGTCAGGCCGATGCTAGGCGCATCATCCGGCCACGGCTAACCAGCAGGGTCCCAGTGTCGCCCATCGGGTACAGCGATCAATACCGGCCCCACCACGATCTCGCCCGATTCGTTACCATATACCCACGAGGGGTATATGGCCCCTTGCAGGACAACGGGAGGACGCGATGACGACCACCGAGGCGGCCGGCCCCCCGGTCTCCGGCCACGACAACAGCCATGACGGGGGTACACACGGCTACCACAAGCAGAAGGACGAGCACCTCAAGCGGCTGCGGCGGATCGAGGGCCAGGTCCGCGGCCTGCAGCGGATGGTCGATGAGGATGTGTACTGCATCGACATACTCACCCAGGTCTCGGCGTCCACGAAGGCCCTGCAGTCCTTCGCGCTCCAACTGCTGGAGGAGCATCTGCGGCACTGCGTGGCGGATGCGGCGGTGAAGGGCGGTGACGAGGTCGACGCGAAGGTGGAAGAAGCGACCAAGGCGATCGCACGCCTGCTCCGCACGTGACACTTCGCACGTGAGGCCGCGTACCCGATCCGCGCACCCCGCGCACCTGGCCCTGCGCACCCGAGGCTCCTCCGACCTGCCGGGCACCGGGGCCGTGTGCGGGCCTCGGGACGACGCGCGGTGGCCGGATATCGACGGTGCCGGTCAGAGGTGCGCAATCATGGACGGTCGGCCTTGGTCGAACGTTCCTGCGTCACCATCAGGACCTCGTCGATACGGTCCGGGCTGAGCCGGTCCTCATCCGCGGCCGAAGCCGCGATCATCAGCTCGCCGCACAGCTCGATCTCGGCGAGGGCGACGTGGTCCTCCTGGACGGCTGTCGTACTGGGCGGAGCCACGTGCAATCACCTCTTCCGGCCGGATTCGACTTCCTAGCGTAGGGAGTGATACACGAGCCGCGCATGGCACGTCCGGACCATTTAGGCCCTGACCTTCCCGGAGTAGATGTCCCGCGCATCCGGCAGTCGCACGTCCACCCGCGCCCCGAAATCGAAGAGAACCGTGGTCGATGTCACAGCCACCGTACGACCCTGATTGGCGAAGCTGAACCGGTGGCGGACCTTGCGCAGCCTGCCCTCCTCGTCGAGATACGCGTCGAAGGGGACCACATCCTTGGTGAACCCCTTCGCCGCCGCGGCCAGCGACGCCCGCGCATGCGGTTCGGCCACCCGTGCCGCCCGACCGATGTCCGTGGTCCCCCGGAAGTGCCGCACCTGCCGGCCGGCCAGCTTCATTTCGCCGATGTACGTCACGTCCTGCGCGCCCCGCAGCAGTTCCGCCGCCGCCAGCGGGTCGGTCGCGCCGCCCGTGACCAGATTGCCGTCCTCGAGCGCGGTCGTGTCCACCCGGACCCACTTGTCGGCGGGCACACCCGCGCCCCGGTTCTTCATATAGAGCGCCCCGGGCGCCAGCAGTTCGGTGATCGGCTCGTGCTCGTCGTCACCGGCGGGATCCTGCGGCAGGACCAGCTTCAGTTGCCCCATGCGCCGGGCGAAGTCGTACCCGCCCTCACCGCGGATGGTGACCCGGGTGCCGCCGGCGGCCATCTCCATGGAGGTACGCGCCCTGGAGCTGCCGGCCCCGGCAAGCGTGTCGGCGGCTCTGCGCACCTCGCCGGCCGACCCTCCGCCGCTGCGGTCCTCGGCGGCGGCGCCCCCGCCGGAGCACCCGCTGGCCGCCATCACCCCGGCCACGGCCGCTGCGACCGCGGCCGCCCCGCCCCTGCGCCTGTGCTGCTGCACCACCATCGCCTGCCAACCCCCAACGCCGGACCGTTGCTTGTACGAGTCCCACCCTTCCCCTCGGCCCGAGGGGGCCTGGGGACACCCCATTCGCATAACGACGGCCTGGGCACGTCGTCACGCCGGTCGTCCGGTCACTGAGACGCCGCCTACGCAGTACCGTGGACACGTGCCCCACCAGGAGCCGCCCGACGACATCCGGGCGCACATCACCACCACCACCGAACGCGGTTCGTTCGCCATGGCCCGCTGCAGCTGTGGCTGGGCGGGACCGGCGCGGAGGTCGCGGGACCGGGCACGTACGGACGCCGCGGCGCACACGTCCACGGGCTGACCGAAGACCCTGGCGGGCCCCTGGCCGTTGGAGTTCGAGCGGCCACCCGACCGGAGAACGATCCGGAAACGATCGGCCGACGGCCGGGCGGGGAACCCACCCGGCCCGGATACCGTCTCCTCCTCCAGGAGGACACATGGACCGGCGTGCGCTGCTCACCACTGTTGTCGCTGTCACCGCTGCTGCCTGCACGGGCAAGGACGGTGACCCGGCGGCCGCGGCGGGCACCGCAACGCCCGCTCGCAGAACGGCACCCCGCGGCACCGCTCCCTCGGCGTCCGACTGGACCGCCCTCGGGCGCGGGCTCGACGGACAGCTCATACGGCCCGGCGACGCCGCGTATCCGAGCGCCCGCCGGCTCTACAACACCCGCTTCGACTCGCTCAAGCCCGCCGCCGTGGCCTATGTCGCGGGCGAGGACGACATCAAGGAGTGCCTCGCGTACGCGAAGGCCCACCGCACGCCCGTCTCCATCCGCAACGGCGGCCACTCCTACGGCGGTTGGTCCTCCGGCAACGGCCGCCTGGTCATCGACGTCTCGTCGCTGAGCAGCGTCACGGCGGGCGGCACGATAGGCGCCGGCGCCAAACTGATCGACGTCTACAACTCCCTCGCCCGCCACCGCCGCACCATCCCGGCCGGCTCCTGCCCGACGGTCGGAGTCTCCGGTCTCGTCCTCGGCGGCGGCCATGGCGTCACCTCTCGTGCATACGGTCTGACCTGCGACAGCCTGACCTCCGCGACGCTCGTCACCGCCGACGGCCGGGTGCTCACGGCGAGCGCCGAGGACCACAAGGACCTGTTCTGGGCGCTGCGCGGCGCGGGGAACGGCAACTTCGGGGTGGTGACCCGGTTCACGTTCCGTACGCATCCCGCGCCGCCGACCGTCAGCGCCTATCTCAACTGGCCGTGGTCCAAGGCCGACGCGGTGATCGCCGCCTGGCAGCGGTGGGGTCCCGACCAGCCGGACGAGATCTGGTCCTCGCTGCATCTCGCGGCGGGCCCCGGCGGTCGCAACCCCACCCTGTCCGTCGCCGCCCTCACGCTCGGCAGCGAGAGCGATCTGCGCAATGCCCTCGACCGGCTCGCCGACGCAGTGGGCTCCTCCGCCTCCTCGGTGGCGCTGCGCCCGCGCAGCTATCGGGACGCGATGCTCGCCTACGCCGGCTGCCTGTCGTTCACCGACGCGCAGTGCCATCTGCCGGGCAGCACACCGGGCCGCTCGCAGCAGGGTGCGCTGCAGCGCGAGACCTATGCCTCCGCCTCCGACTTCTTCGACCGTGGCATCAACGCCGCCGGGCGGCGTGCCCTGATCGCCGCGACCGAGGCGTTCACCCGGATTCCGGCGAGCGCGGGCGGCGGCGGGTCGATCGCTCTGACCGCCCTCGGCGGTGCGGTGAACCGGGTGGACCCACTGGCGACGGCGTTCGTGCACCGGCGGTCGCGGATGCTGGCCCAGTACATCGGCGCCTGGCGCGCGGGGACGGAAGGCGCCGCCCAGCGCGCCTGGCTGAAAGGCTCCCATGCGGCGATGCGGCGGTACGCGTCCGGAGCCGCATACCAGAACTACGCCGACCCCACGCTGCGCAACTGGCGCCAGGCGTACTACGGGCCGGCCGCGGACCGGCTGGCCCGGCTGAAGCGGCAGTACGACCCGGGCAGGCTCTTCGACTACCCGCAGGCGCTGTAGCGATTGCCGGCACGGCCCACCGCAGCCTGCCTGACGGTCGGCGCCGAACAATCGCAGCCCGAACAATCGCAGCCCGAACGACCGCCGCCCGGAGGACTGCCGCCGGCCCGACGGCAGTCCGCCCCGACCGCGGCGTGCCGACGGCCGGCTGTGTGACCGACGGTCGGCGCCGAACGACCGCAGCCCCGCGTGACAGCAGGACCGAGACGGGCGGACCGCCCGGAGCCGGTCAGGCCGCGAGGTCGTTCTGGCCGCTCCCGGCAGCCGTTTCGCTGCGCGGCTCGGAGATGTCCAGCGTCTCGGTCTGCAGTGCGCCGCCCGCGGCCCGTCGCGACCGCACGAGCCACCCGAAGCGTCCCGAAGCGGCCACCGCCGACACCAGCGGGGTCAGCAGGGCGAGGGCGAGCGGTGCGAGCAGCAGCGCCACCGCCGTACCGAGCGCGAAGCCGCCCACGACGTCGGACGGGTAGTGCACGCCCATGTAGACCCGGCAGAACCCTTCCGCCATCGCCAGTGCGAGCCCGGCGAGTCCGAACCTGCGCTGCGCGACGAAGAGTCCGGCGGCGATCGCCATCGCCATCGTCGCGTGGTCGCTCACGAACGAGTAGTCGGTCTTTCCGTCCACCAGGACCTCGAGCCCCGTGTGGTCGACGAACGGGCGCGGCCGCTCGACGAATCCCCGGATGGGGACGTTGACCAGCAGCGCGACCCCTGCGGCGAGCGGCGCCCAGATCAGAGCGGCGACCGCCGCGACCGAGTCCTCGGCGCTGCCGCGCCGGCGCACGCTCCACCAGCACCACAGGACCACCAGCACCATCGCCAGCATGATGCCGTACTCGCCGACGAACTCCATCGTGCGATCGAGCCACGAAGGGGCCTCCTTGGCCAGGCCGTTGATGTCGTAGAGCAGACCGACATCGGGGTTCGACCCGGTCGCGACGACTCTCGCTGCCAGTCCAGCCATCTGCTGCAGCCCCTTGCCTTGTTGCCTGCCGACGCACGCGGGTGCGCGCCGCCTCTGCCAACCCCCGTCGTCAGTGCGGTGTCTGCTGCATGGTCAGTGCGGCCGTCCTGTCCCTGTTCCCAGGGAACGACCTGATGCGCGGCGACGTTCCACTCTCCACGGAACGATCACGATGACGTTATCGAAGAGTGATACGTCGTCGCAGCTCACAGCCCTGCGTCAAGGTCGGGTTCCGGCCGGTCCGTCGGACTTCTCACGCTTGCGGCGCAGCCGAGGGAAGGTCGGTCGGCAGGGCCTTCGCGCCGTCCTCGGTGACACGGGTGGCGCCGAAATAGTCCGGCGTGTCGATCTTGTCGAACCGGATGACCGCCCCGGTGTACGGAGCGTTGATCATGTATCCCCCGCCAACATAGAGCCCGACGTGCCGGATGGCGCGAGAATTGGTCAGATCGTCGGAGAAGAAGACCAGATCCCCCGGCAGCAGCTCGTCGCGCGCCGGATGCGGTCCCGCGTTGTACTGGTCGTTCGCCACCCGCGGCAGCTCGATCCCCACGGTCCGGTACGCGGCCTGCGTCAGACCGGAACAGTCGAATCGCCCGCCCTGCTCCGGCGTCCCGTTGCCGCCCCACAGGTACTTGGTGCCGAGCTTCTGCTGCGCAAAGTAGATGGCGCCGGCCGCCTGCCGTGACGGCTCGACCCGCCCGACGGGCCGGGCGAAGCTCTTCTCGAGGGTGCGGATGACCTTCACATAGTTCCGCGTCTCGCGGTACGGCGGCACCCCTCCGTACTTGATGACCGCGTACGCACCCGCGTTGTACGCGGCGAGCATGTTGTCGGTCGGATCGCCGGGCGCCTTCCTCACATACCCGGCCAGCTCGCAGTCGTACGAGGCGGCGGACGGAATCGCATCGGCCGGATCCCACACATCGCGGTCCCCGTCCTTGTCCCCGTCGATGCCGTGCGTGGCCCAGGTCCCGGGGATGAACTGCGCGATGCCCTGGGCGGCCGCCGGGCTCTGCGCCCTGGGGTTCCAGCCGCTCTCCTGGTAGAGCTGGGCGGCGAGGAGGGCGGGGTTGATGGCCGGGCAGAGGTTGCCCCACTTCTGCACGAGCGGCTGGTAGCGGGCGGGCACGGCCCCCTTGGCCAGCCCGACGGCCCCGTTCTTGCCGGACGGGCCCATCAGTCCCGCGGCGGCGGAGTACGTCCCGACGACGAGGAGCGCGACGAAGCTCAGACACAGCCCGATCGACGCTCCCGCGACCAGCCACGCCTTACGCACCGTCAGCCACCTTTCGCCCCACGGCAGTCCACCCCGCCCCAGTTTAGGCGCGGGCGAACTCCTACGGCTTGCGTCCCACCCCGCCGTACATCGCCACCTCGTCCGGGGTCGGCGTCTCGTCCGGTTCGGGGCGCCACCGGTTGCAGGACACCACGCCCGGTGTGAGCAGTTCCAGACCGTCGAAGTAGCGCTCGACCTGCTGCGGGGTGCGCTGGGTGAGCCGGGGCGTGCCGTGCTCGTTCCAGAACGCGACCGCCGCGTCCACATCGGGCATCGCCGGGCTGGTGATGGTGTGGGACAGCACGAGATGGCTGCCGGAGGGCAGCGCGTCCATGAGCCGGCGCACGACGTCGTACGACTCCTCGTGGCCCTCGACGAAGATGACCACGCCCAGCAGCATCAGCGCGACGGGCTGCTTGAGGTCGAGCGTCCGGCCCGCGCGCTCCAGGATCGTGTCGACGTCCCGCAGATCGGCGTCGAGGTAGTCGGTACGGCCCTCGAGCGAGCTGGTGAGCAGGGCGCGGGCGTGCGCGAGGACGAGCGGGTCGTTGTCGACATACACGATCCGCGCCTCGGGCGTGACGCGCTGAGCCACCTCATGGGTGTTGTCGGCACTCGGCAGCCCCGTACCGATGTCCAGGAACTGCCGGATCCCCGCCTCGGCGGCGAGATACCGCACCGAGCGCCCCAGGAACTTCCGGTCGGCGAGGGCGTAGTCCCCGATGCCGGGATGCAGCGCCCGGATCTGGTCGCCGGCCTCGCGGTCGACCAGGTAGTTGTCCTTGCCGCCGGTCCAGTAGTTCCAGATCCGGGCGGTGTGCGGTCGGGTGGTGTCGATCCGGGCGAGAAGGTGCGCGTCATCGGTCACACACCTCAGCGTAGTCAACCCCCCACATCAACAGTTGAGTTGGCGCACATTCGGCCGCAGTGCCGGGGGATGGCGAGCCCCCGTGCCGCGACGGTTCGCCGTCCGACGAGGCCGCCCTCGCCGGGAGGTGTTCGTACGCCGCCACGCGTCCGCGAAGTTCGGCCACTTCGCCGACCAGGGCCCGTCAAACGGATCACACGACGCGTGTTGTGGATGTTTTCACCGAACTCATCCGTACATAGTCCGGTATGAAACGTACCCGGACGGCGCTGCTCTGCGCCGCCATCCTGATCGCGGCGACTCTCCAGATCAGGGCCGGATTCGCCGCCCACGACCGGAAACAGCCCGCCTGTGCCGGCTCCTCGAAACCCGCACCCGGTCAGGCCCGCGAGATCCTCGAGGTCGCGAAGCGGGCCCAGAGGGAGCTCGACCTGGAAGCCGTGCTCCTACGGGTCGATGTGGGCGGCAAGGAGGTCGTCACCGGCGCCCTCGGCGAGACCATGACCGGCGTCCCAGCCACGGCGGCCATGAACTTCCGCTCCGGGTCGGTGGGCATCGCCTACATGGGCACCATCCTGCTCCAGCTCGTCGACGAGAAGAAGGCCGGCCTCGACGACCCCGTCTCCCGCTGGCTGCCCGATCTGCCGCACGGCGACGAGATCACCCTGCGCAACCTCGCCAGTTCCACCTCGGGCATCAGGGACTACGTCACCGATCCCAAGTTCATCGCCGCGTTCTACGCCAACCCCTTCCGCCAGTGGACGCCCAAGGAAGTCGTCGCCTACTCCCTCAGCCACCCGCTGTGGTACAAACCCGGCACCAACTGGAGCTACTCGCACGCCAACTTCCAGTTCCTCGGCGCCGCCCTCGAGAAGATCAGCGGCACCCCGCTGGACAAGCTGCTCGAGCAGCGCATCCTGAGCCCCCTCGGGCTGCGCAACACCCGCAACAGCTTCACCCCCGAGATCCCGTCGCCCGTTCTGCACTCGTTCGACGCCGAACGCGGCACCTACGAGGAATCCACCTTCTGGAACCCCTCGTGGACCACCGCGCCCGGTGCGGTCCTCACGAGCAACATCTGCGACCTGGCCCGCTCGGCCCGGGGCATCGGCAGCGGAGAGCTGCTCTCACGCCGCGCCTTCAAAGTGCAGGTCAACCCCGGGACCGTCGGCCTCGGCCGCCGCACCTCCAGCTGCCCCGCCTCCGTCTGTCTGCCGAACACCGAAGCCATGCACTTCGGGGTGGGCGTCATCGTGCTGAAGGACTGGATCGTGCAGAACCCTTCGTTCGCCGGTTACGCCGCCATCCAGGCCTACCTCCCCGCCGAACGGCTCTCCATCGCGGTATCCACGACCGTGGGGCGCAAGTCTCCCGGAACCAACACGGCCCAGACCATCGCCCGGCGCATCGCCGAAGTCCTCGCCCCCGACCACCCGTTGGCCTGAACCAGACCGCCCCACGAACGGGGTCCGGGCCTGCACCGACTACTGTGTGTGACGCAGCCCAGAAGGCTGAGGTCAAAATCCCTGCCGGTGACCACGGCGGGGCCGGCAACACAGGAGCACAAGTGAAGAATGCAGCGAAGGCGGCCACCGCGCCCGACACGCAGCGCGGGGAGAGCGCTCAGCCCAGGCTCGCGCAGGCCGGACGGAGAAACCGGGACGCCGGCGGGACGTTGGCGACGGTGACGTTCATCGCGCTCATCGCCATCGCCATCAGCCTGCTCGGATACATGGTGGCCATCCGCTGAAGCGTTGGGGCGGCGCGGGGTCCGAAGCGGCTCCGCGCCGCTTCCGCGTATGCAGGCCTCCTCGCGGCCTCCGTCCCGGTGCAAACGACCCGGTGAGGGAGACCCGGCCCCTGACCCGCTGACCCCCTGACCCTGGCCTCCGCGGTTACCCGTAGGTAGCGTGTGCGTCGTACACCCATCTGCGGGGATCGGGCACGGAGAGGCAGCGCGACATGACGGCACCCGAGGCATTCTTCGAGCGGCTCTCAGACAACCGCTTCGCCTCCACCGAGCACACCCGCGGACCGTGGGACACGAACTCCCAGCACGCCGGACCGCCCGCCGCCCTGCTGGGCCGGGCCCTCGAGGAGCGCCCCGGGGCACGAACGGACATGCGACTCGCCCGGGTCACCTTCGAGATCGTGCGTCCGGTGCCGATACGGCCGCTGGAAGTGACCACGACCGTGCTGCGTGCAGGGCGGAGCGTGGAGATCGTCGAGGCCACGCTGACCCCCGAGGGCGACGCCCCGGTGATGATGGCCAGGGCGCTGCGCATCAGGACGACCGGGGAGCCCGGACCGGCGGTCGCCGAAGGGCCCCTGCTGCCCTCGCCCGGGGAGAGCGCCGACACGCCCTTCTTCGACGTCCCGTGGGACATCGGCTATCACACGGCGATGGAAACCCGGTTCACCGACGGGGCCTTCAAGGAGCTGGGCCCCGGCACCTGCTGGATGCGGATGCGGGTGCCGCTCATCGCAGGCGAGAAGACCCGGCCGCTGGACCGCGTCCTGGTCGCCGCCGACTCCGGAAACGGCATCAGCAACGTCCTCGACTTCGAACGACACGTGTTCATCAACCCGGATCTGACGGTCCATCTGCACCGCCACCCGGTCGGCGAGTGGGTGTGCGTCGCGGCCCGCACAAGCGTGGACGCGGCCGGGATCGGCCTGGCGGACGCTCAACTGCACGACGAGAAGGGTCCGATCGGACGCAGCGCACAGAGCCTGTTCGTCGCGCCCCGCTGAGCCCCTCGTCCGGGCCGGCGCCAAGCCCCGCAACGGGCCCCGGTGCGGGCTCGCCGTTTCGGCCCCTGGGTGCCCCAACGACAGTAATTGCCCGGAGTCACGCTCCGTGATACACAGAGTGACGATGCCCATACGAACATCGCAGCACGCCGCGCCGCCGCAGGTCAGGGCCATGCACTCGGTCATACGTGCGGAGATCGGGTAAAGAGACGCCCCAAGTCGGCATACGCGGGCGGTTTCATCAGCGAAGATAGAACGACGGCCCATGCCGAGGGGCAGGGCACTGAACAACCCAACAGGGGCGGTGAGTTACATGATCCTGGCAGCCGAAAAGGGCGACATCACCACCATCATCGGCGGAATCGCCCCGAACTGGGGGCCTTTCGGGAGTCTGGGAAACGAGGCTCGAGTGATGATCGAGGTCGTGATGGCCATTGCCATCCTTCTCTGCCTCGGCATCGCGATCTGGGGCGCCGCCAAGCAGCGCATCGGTGCGACCGCCCTCCGCGACACCTTCAGCGCGGAGCAGGGCAAGGGCCTGATCGTCGCCGGCCTCACCGGCGTCTTCATCATCGGCTCGCTGGGGACCTTGTTCACCATCGTGTACGGGATGGCCGTATAGCCCACCCGTCAGTCCCTCCGAGGTTGCGTCTCCCTGATGTCGAGTCACCACACCGCGGCTACGCGGCAACCAGCACGGCTACCGTCTACGTACCACGACGTGGCAGTACCGCACACGGCTGAGGGGGCACACGCGGCATGAGCTTCGGCGACGAGCACGACGACGCATTCGGGGCCGACAGCGGCGCGGGCGGTACGGGCCAGACCCGTACCCGCCTGCCCGAGAGCACCGCGGACACCTACAGCGGCGGGCGGCGCCCCTTGCGCGGGTCACGCTCCCTCGTCACCGTGGTGGGTGTCGTCGTGCTGCTCATCGCGGCGATCGCGTTCGCCAACCGCGGCGACGGGTCGGACGACGCGACCGGTGCCGGCGGCAAGGGCGGCGCGGCGGCGGAGCCGACGGCGGCGACGGGGGTGAAGCCGGTGAAGGGGGAGGCCGGAGGGATCCCTACGGGGTACGCGAAGGATGAGCAGGGGGCGCAGAGCGCGGCAGCGAATTACGCGGTGGCGCTCGTTTCAGCCGACATCCTGAAGACCGACCTGCGTCGCGAGATTGTGCGTCGGCTTTTTGTCAGCGCCAAGGTCGCCGAGCTCCAGGCCAAGCTCGACCAGGCCTACAACAAGGACTTCCTCGACAGGGTCGGCCTTGACGCGGACGGAAACGCCGCGGCAGGGATGACGTACGTGTCGCGGACCGCGCCTGTGGGGACCAAGGTCACGGAGTACACGGACACCACCGCCACCGTAGAGGTGTGGTGCACCGGCGTCTTCGGGACCGCCGGCGTCAGCTCCACCAACCCGGTGACCAACGACTGGTTCACCATGACGCTCAAACTCCAGTGGGTAGATGGCGACTGGAGAGTCGAAAGCTTCTCCCAGAAGGATGGCCCGGCCCCGGTGAATGCGGACCGTACAGCATCCGATGCCGACGAAATCGCCAAGGCAGTCGAGCAGTACGGAGGGTTCACGTATGCCCGCTAGCCCACGGCTCGCACTCAAGGCCACCGCCGTCCTCGCGACCGTACAGACGGTAGCCGTGCTCACGACATCCCGCGCCACGGCAGCACCGACGCCCACCCCGACACCGACCAACCAGGACAAGTGCGACCTGATCGTCGGTCCCGCTCGCGACTACTGCGAAGACGGCGACGGACCCTCCTCCCCCAGTCCCTCCCTCAACGACCCCACCGACGCCCTCGACCCCCTCGCCTCTCTCGCCCGCGGTTGCGCCGACGCCGCGGCCTGGACCGTGGACACGCTTTCCAAGGCCGTGAAGTCCACCGCCTCCGTCGACTTCACCAACCCCACCTTCCTGTCCCAGTACGCCATCGTCTTCGCCGCCGCCGCCATCCTGACCCTCGTTCTGTGGCTGCTCGCCGTCGCCAAGCGAGCCATCCGTGGCGTGCCGCTCACCACCGCCGTCTCCGAAGCCATCGGGTTCCTGTGGCTCACGGTCCTGGCATCCGCCTTCACGCCGCTGATCCTTTACACCCTGGTCTCCGCGACCGACGGTGTCACCGAGGTCATCGCGGGCGGCACCACGGGCCAGACCGACATGTTCTTCGGGAACTTCTCGGCCGCGCTCAAGAAGGGCACCGACATCGGCGGCGGGCCGATCATGCTGATCGTCGTCTCGCTCGTGACGATCCTCGCCGCCGGGGTGCTCTATCTCGAGCTCTTCATCCGCGCCGTGCTCCTGTACGTGGGTGCCCTGCTCGGCGTCGTCGTCTATGCCGGCCTCGTCGACAAGAACATGTGGGGACATGTCCGCCGCTGGGCCGGGATCATGATTGCGATCATCCTGGTCAAGCCGGTCATCGTCATCGTCCTCGGGCTCGCGGGCGCGCTGTCCGCCGACGACGGACCGGATTCGTTCTCGGCCGTCGTATCCGGCCTCGCGATCATCCTGCTCGCCATCTTCGCCTCCGCGATGATCTACCGCTTCGTCCCCGGCTTCGGCGACGAGATCGCCGCTTCCCGCAACAACCGCATCCAGCACGGCGCCGAGAACGCCGCGGCCGCCGTCATAAGCTCCCCCGCCGCCCTCGTCTCCCAGGGCATCAAGACCCACAGCACCCGCGGCAACCAGAACACCGGCACAGGAGACAGCAGCAGCTCGGCCGCCCGTCCCGCCAACCCCGTCAGCGGCGGCGTCGCCGCGCACAGCAACCGCGGCGGCAGCGGAGCCGCGCCCGCGCCCCGTAGCAGCAGCCCGACCGGCGGCACCCCGCACAGCAACCGCAAGAGCACAGGAGGTGGAGGGCGGTGACGACCCAGTCCCACCCGATCACGCCCCGCCGTACGTATCTGATCGGCCGCGCCCGGCCGAACGCGATCGTCGGCAAGAACCGCGAGACCGGCGAGATCGCGCTGATCATCGCCGGCGCGTTCCTCGGCATGATGAGCGGACTGCTGGTCCCCTTCCTGTCTCTGCGGATCGTGCTGCTGATGGGCTTTCCGCTGATCGCCCTCGCCGCCGTGTACGTCCCGTACAAGCAGCGCACCTTCTACAAATGGTTCGAGATCAACCGCAGCTACAAGCGCACGCTCCGCAAGGGCACCCTCTACCGTTCCGGCGCCGCCGAGGCCGGTATCCGGTTCGACGGCCGGGAGGTCGAGGTCGGACCGCCGCCGGGCATCGGCCGGATCAACTGGCTCGCCGCGCCCTTCGGGCCCGACGAGATCGCCGTACTGCTGCACGCCGACCGGCGCACCGTCACCGCCGCCATCGAGATCGAGGGCCCGGGCGTCGGGCTGCGCGACAGCGAGGACCAGGAAGCGCTCGTCGACCGCTTCGGCACCCTGCTCAAGCATGTCGCCAACGGGGACGGCTTTGTGACCCGTCTTCAGATGCTGGCCCGCACTCTGCCCGCCGACCCCGACGCACACGCCAAGGACGTCGCCCAGCGCGGCGACGCGTCCGCGCCCGACTGGCTCCGGCAGTCCTACGAGCAGCTCCAGTCGATGGTGTCGACCTCCAGCGAGCAGCACCGTGCCTATCTCGTCGCCTGCATGCACTACTCCCGCGACCTGGCCGCGGAGGCACACGCCATGGCCCGCGCCGCCCGGCACGCCGCCGGGGTGAAAAAGCTCGACAAGGACGCCGGGCTCGCCGTCGTCATGGCCCGCGAACTCACCGACATCTGCGCCCGTCTCGCCGAGGCGGACATCCGCGTACGCCAGCCGCTGGGCCAGTCCCGGCTCGCCTCCCTCGTGCACTCCATGTACGACCCGGACCACCCCATCGACCACATCCAGGCAATGTCGAAGCGCAATGCCTGGCCGGCCGAACTGGACGCTGTGGAACCCACCTACCTCCAGGCCAAGACCCGTGAGTCCTCCACGCGCGCTCCTTGGTGCCACGCCACCGCCTGGGTGAAGGAGTGGCCGATGACCCCGGTCGGCGTCAACTTCCTTGCGCCGTTGCTCGTCCACACCCCCGATGTGATCCGTACGGTCGCGGTCACCATGGACCTGGAGCCCACCGAGGTGGCCATCGAGCGGATGCTCACCGAGAAGACCAACGACGAGGCGGACGCCAGCCGGGCCGCCAAGATGAACCGGACCGTCGACCCGCGCGACATCGCCGCGCACGGCCGGCTGGACCAGCGGGGTGAAGATCTCGCGAGCGGTGCGGCGGGGGTCAACATCGTCGGGTACATCACTGTGTCATCGCGTTCGCCCGAGGCGCTGGCCAGGGACAAGCGCACCATCAGGGCTTCGGCCGGCAAGTCGTATCTCAAGCTGGAGTGGTGCGACCGGGAGCACCACAGGGCCTTTGTGAACACATTGCCGTTCGCGACCGGCATCCGACGCTGACCGGGAGGGCAGTCCGCCATGCGAGATCCGCTGTCCGTCCTCACGGATGCCTTCACCGCCTTCCTGTTCGGGAAGGTGGAGACGACCCGTCTGCCCGTCCGTACGTCGACCGGGCAGGCGCAGGCCGTCTATCTGCCCACCGCCGCGCCCGGCCTCGGCGACTCGGGCGTCATCATCGGCCGCGAGGTCTACAGCGGCAAGGGCTACATCTACGACCCCTTCCAGCTGTACGGGCAACAGCTCCCGGCCCCGCACTGGCTCGTGCTCGGCGAGTCCGGCAACGGCAAGTCGGCGCTGGAGAAGACGTACGTCCTGCGGCAGTTGCGCTTCCGCGACCGTCAGGTGGTCGTCCTGGACGCGCAGGGCGAGGACGGCGTCGGCGAGTGGAATCTCATCGCGCAGGAGCTGGGGATAACCCCCATCCGGCTCGACCCGATGACAGCCCTCGACGTCGGCATCCGCCTCAACCCGCTCGACCCGGCGATCACCACGACCGGCCAGCTCGCGCTGCTGCGGACCATTATCGAGGTCGCGATGGGCCACGGCCTCGACGAGCGCGCCGGCTTCGCGCTCAAGGTGGCGCACGCCTACGTCAACGAGACCATCACCGACCGGCAGCCCGTCCTCACCGACATCGTCGAACAGCTGCGCCACCCGGAGGCCGAGTCCGCCGAGGCGATGAACGTCGCCATAGAGGACGTACGTGCCTGGGGCCTGGACGTGGCTCTGGTGCTGGACCGGCTCGTCGACGGTGACCTGCGGGGCATGTTCGACGGTCCGACGACGGTGGGCATCGACCTGGACGCGCCGCTGATCGTCTTCGACCTCTCGCACATCGACCGCAACTCGATCGCGATGCCGATCCTGATGGCGATCGTCGGCGTCTGGCTGGAGCACACCTGGATCCGCCCCGACCGCAAGAAGCGCATCTTCCTGGTGGAGGAGGCGTGGCACATCATCAACAGCCCGTTCGTCGCGCAGCTCTTCCAGCGCCTGCTGAAGTTCGGCCGGCGGCTCGGCCTGTCCTTCGTCGCGGTCGTCCATCACCTGAGCGATGTGGTGGACGGCGCGGCGGCGCGGGAGGCGGCGGCGATCCTCAAGATGGCGTCCACCCGGACCATCTACGCCCAGAAGGCGGACGAGGCACGGGCGACCGGGCGGGTGCTCGGACTGCCACGCTGGGCCGTCGAGATCATTCCCACGCTCACCCCCGGCATCGCCGTCTGGGACGTCAACGGCAATGTCCAAGTGGTCAAGCACCTGGTGACGGAGGCGGAACGACCACTGGTCTTCACCGACCGGGCCATGACGGAGTCGTCCGCGCCGGACCTGCCGGAAGACGTACAGGCCGCGGAGTGGGAGGCGGAGCAGCGCGCGGCCCTGAGCGAGCGGTATCAGGTCGTCGAATCGACCGAGTCGTCCGAGCCGTCCGAGTCGACGGTGGCATGACATGTACGGGCGTCATTTCGACGGCCGTCAGGGCGGTCCCCAAGGCCGCGGCGCCGGACCCGGGGACGGCAGACCCGACGGCGAACGGGGCATTCCCGACGGCCTGCTGGTCGGTCTGCTCGGCTTTCTGCTCGGGCTGACGCTGCTGGTGTGGACGGCCACGGGCCTTGCGGGCCTGCTGGCGCACGGCACCTGGCCGACGGGCGTCAGCTTCACCAGCACACCGCTGGCGATACGGTCCCTGATCTCCGCCCCGCACGACCTGGCGTCCGCCTGGCCTTCGACACCGCCCGGCGAACTGTCCGGGTACGGCATGTTCTGGGGGCTGGCCATCGGCGAGTTGATGGTGCTGGTGGTCCTGACCGTGTTCACGCTCGGCACGCTCGCGCGCTGGCGTGCGGTGCGGGCGGCGGCACGGGACAGCGTGACGCCGAGGGACCGTGCGCTCGAGGCGCGCGCCGCGACGGAGCACACCGTCGTCGAGCACCGTCCGGCCCAGGAGCGGCCTGCCGCGCAGGAGGACATGTTCGACCCGCCCGTAGAGGTCGCCCACGAGGCCTCCCCGGAGCCGGCGCTGGACCTTGCGGTGGACCACGCCGCGGCCGTACCCGTGGAATCACTCCAGGCTCCGCCTCCTGAACCTGCCGCCGCGCCCCCGCTGCCCGGGCCGCACCCCAGCGTCCCGGCTCCCCGCACCCGTATCCCCCGCTTGTTCTACGGCGACCGCGCCACCCGTCGCCCCACCACCGTCCAGGCCCTGCACGACGCCGAAGGCCCCGCGCTCGTCGTCACCTCCGACCCCGCTGTGTGGGCCGAGACTAAGGACGCACGCGCCAAGCTCGGCCCCGTACTCGTCTACGACCCCGGGCATCTGTGCGACACCCCCGCCCGCCTCCACTGGTCACCCACCGCCCACTGCGAGGACCCCGCCATCGCTGCCGAGCGTGCCGCGTCCTTTCTCGCGCCGGTACGGCCCCGGGCGCTGATCGACGCCGCCATGGCGGACACCGCGGAGACCCTGCTGCGCTGCTGGCTGCACGCCGCGGCCGTGGACGGCCGCCCCTTCAAACAGCTCCATCGCTGGGCCCAGGGCGGCGCCGCCCACGAACCGGTACGCATCCTCCGTACGCACCCCAAGGCCGCCGGTGGGCTCGGGGGGCTGCTCGAGTCGGCGCTCACCGCACACCCCGAACGACGGGAGATCGCCCAACAGCTGACGGCCCGTGCACTCTCCGCACTCTCGTCGATCCATATCCGTGACGCCTGCACTCCGAACCGAACCGATTCGGTCGCCTTGGAATCATTCGTGAACGAAGCGGGCACCCTTTATGTGGTGGGTGAACCGATCGAGGACCCCCGCACCCACCCGGGCGCGATGCCCCTCCTCACGGCACTCGCCGCAGACGTGGTCGAGCACGGCCGCCGCATGGCCGCACGGTCATCCGACGGTCGGCTCGACCCACCACTGACGCTCGTCCTCGACGACGTCGCGGCCGTGGCTCCCCTTCCCCGGCTCCCTGAACTGCTGGCGACCGGCCAGGACCTGGGCCTGCCGACCCTGGTCCTGCTCCGTTCCCAGGAGCAGGCCCGGGCCCGCTGGAGCGATCCCCTCACCCGGTAGACCGAGGTATCACTTGGTGGCCCCAGGCGCACGGTGGGTCGGGGACGACACCCCCTGGCGCCGGATCTCGTACTCCAGGGCCATCTCGTTGCCAGGAACGGGAGCGGGATCGCCGCTCGGGACGAAGCCGACCCGACGGTAGAGCGCTTCGGCCCGGCCGTTGTCCGCGTGGAAGATCAGCCGCACGCGTTCGACCGGAGGCGCGGCGAGCGCCCACGACCACTCGAGCCCTGCACGGATCAACTTTTCTGCCACGCCGGCGCCCCGCGCCTCGGACCGTACGAACACTGCCACCACGTGCGTCTGCTCGACAGACGCCGGCTTCCCGACCTTCGGCTCGTCCCCGGGATGCTCCACCAGCACGCTGAGCGTGCCGTCCCAACGTCCGTCCGGCGCCTCGGCGATGAACTGAACGACCTCTCTCCCCGTCGCCGCGTCCGCGGTGCGCCTCTGCCAGAACGAGTCGGGCTGCGCGACAGCCTTCTCGTACAACTCCAGAAAGGCGATCGCCGAGAGGGGATCCTGCAGGGCTGCGAGCCGGAGCTCCCGGGCCTTGGCCCACTCCTCGGCACGCACGGGCCGGATGACGTATTCCATCCCCCGATACTCGCCACGGTAGCGGCCCTGGGGCAACGCGGTTTCGCTGGTGCCGTGCGCCGAAGGTGGCCGCAATAACCCTGACCCTGAACGCAGGAAAGCCCCGCACCAGATGGTGCGGGGCTTTCCCACAATGATTGTTCGGCGGCGTCCTACTCTCCCACAGGGTCCCCCCTGCAG
>NZ_JBIAPT010000005.1:0-377834 GCF_042888425.1 Streptomyces sp. NPDC002889
GTCAGCCCGCCGCCCTGTGGATACCGCATGCCCCGGTGATACCGCACGAGCGACGAGCCGTCAGCCCATACGACTCCACGAGTTCAACCTCAGTAACCATCTTCGTCTCCGCTAGGAGTTGTCCGGGCGATCATGTTCGGAGCCAGATGGCAAGGGCAAGCGGCAGTGACGGTGCCGAGGTAGACGTAGTGGCGCTTGTCGTACCGGGTGGCCACAGCCCTGGAGTGCTTCAGCTTGTTGATGGCCCGTTCGACGGTGTTGCGCTGCTTGTACCGCTGTTCGTCGAAGCCGGGTGGACGTCCGCCGCGCGATCCTTTCCGCAGGCGGGCGGCCTGGCTGTCGGTCTTCTCCGGGATCGTGTGCCGGACGCCTCTTCGCCGCAGGTAGTCGCGGCACGGGCGAGATCGACAAGCTCAGGCGAGGCGGCGACGGCCACATCGTGGTCTGGGGCGGCGTTAGCTTCTGGCGGTCGCTCATACAACTCGACTTGATCGACGAGTTCCGCCTGGACTTGCACCCCTACGTTGCGGGCGAGGGTACCCGGCTGTTCGACGACGTCCCCAAGTCCTACCGGCTCGACCTGGTCTCCAGCACCGAGTTCAGCAACGGGACCGTCGGGCTGCACTACCGCCGGCACCACTAGACCGGCGGCCGACATGCACGACGAGTGGCAATCAGGCGAGCGCCACTACCTGTCCGAAGGATCTACGGCCCAACTCGAACCAACCTGCGATGCTGGCGGTATCGCCGCGATCGACAGCGGGCAAGTAGACATCGACGATCAACCGCAAAGCCCACCACCCCGCGAGCCACTGCCGGCGGGCTCCTCGGGCGGTGGTTGGAAGCTAGGACTCCCGGCCTTCCGAGGTGGCCCACTCTCGGAACAGACGCAGAACTTCATCGAGATTGAGCGGGCCGCAGGACGCTTGGAAGACGTCGTCCGACACCTTCGTCATCACCCAGTCGGAGTTGCTGCGTCGGAAGTCTGTCCGCGCATAGGTCCGGCCGGCCAGCGAGGTCTCTGGTTGTGTCCATGGAGGTGGTGTGCGGGTTCGACCTGATTCGGGGGTTTGCTCCGGCGTCGGGATGATGCCCGCATAGATGAACGGCCACCGGCTGATCTTCGAGATGTCGAGTCACGAAGGAGATCAGCACGATGACCGCACCAGACAGTGTGCCCCTGCACGCCCTCGCCGAGGACAACCGCGCTGCGGCGAGTCCCGATCTGCTGCGCGCGATGGTCAAGACGTTCGCCGACGCGCTCATGTCCGCGGAGGCCGACGCCCTCTGAAACGCCGAATACGGGCAGGTCAGCGACGGGCGAGTCAACCATCGCAACGGTTACCGCCCACGCGAGTGGGACACCAGGGCCGGGACCGTCGAGCTGGCCGCCGCCGGTCGGGGAGGCTCCTTCCGCACTCGCTCGGGCTTGTCAGAGCTTTCCGCCGATCTCGCACGCCTGGCACGGCGGCCGGCCGCAAGTGCACTGCATGATCGCCTCGAGGACCTCGCGGTCATGGTAGAGGCACTCGTCCTTGCAGGTGTGGCGCGGAATGAAGCCCGCCGGGATCTCACCGGGCCACGGCTCGTGACCGTCACGGCAGCGGACGAACCGTTCGGGATCGGTGGCGTGCAGGTCGTGCATGCTGGACCGCGCCTCGTCCTCCAGCTCCCGCACTCGCTCCACCAGGCTCTTGAGCTCGGCGGAGATGCTGGAGTACCGGTCCGCGCCGGTCCTTACATGTGCGGCCCGCAGTGCCATCACTGCGTTGCCCAAAAACCGGCTGGCATCCTGAAGATCGGTCACGTGATGCATCTGAATGCCGTTCACGCTCCGTACCCACACGGCGTCCATGCTGCTCACTGATCCACCTTCCCGGCGTCCACCTTGGTCTTCTTGCGAAACAGTATGCGCGGCGCCAGTGCCTTCGCATAAGGAAAAATCAATCTCTTTACGCACGCTAAGGCTCTCGGCCGCACTCCGCCAGCGGATTCGGGGTGAGTCGGATCACAGCATGCAAGGGTTCGGAGCCGGCATGACACGCCAGAATGCCCATTGCCTATTCAGTGGTGGATCTTCTGCTGATTTATTGTCCACCGGCTGTTATTCGTTATCAGGCGACCGTGTAGGAGCGCGCTCCCGTCCCGGCAAGCCCACCACCGTCGACGATCAGGTACTCCGGACGGATGGGGCGCTCGTCGAACCAGCACTCCAGGATCTCCCGGGTACCGGCCGCGTAGCGGGCCTGCGCCGCGAGGGTCGTACCGGACACGTGCGGCGTCATCGCTTCGTACGGCATGGTGCGCCAGGGGTGGTCGGGCGGCGGCGGCTGCGGATACCAGACGTCACCGGCGTAACCGGCCAGTTGGCCGCTGTTGAGGGCCCGCACCACGGCATCCCGGTTCACGATGAGTGCGCGTGCGGTGTTGACGATGTACGAACCGCGCTTCATGACCCCGATCAGTTCGTCGTCGAAGAGGTTCTGCGTCTGCGGATGCAGCGGAGTGTGGATGGACAGCACGTCGACCGAGGAGGCGAGCGAACGCGCGTCGGGGTGCCAGGTCAGCCCCAGCTCCTCCTCGACGTCCCTGGGCAGCCGGTGCACGTCGTGGTAGTGCAGCTTGACGTCGAACGGCTTGAGGCGGCGCAGTACCGCCTGGCCGATACGGCCCGACCCGAGGACGCCGACGTTCATGCCTTCGAGGTCGTAGGCGCGCGAGACGCTGTCCGCGATGTTCCAGCCCGCCTTGGCGGTCACCCACTCGTGGGCGGGCATGTAGTTGTGCACCAGTGTGAGGATCTGCATGACGGCGTGCTCGGACACGCTGATGCTGTTGCTGTAGGTCACCTCCGCCACCGTCATGCCGTGGGCGATGGCGCTCGGCAGGTCGACGTGGTCCGACCCGATCCCCGCGGTGATCGCGAGTCTGAGATGGGGAGCCGCGGCGATCCGCTCAGGGGTCAGGTAAGCGGGCCAGAAGGGCTGCGAGATCAGCACGTCGGCATCGGGCAGCTCGCGGTCCAGGGTGGAGTCCGGCCCTTCCTTGTTGCTGGTGACCACATAGGTGTGGCCTCGGTCCTCCAGGAACGGGCGCAGCCCCAGCTCGCCCGAGACACTGCCGAGGAGCTGCCCCGGGGTGAAATCTATGGCTTGCGGGGTGGGGGCGGTCTGACCGCCCGGATAGCCGGTGATGACTGGAATCTCGTCACGTGCGTAGTCGGGTGGATACCCCTCCACGGGGTCGGGATAGAGCACCGAAAGGATCTTTGCCATGGCCGTCCTCCATCGGGTCAGGCCATTGCTCCGGTAAACCGGTCAGGCGCCGATGATCTTGAATTTTAGTCGAGCATGCATCGGTGCTGCAATCCCCAGGAATAATGGGGGAGGTGGGTTATCGGATAGGGATGCGGTTATTTCGATGATCCATGCGGCAGAAGTTCAGACGATCAGTGCGTACGGAGGCTTCTGATGCGGGCCGACGAATCCGGGCCCGACAGGGAATCCCGAGAGCCCGCGTACATCTCCGGTGGCGGGCCCGAACCGTCGAGCGAGCCGTTCCACTCGCGTCTGCGCCGGGGTGCCCTGGCCGCGATCGCGGTCGGCGGTCTCCTGGGCGGATCGGCCCGCTACGCACTGGGACTGGTCTTTCCCACGTCTGACGCGACGTTTCCATGGACGACGTTCGCCGTCAACGTGTCCGGTTCGTTCCTGCTCGCGCTGCTGCTCGTGTACGTGCTCGACATCTGGCAGCCGACCCGGTACGTGCGCCCCTTCGCCGCCGTCGGGTTTCTCGGCTCCTTCACCACCTTCTCCACCTGGATGCTCGACACCGACCGCCTTCTGGGTCACGGCCACTATGCGACCGCGGCGTTCAACGTCTTCGGCAGTCTCCTGGCCGGACTGGCCGCCACCGCGCTCGGCCTGGCCGCCGGCAGGCGGGCGGCGGCGCGGCGGGCACGGCTCGCCACGCGACGCGGCCACGCCCGCCGGTACGGCTGGTGGGTCCGGTGATCACCCTGCTCGCCGTCGGTGCGGCGGCCGCGGTCGGGGCAGTTGCGCGCTACGTGCTCGACCAGTACGTGCAGTACCGAAGCCCCGGCGGCTTCCCGCGCGGCACGTGGCTGATCAACATCACCGGCTCGTTCGTGCTCGGGCTTCTCGTGGGCCTCGACGCACGGCACGGGCTGCCGGAACAGGTGGTGACCATTGCCGGCGTCGGTTTCTGCGGCGCCTACACCACGTTTTCCACGTTCAGTTACGAGCTGATTCTCCTGCGCCAGAAAGGGCAGACCGGAAGAGCCGTGCTGTACGCCGCGTCGAGCCTTGTGGTCGGTCTGGCGGCGGCAGCGGCGGGGCTCGCCGTCGGGTCGTGGGGATAAGGGCCCCCGCACGAGCATCGGCAAGGGCTCCGATAGGGGCCGGATCGGACCGTCCGGCACTTGACACGTGGATGTACGAGACGTCTCCTTGAAAGAGGAAATGCGGTGTGGCGTACGCCGATCGGGGCGCGTCGCACATTCTCGGGTTGGCCAGCGTCCACCGGCATCCGGAGGCTGCTGATGGCAACCTACGAATATCTATGCAGTCGCTGTGGACCTTTCGACGTGAAGTTGACTATCGGAACAGCGCCCACCGTTTACGGCTGCCCTGTTTGCGCAGGTACTGCGAGACGTGTGTACACCTCGCCCGGGCTCACGCTGACCTCGCATACGGTCGCTGCCCTCCATGAACAGGAGGAGCAGTCCCGTGATGCCCCGGCGGTGGTTTCCGAAGTGCCGCCACACCGGGCGGTGCCACCGCGCCCGCACCCCGCGCTCTCGCGTTTGCCACGACCCTGAGGGCGGTGGTCGACAAGGCTGAACCTCTCAGGCGGGTTACGACGATTCCGTCCCCCACGCGGGCTGAGGAGGTGCGTCCCCGTGGGCAACGTGGGACTGCTCTTTGTCGGTGCGGTGCTCTTCATCAACGGAATGCTGCTGCTCGGGAAGGTCGACGCCAAGGCGGCGGCGGTGTTCAACCTTTTCGTGGGCGCACTGCAGGTGCTGACGCCGACTTACCTCATCTTTGCCGCCGTCGGCGATCCCGCCGAGATCCTGGCGGCATCCGGCATCTATCTGTTCGGCTTCACCTACTTGTATGTAGGCGTGGGCCTACTCGCCGGTCTCGACAGCACCGGCGTCGGCTACTACTCGCTGTTCGTGGCGGTTGCGGCCCTGGGATACTCGTTCGTCAATTTCCGGCTCTTCAAGGACTACGCGTTCGGCGTCATCTGGCTCTACTGGGCATTCCTGTGGTTCCTGTTCTTCCTCCTGCTCGGTCTCAAGATGGACCGCCTCAGGATCTATACGGGATGGGTCACGGCGATCCAGGGCTGGGTCACGGGCGTGATTCCCGCGGCGCTGCTGCTCTCCGGTTACTGGGTGAACCCCAACGAAACCGCCATCGCACTGGCGGTGTTCGGCGTGGTGGCCTTCGCGGCGTTGTGGCCGCTCACCCGGAATTCGCGGCAATCAGCCCCAGCGGCCCCGTCGGCCGGAAGCGTGAGCGCACCAACGTGACCTGATCCGAAAATGAGGAGCTGTTATGCCCGAAGAAATCTTCCATGTGGACCACAGCAAGTCGATGCGTGACCAGGACGTTCCCGGACACAACAGGTGGCACCCGGACGTCCCCACCGTCGCCATGGTGAAGCCGGGAGCGGAGTTCCGTATGGAATGCCGCGACTGGACCGACTGCCAGGTCGGCAACAACGACACCGCCGACGACGTACGCGACATCGATCTGACCATCCCTCACATGCTCAGCGGTCCGATAGGCGTGGAGGGCGCCGAACCCGGCGACCTGCTCGTCGTCGACATACTCGACCTCGGCCCCGTGCCGCAGCAGACCGGCGACTTTGCGGGCCAGGGCTGGGGCTACACCGGCATCTTCGCCAAGGCCAACGGCGGCGGCTTCCTGACCGACTATTTCCCGGACGCCTACAAGGCGATATGGGACTTCCACGGACAGCAGGCGGTCTCCCGCCACCTTCCGGGGATCCGCTTCACCGGGATCACCCACCCGGGGTTGTTCGGAACGGCCCCGTCCGCCGAGATGCTCGCCCGCTGGAACACCCGCGAGCAGGCGCTGATCGACACCGACCCGAACCGGGTCCCGCCACTCGCCGTACCGCCGGACAGCACCAACGCACTCGCCGGCACGGCCACCGGAGACCTCGCCACGCGTATCGCCGCGGAAGGCGCACGCACGGTGCCGGCCCGCGAGAACGGAGGCAACCACGACATCAAGAACTTCACGCGCGGTTCGCGGGTCTTCTACCCCGTACACGTCAAGGACGCCAAGCTCTCGGGAGGCGACCTGCACTTCAGCCAGGGCGACGGAGAGATCACCTTCTGCGGCGCCATCGAGATGGGCGGCTTCATCGACTTCCACGTCGACCTGATCAAGGGCGGCATGGAGACGTACGGCATCTCCACCAACCCAGTGTTCATTCCGGGCAACGTCGAGCCGAGGTACACGGAATTCATGACCTTCATCGGGATCTCCGTCGACCACGACACGGACACGAACTACTACCTCGACGCCACGCTGGCCTACCGCCGGGCCTGCCTCAACGCCGTCGAGTACTTCAAGAAGTTCGGCTACAGCGGAGAGCAGGCCTACCTGCTGCTCGGCTCCTCGCCCATAGAGGGACGTATCAGCGGCATCGTCGACATCCCCAACGCCTGCTGCTCGCTGTACGTACCCACCGCCATGTTCGACTTCGACGTCCGGCCCTCCGCCGCCGGCCCGATGAAGGCCGACCGCGGCAAGTGCGCGATGGCCTCCGGCACCCTGGTCTGACCGGACAACGGGGGCCCCGCAGCTGGCACTCGGGGCCGATCACTCAAGGGGCAGCACAACACAAAGGCCCGGGGCAGGGGTCATGACCCTGGCCTGGGCCTTCATCTTCGGAGCGGGTGACGGGAATCGAACCCGCACTCTGAGCTTGGGAATCACTGATCGTTTGCCCACGGCTTCGTCCCTGAGCTGCGTAGACGCTCACCTCCGGCCGTCGCTGACTATCGCGCTTCGCGCCGGAATGACCGTGGTTCACCCCTGTTTCTGGTGCTCATCCGGTGCGCCTGCTGGTAGACAACCGCCATGACGTACTACGCAGACCTGACGCCGTACACGTACGACAGGGACAATTGGGATCCGACGGCATCGGGTGTCTGGCGGAGCGTCACCCTGCGCAACGTCGGCTGGCTCGACCGTGGCAAAACGTATGCGAAGGGTGCTCCACCGCCAGGTCTGGTGGAGACGCTGAAGGGTATGGCCCGCACCCACCGAGCGCAGCAGACGCGAGGCTTCCACCTCTGTCCATGGTGCACTTCGCTCTCCGCTGCAAGGCGCCGCGACGGCCCTCGAGGAAGCGCCGAGATACGAGTGATGGGCGACGGCGTCGCCTACGCCGCCCGTGAACTGATCGCCCACTACGTCGAGGCCCATGACTACCAGCCGCCGGCCGACTTCACGGAGGCGGTCCTGTCGTCGGACGCTGCCGTCTGAGTTCGGGAATCACCGCGCTTGTAGGGCCGGATCTGGCTCCTGGCCAGGCATGACGGGTGCTGGAACCACGCCGTGAAGCCTGTTCCAGCACCTGTCATTGACCGTGGTTCCCCGCCCCATCGGGCACGGGAGGGGCACGGAACATGCAGCATGCGCGTACGTGCTCTACAACTTGTCGTCCCGCTCCAGGACCAGGCTGATCGAGCCGTCTTCGAGATTGACGCCGCCGTCAAGATGCTCGTGGTACCCGTCCTGGAGTTCCGGATCGGCGAGACCAAGGAGCCGTTCGGCCAGGTCCCGCAGCCCGGTCGCGTTGGCGGCAATGGTGATCTCGGTGGCTGAGCCGTACACCTTGATCTTGGGTTCATCCATGGCGTCACGCTACATCGGAGGTCGGTGGAGTCTTAATGGCCTATACCGAGCTCGTGCATGGTTGGCGGTGGCGTGTCGACCCCGTGATCGTTAGTCAAGACCGCCGACAGTCTTGAAAAACGTGAGGACGCGAAAGCGTCCCCGTGGGCCCGGATCCCGCTTACTCCGCAGGTCATAGACATGCTGGTCAGAAGGGGTGCCTCTCGCTGAGGGGCACCCCTTCTGCGTGGGCCTGTCTCACCTTGATCTGGCTCTGTCGCGTTGTCGATCACTGCGTGTGGACCAGGCGTGGACCAAGGATCGGCTGAACAGCGCCACATACCTACTGGTCAGCGCCCTTCTGCGGTACTGAGCGTGGACCGACTCAGGACAGTGCGAAGGCGGGCTGGTGGCCAGTGAAGACGCGCCATACGCTGCCTCTTTAGAGGCTCGCTATGGTGCGACGCTGTCGGCCATGCGGTCCAGGATCGCGAGTGTCTGCCGATAGTGCTCAGCGTGCTCATCGGGGTTGTTCTGCTCGGACAGTAGCCTCTGGAGGTGCCCCTCGCAGAAGCGGTCAGGTTCCCGTGTAACCCGCCGTAGCATCAGTTCGAGGCGGGCCTGCTCGGTTTCGCCCACCCTGACATCGGCAGACACGTACATGCGGCGCTCTGCGAAGGCCAGCATGGTTGGGCCGACCAACAGCAACAAGTCCTCGCGCATCTGCCTTGCGTTGCGCTTCGCCAAGTCCAGCAAGCTGCGCAGCACAGTCTCGGTCAGTGCCTCCTGCCCGTCCAGGGCAGCGAACTCCTGGGGGTAACCGTGCTGCTCAGCAAGGCAGCGTGCCGCCGCGCGAGCAATGCGCGGTGAACGGGCTTCGGGGTCAGCTCAGGGCTTTGCCCACTTCGTAGATCGTCGGCCGGTCCTCGGGAGCGTGGCTGAGCATGGCGTCGATCAGTTCGCCCAGCTCACCAGGCGCCTTTACAGGGCGGCGCCGACCGTTCACCACGGCTTGTCTCTGCACAGCGCGAGGAGCGTCGTCCGGGTACTCGACCGCTCGCCAACCGGTGGCGGAGAGGAGCAGGGACGCGCCGAGGGCGTAGATGTCGGCTTCCGGCGAGGGCTCGGCTTCCCCGGTGGCGAGCACGCTGCGAGCGATCTCCGGTGCCTCGTAGTGGACGAGGCAACCGCGGAACGGGAAGTCGTACCCCTCGGGCACGCTTCCGCCACGGGCGAGGGCGAGGTCGATCAGGTGCGTCCGCTCGGGCCCGATGATGAAGTGGGCGGGTTGCACGTCTCCGTGCGCCCAGCCCTTCGCATGCAGTTCGGCCAGTGCTTCGACGCATCCCAGGGCAACATCGGTGTGTGGCGCGATGGGAGAGTCCGGTCCACGGCAGGGTTCCCACAGCCGGTACAGGTCCGGCCCCTCGTGCCATGTCTGGAAGTTCCAGGTACCTCGCTCCCACTCGCCGTAGGCGATCTCGTCGAGGCCCAGACGGTGCAGTACGGCGCCCTCGCGCGCCGGCGCGAGTGCGGTCCAGGGCTGGGCGGCCCAGTCGGCCGTGGCCTCGATCGGGTAGCCGAGCTTCACGGCGTAGTGGCCCCGTTGGCTCTCCACCTCCCAGACCGTGGAGCCCCGACGATTGATGACCAGGTGTTGAGCCGTGGGCATGAGCGCGTCGAGCACCACGATCGGCAGTTCAGGGGTTGGGCCGGACAACGTCTCTTCTCCTTCCGAGCGCACGCGACCGGCCACGGATCGAGGCCGGTCGCGCCGCTGTTGGGTGGGTCAGTCCTGACCGTAGGGTCGGCCGCAGTCCGAGTCGCACTGCGCGAGGTTCGTGCCGTCCACGGTCCACAGGTCGTCGAAGACCATGAATCCGGCCGCCTTCATGGCGTGAGCCGAGGCAGCGACCCTCTCAGGGTCGCGCGCTCCTCCGCCCGGCTTCGGGTTGTGGTGGAGGAAGCGCCCCGCGTACTGCTCGCAGAGCCCGGCGTACTCCTTCGTGTGCAGGATGAGCGCGTGGAGACCAAAGTCCACGTCATCCGAAGGGACCATGGGGACCGTGGCGGTTGCCGCCGTGACGACGAACGCGACCGCCTGGTCCGCGATCCGCTCGGCGCGCTCGGGCGACTGCCCGTTGTGGATGATCACGAAGTGGGCGAGGCTCTGGAACAGTTCCTCACCCGCCACCGCGCGACCGGTCTTTTGATCGTTCGCTGTTGCCGTCATGTGCAGTCTCCTGGTGTGAGGTGGTGCAGGGCGCTTACCTGCCGTCGCGATCACCGAGCGCGGCTCGAAGACGATCGTGAGCGGGCTTGGAGGCCGGCCCCGAACGGGGACGGGGGAGCCGTAACGGCACCCGTTCGGGGCGGCCGGTCTACTGGCCGGTGCCGAGGGCCACACCGATCACCAATCCGCACGAACCGCTGATGCAGATGATGCAGATGATGCAGATGATGAACAGGACCCCGGCGTAACGGCCGATGGCGCGCATCACAGCCCGACCCGACTGTTGCCGTTCCTAGCGGCCAGCCGGACGCTCAGCTCTTCCCGCGCGCTGAGCGCCTCCACGTCGTACCGCATGGCATCCCACTCCCTGCCGCCACTGACCGGCCGCATCTGCACACGGCCGCCGACCTCACCCATGACGACGCCGATACGCCCGGTGGCACCGTCCTTCGCCAGCGCACCGATGCCTGGTCTGGTCTGCTGATTGCTCGCCATGCAGAGGAGCATCGCGATCAGGGGACCCCTGCCAAAAGGCCAGGCTGATTACCCAACTTGGGTAACATCGCGGCTAGTAGAGAATCCACGACGTTGCGTAGCCCTCGCAGTGTGGGAGCAGGCCCGATGCCCGACGCCGACCGGCCACAGGAATTACCTGCCCGGCTGCTGACCGACCCCGAGATGATCCATGCGTGTCGGGTGCGGGACTTCGCCAGAGTATTCCGGCTGGTGAAGACCCGAGCGGGTATCTATCCGTCGATGATCGCGAGGCGCTGCGACCTGACTCCGAGCCGGGTCGGCGAAGTGATTGCCGGGCGACGTCAGTTGCTCCACATGGACGTGATCGAGCGCATCTCGGACGGCTTGCGCATTCCAGGGGGAATGCTCGGGCTTGCCCGCCGTTCCTGGGAGACGCCGCAGGCCCTCGCAGTCACCGAGCGCGAGGCACCGCAAGTACCGGAGCCTGAGGAGCGGTCACCGGCGTCCCTGCCGGGCCCGGACGTCGACAGCATCTTGGCTTTGGCCACGCGGACGAATCTCAGCGCGGCCACCCTCGAAGCGTTCCGCTCCTCCATCGAGGACTACTGGCGACGGGACGACCAGCACGGCGGCGAGGCGTTGCGGCCGGCCGTCGTCGGCCAGCTCCGCTACGTGGTCGGACTGCTGAAGGAGAGCCGCCCGCCGTCCATTCAGCATGGCCTGTACGGGATCGCGGCCGAACTGGCACGCCTCACCGGCTGGACCTACTTCGACGCCCGCCAGTACAACCAGGCCCGCGCCTACTTCAGCGAAGCCCTGCAACTGGCCAAGGAGATCGACGACCGCCAGTTCTTGGCCAACGTCCTTGCTTGCATGAGCTTGCAGGCGACCTACCAGGACAAGCCCGCGGATTCCCTGGCGCTCGTGACCGCCGCCCAGGACCAGGCCCGCTCGGCCTTCGGTACGACGCCGCGTGTCTTGTCGATGCTGTCCATGCGGGAGGCATTCGCCCATGCCACGCTCGGCAGCCATACGTCGACCCACCGGGCACTCGGGGAAGCGCATCGCCAGTTCGAGCAGATCCAGGCGAGCGACCCGGACCCGTCATGGGTGACCTACTTCGACGAACTGAAGCTCATAGTGGACACGGGCATTGCCCACGGCCGACTGGGCGAGGCGGCGACGGCTGAGCCTTTGATCGCGGATGCGTTGCGTCGGGAGGCCCGCACCAATCAGCGCGGACGGGCGTTTCACGCCTTCTGGCTGGCCCGTACGCAGCTGGATCAAGGGAAGGTTGACCAGGCGTGCAGCACCGCTACGCAGGCTCTGGAGTCCGCGTCGGCGGTGGCGTCCGAGCGAGTGTCGGGCCATCTCAGGGAGTTCTACGACCAGTTGGCCCCACACGGGAAGGAGCCCGTAGCCCTGGCCTTCGAGGCACGGCTACGGGCAGTCCTCCCGCCGGTCAGCGGATCGCTTCATCCATGAGCAGGTAGAGCAGACCAACAAGGGTTCCGCTACTGACGATCTCGCGACGGTCGATCATCCCGCGCACCTCGCTGAGCGGGATCCACTCGATCCGGTCTGACTCGTTCTTCTCGGTGGGCGGTCCCACGTGGGTCGCGCCATCCGCGCGAAAGACGTGGTGCTGTGAGTCGGTGATGCCGTTGGCCGGCTCGGCGTAGATCAGAGGCTTGATGGGACCAGGTCGCCAGCCCGTCTCTTCCAACACTTCGCGTGCCGCCGCTTCCTCAGGCGACTCGCCCTCTTCGACCAGGCCCATGGGCAACTCCCAGGCCCACGAGTCCGTGATGAAGCGGTGCCGCCACATCATCAGCACCTCTTGGCGATCGTTGACCACGGCGGCCACGGCCAGGTGCCGGAGACGAACGACGTGGTACTCCCACCTGCGCCCGTCAGGCTGCTGGACGTCGACCAGACACAGGTTCACCCACTTGTTCGTGTAGATCTGCCGCTCACCGTGGGTCTTCCACTCCATGCCTTCGGCCCCTCTCGATCGGTCTCCAGGATCTCAGACCGCTCCCTGAGAGGGTGCCAGTTCGACGCTTTTCGCGTCACATTGACGAGATGCCTTGGACCCGCATGCTGTTGGAGCGGCCAAAACGCTAGGAGGGGGAAGCCAGGGAGAGGCTGCAGCACAGGTTCGTCGAAGCCTGCGACGGAGAGCACCGCCGCAGCACCGTGCGGGGTGCCGGTACCACTGCCGCGCTCTCCAGACACCTGCGCTCACACCGGCTGCTTGTCCGTGGCCTCCGGTGCCGGAGCGATGCCCGTCGGGCACGAGGCTCCCCAGTTCGTCGCGAACGGGTCACCCAGCTTGACGCCCGTCCCGACCACAGCCCGACCCCCGCCGACGTTCAACTCCACTGGTTTGTCCGCCTGTTGGGACGCATACCGCCTGGTCCAAACGGGTAGCGACCACCCGACCATGGCCGCTTGCCGTCCCGGACCGGAGAAGAGGACCTGACACAGGTGACGTCGTCCCCAAGTCCGCCGGACCATTGGACTGCTGACGAAGAGCACATGTGGCGGCAGTACCGTCGCGGTGGGTGGTGCGATGCGGGCGAGGTCGGGGCCGACGCCGTGCGGTCGCTGCTGCTCAGCGCCCCCGCACCGGAGGACGGTCAGTCGGCAAGGCTGCACCTGCGGGGTGCCCGGATCACCGGGGCGCTGGATCTGGCCGATGCCACCATCGGCGTTCCTGTACGGATGCATCGGTGCAGTTTCGAGGGCCCACTGGTCCTGCGCGGTGCCCGCTTGGACGCTGTGGAATTCGTCGGCTGTGATGTGCCAGGGCTCGTGGCCACCGGCGCAGCGACCGCTCGGGAGGCGAAGATCGTCGACTGCACGGTGGCCGGCACACTCGACCTGCGCGCCTTCAGGGCAGGTGCGTGGCTGAGCCTTGACGGCTCCCGGCTCGAGGCCCTGCCTGGACGTCCGGCTATGGACGCCGAGTCCCTGAGTGTGGAGCAGGGGATGTCCGCCAACGGGCTGCGCTGCGGCGGCGCCGTCCACTTCAACAGTGCGAGCGTCCAGGAGTATCTGAGCTTCCGCGGCGCGCGGCTGCTCGGCCCGGAAGCGCGTTTGCGCGCCCCCGAACTCGTCGTCGGCGGCAGCCTCCACCTCGATCGAGGCTTCGTCAACGAGGGGCCGATCAACCTCTACCGAGCCTCCATCGGCGGCTCGCTCCATATCGAGGACGCGACACTCACCGGCCACGGCACCGGCCGCGGCCAGACCGCGCTGGGGCTGGTGTGCGCTACCGTCGACGGCAACCTCCAGGCGGGCGAAGGTGTACGCGTGAGCGGCTGCATCGACCTGCGCGACACCCAGATCCGGGGAACGGTGAACCTGGACGGCGCTCGTGCGATCAATCGCCACGGTCCGGCGGTCAAGGCGTTCCGCGTCCAGGTCGGCGGGGATCTGCATGCCCGTGACGGCTTCGTCGCGGTGGGCGCACTGGAGTTGTCCGGGGCGAGGATCGGCGGTTCTCTGCAGCTGGACGGCGCCGACCTCACCGGACACGAGGGCATAGCGATCCGGGCACGCAACCTGGTGGTCGGCGCCCGGATCGACTGCTCGGGCGGTTTCATCGCACGCGGCACTGTCTGGCTCAGCAGCGCTGCCGTAGGGAGCCGGATCTCCTTCACCGGGGCGGCGATCCTCACCTCCGAGGGTGAGGACGCCTTGATCCTTCGACGCGCCGGCGCCCCCGAACTGTCCTTACGACTGCACGAGGCACCAGTCGGCTGCGTCGACCTGAGCTTCGCCAGGTTCGGCGTCCTGCGCGACGACCCCGCCACGTGGTCGCCCGTCCTCGTACTCGACGGCCTGCAGTACGACGCACTGCCCGGCAACGCCGACATCGCCGAGCGGCTGCCCTGGCTCATGCGGGACCCTGCGGGCTTCGTCCCCCAGCCGTACGAGCAACTCGCAGCCCAGTACCACCGTATCGGTCGCGACGCAGACGCCCGGAGGGTACTGCTCACCAAGCAGCGGCGGCTACGTGCCACTCTGCCGCTGCCGCACCGGCTGTGGGGGCTGCTCCAGGACCTGGTGATCGGCTACGGATACCTGCCCCGCCGTGCCGTCTGGCTGCTCGTTCTGCTCCTGACCCTCGGTGCCGCTGTGTTCTCGGTGCACCACCCGAGCCCGGTCGGCGACGGACCGTACCCCGCGTTCAACGCGCCTCTTTACACCCTTGACCTGCTCATCCCCCTCACCGATCTCGGCCAGGACCGCTTCTACGCGGCGGACGGCCCGCTCCAGTGGCTCGCCGTCCTGCTGATCTGCGCGGGCTGGCTCCTGGCAACCGTCGCCGCGACCTCCGCCAACCGCGTGCTCCGCCGCAATTGAGATGTTCACCGGACAGGTCGATCAATGCAGGCGGAAGACAGGGCCTCGCGGGGCGAACGGCAGGCCGGCTCCCCGTGGAACGAGATAGGCATGGTCCCGGCGGACGCGCAGCGTGTCGCAGTAGCCGTCCGTGGTGATCAGGACGGGGGCGGAGCGAGGGAAGTCCTCGGCACCGTGCAACAGGTCGATGCCGGGCTGGAGTTCGGTGCCGCCCCGGCCCCGCACACGCACCCGGCCCGCGATCTCGGTGGGCGGCAGATATCCGACGTCGTACGGAGCGGCGTCGCAGAAGACGACGCGGGCGGCCGGGACGTCGCGGGCCTCTGCGTACGAGGCGATGGCGCCGAGCGCCTTGCCGAGCAGTCGCCGGTCCATCGAGCCCGAGGTGTCCAGGACGACACCGAAAGTGCACCGGGCGATCTCCTCGGGCGGGAAGTACCGTCCCGCGCGGGGAATGTCCGGGGTGGACGCCTGGCGGCGGGCGGGACGGGCGTAGCTGCGCACCGGCTCGGGCCGGGGTACGAACTCGTCGAACCAACGTGCCAGTTGAGCGTCCCACGGCACGGGTGGGTGGGCGAGGGCCGCGGATTTCCTCGACCAGGCCGGCCGGCAGCAGCCCGCGGTCGTGGTCGGTGTGCAGCTGATGGCCATTGAGCAACGCGCGGCGGTAGAACTCGTCGAGGTCGCCCGGTGCGCCGGGCGGGCGCAGCGGCTCACCGAGGATGTCCCCCACCCCCTTGCCCCGGAGGGTGGCCAGTCGGCGCTCCCGCCGCAGAGCGACGGCAATGCGGTCGTAGACCTCCTCGACGGACAGGTCCTTCAGCGCGGCGTCGTACAGCACACCTTCGGGCATGTCGCCGATGTCCATCTGCCGCAGCCAGCCGTTGACGACGTAGTCGGCGGCGATGTTGAAGAGAAGCGGGTCCCGTGCGCCGCGGCGTTCGCGCTCTGGGACCTGTCCGGGCGATCATTTGACGTGTGGCTTGGTCACTCGCTCGGATCGAGGACCGCGCCGGCGGTCAGCCGAAGATGATCAGTGGCTCCAGAACGCACCACTTCGACCTCGGTGGCGGAGTCGTCTCCGAACCGGAGGGTGAAGTACGGGCTGGCCTCGATGAGGAGTTGTACGTCCTCGCTCGCGTCGCGGTCGAGGGGCGGCGAGGCAACGGCGTCCCAGGTACCACCGACGGCCGTGGGGTTGATCCGGACAGGGATGCGCGCCAGGCAGACCGAGCGGTTGGCCCACCACTCCAGAAGGGCTGTGCCCTCATAACCGTCCATTTGACGAGGGTACGCAGCGTGGTCGTGTCTGCCCGGCGCCGGGTGCCGCGTCGGGAACGAGGACGGGCGCTGGATGGCGGTGCCTTGAGGGTTTGCCGGCGTTGGCGGTCGGTCGGCGAGCTGGTAGCGGGACCTGCCCCTCCCCCGCTGTCGCACCAGCGTCTCCGGCCCTGGCGACAGCGGACGCCGGGGCACATTGCGGTGTTGTGCCGGAAGACATTGCCTCGCCGTCAACTCACCTCAGGCCCGAACCGACGCTTGTACGCTGACGGAGTGATGCCAGTCTCGCGACGCATCAGCGCGCGCAAATTGGCAGCGGTGCCAAGCCCGCTGATCCGCGCGACCGTCTCGAAGCGGGACTCACCTCGCTCGATCAACCGGCAAGCCAGGGCAAGTCGTTCCCCCGTCAGCCATGTCAATGGCGTCGTGCCCAGTTGCGCCTGGAAGCGACGATGCAGCGTTGCCGGACTGACCGCCGCACGCGCCGCAAGGTCGGACACCGTGAGCGGTGAGTCCAGCCGTTCTTGGGCCCAGGCCAGGACCGGAGCCAGGGACTCGTCCGGCAGGTCGGGCATGGGGCGCTCCACGAACTGCCGCTGCCCACCGTCCCGGTGTGCCGCGAAGACCAGGCGCCGACTCACCGTGTTGGCGACCTCCGCACCGTGGTCGCGGCGGACCACATGCAGCCCAAGGTCGAGCGCAGCCGCGCTCCCCGCGGCGGTGAGAATGTCACCGTCATCCACGAACAGCACGTCCGATTCGAGCTGGACGGACGGGAAGCGGGCCCGGAAGGCGTCCGCCCACTGCCAGTGCGCGGTCGCCCGGCGCCCGTCGAGGACGCCGGCCTCAGCCAGTGTGAAGGCCCCGCTGCAGAAGCCGACCAGGCGCGCACCGCGCGCGTGCGCGCGTCGGATGGCATCGAGGACGGCTGGGCGGCGGGGCACCTCGACGTCGGGGCGGTTGGGGACGATCAAGGTGTCCGCCGCGTCGGCCGCTTCCAAATCGCCGATTCCCGTCAGCGTGAAGAACCCGTCCCGCATCAGGGTGTTGGGCTCGGGGGAGCAGAGCCTGAAGTCGTAGAGATCACGACCGATCTCCGGTCTGCGTAGACCGAAGACCTCGGTCGCGCAGCCGAGCTCGAAGGGGTTCGAGTTCTCGTCCACGATCACGACGACCCGGTGTACACCCGCGGCGTGAACTGCGTGCGAGGATTCTTTCGCCATGTGCAATTCCTAGCACTCACGCTGACCATGCCAAACAGCGAAGGATGAGCCCATGAGCAACGAACCAATCCCTCTCAGCAAAGCACTGGCCTCCTTCGACACCCTCTGGAGCCCCCGCATCGTCACGCGGGTCAACGACTACGACGTCCGCGTGGCCAAGGTCGAGGGCGAACACATCTGGCACGTCCACGACAACACCGACGAGTTCTTCTTCGTAATCGACGGAGAACTGCACATCTCCTTGCGCGAGACCACGGGGGAACGCACGGTCCTGCTCCCACAGGGTGCGGTCTTCACCGTCCCCCGAGGCACGGAGCACAAGCCGTACGCTCCGTCCGGCGCCGCGATCCTTATGTTCGAGCCCGCCGGGACACCGACCGTGGGCGATCGCCACGACGAGATCCCGGACCACGTGGACGCAACGACAGGTCACGCACTCAACACCTGAGCCGACAAGGCTTCGGGTGCACCATTCCAACGGCGCCGGCCCGTGACCGGGGCGGTTCGGCTCAATGGAGGACCAGACCTACGCGCCCGAGCTGGTCCTCAATGCCCTGGTCTCCTGCGCCGCCGTCACGAGCCTGCGAGCCAAAGGCAGCTGTCTGCACGCGTGCCGCCGGGTCAACAGGAGACCAAAGCCGTCAGCCGAGAACATCGAGCAACTCGCGCTCGCGCTGGGCGCTGAGGCCGGCACGTCGTGCCCGGTCCAGACCCTGCTCGCGTTCCCAGAGCAGCGTGTCGGCCAGCAGCTCCGCCCGGGGCCGATGACGGAGCCCCGCGGCGAGCGCCGCAGACCCGCTCCGGGCCGACCAACCTGTCCAGTCCGTCTCGACCAGCCACATCGGCAGCGACTCGGACCCCATGTACTCGGCGACGCCGTTCGCGAGCAGCCATGCCGAGTCGGCGGTGACCACCGGACCGGTGTGCCCGCCAATAGCGCGGGACAGCTCGATCCACTCTTTGAAGGGAACGACCGGACCGACGGCGTCGTATGTGCCGATGCTCCCCCTCTCAGCTGCGTCGAGCAGCCAGGCGGTGAGGTCCCGCACGTCGACTGCCTGTGTCGGCATGGCCGGTGCATCGGGAACCAGCATCGGCCCTTGTGGGTCGCGTGCGGCACGGGCGACCCAGTAGCCGGAACGTCCGCTGTGATCGCCCGGGCCGCCGATGAGACCCGGGCGTGCGATGAGGAGGCGGTCGCCCACGGCGGCTGTCGACGCCTGCTCGCAGGCGACCTTCGCCTCTCCGTACAACGAGCGGTCGACCTCGCTTCGGTCGGTCGGAGAATGGAGGGCCGCCGACTCGTCCGCCGCCGGCGTGGCATGGGAGGCGTAGGCGCTGACGGAGGAGACATAAGTCCAGTGCCCGACCCTGCCGCTCAGTGTGTCGAGCGCCTCACGAACGAAGCCTGGCTGCCATGACACCTCGATGACCGCATCCCATTCGCGGTCGAGCAGTGCTTCGTACGCCGAAGGATCACGCCGGTCGGCGGCCACCAGCGTCGCTCCGTCCGCGACTTCTCCGCTGTCGCCGCGAGCGAGGCACGTCACCCGATGGCCGCGCCCAATCGCCTGCCGCGAAAGCTCCCGGCCCACCCATGCTGTTCCGCCCAGAACCAAGATCTCCATCCCTACACCCAAGCACCGCGAACACCGAGCACCCAGGCGGGTTCGCTGACAGCGGACCCGATGTCGTCAATTGATCGCCGCGGCCCACGGCCCCGCTGCGCACGCGGAGGACTGCGGGACACGCCCGGCACGATCCCGATCGGAGATCTCGAGGGCCGCCGGCCAGACGCTGTGGCGGCCGCTGACCACCATCGGCCAGGTCATGCGCAACGTGGACGGCCCCACCGCCCGTCGGACCGAAAGCGGCAGCACGACCGAAGGGCCCCTGCCTGGGGAGGAGTACACGAGCGTATGCCGTCCATGGCGGTGGCGGGTCGTGCGCGGTCGATCCGGAACCGGCCGGCGGTGTCGACGGCCCCGCACACCCGTGCCTCACCGTACGCTCCCTGCATGGTGCATGTACTGGGCAGCAGGATCTTGCTGCACCCCACCGACCCTCAGCGGTCGCGCGACTTCTACGGCAGTGCCCTCGGGCTTGCTATCGCCCGCGAGTTCGGCACCGGCCCCGAGCGCGGCACGGTGTACTTCCTCGGCGGCGGCTTCCTCGAGATCTCCGGCCGCGCCGACGGCCCGCCGTCACCCACCCTGCAGATGTGGCTGCAAGTGGCTGATGCCCAGGCCGCCCATGAGGAGTTGCGCGACAGGGGAGTTGATGTGCTGCGTCCACCGCAGGAGGAACCATGGGGGCTCATCGAGATGTGGATCGCCGACCCGGACGGGGTACGGATCGCCTTGGTCGAGGTGCCGGAACACCATCCACTGCGCTACCGCCCCTGAGACCGTCACGTCCCGAAGACCTGGTGGCCAGGCCGCCGGGCCCGTACGTGCCCGGGTGAACGCAGCCGATGGGCGTTCGGCAAGTGCCTATCAGCCGGAGGAGAGGCTGTCGCAGCCGAGCGGGCTCATGGACCTCCTCCGTCCGGTCACCGGCACCCTGGACGACTACGCGATGGATGCGCGCCGCGTAGCCCGCGACCCGTACGGCTCCGCCGCCCGCCGGGATTACGGCGACTGGCGGCCCGGAGTCGCGCCGAAGGCGACGATCCATCCCGGTCGGCCATGTGGATGATGTCGTCCTCGCGCGGGTAGTGGGGGGCCAGCAGTCGGTTCCTCCATGCAGATGCGAGGCACCGACTGCTGGCTGCGACAGGGCGAAGGGTGGCCGTTGCGCCACCGTCCTGCCGTCCGCGGTTGATCCCGTCGACAAGGCCGGCCACTCAATTGCCGGAGCCCTGCTGCATGAGATGGAAGTACGCCTCCCACTCATGCCTCAGACGGCTACGCCCCTTCTTGTGCCGGGCTTCTCGAATCTCGCAGCCCGTCACATCCCCTGAACTGGGGTGCGACGATCACTGAACTCGAGACCTGTGGGGCCGGGTCGTGCCCGGTGCCCCGATCAGGCAGGGGTGATGTTCTCCGCCTGCGGGCCCTTCTGGCCCTGGGTGATGTCGAAGGTGACGGCCTGACCTTCCTGGAGCTCACGGAAGCCAGTGGAGTTGATGTTGGAGTAGTGCGCGAAGACGTCCGGGCCACCGCCGTCTTGTGCGATGAAGCCGAAGCCCTTTTCCGAGTTGAACCACTTGACGGTTCCGCTGGCCATGCCGGTGCCTCTCAGTCGATATCGGATCCGCACCGCGCGGATCCGGAGGTGATCGCCCTGGTTCTCAGGCACTGCAACGCAAAACGCCCGCGCCGGAGCGCGGGCAGGTACTGCGAACCACGACATCTGACAGAGACGCTACACGGCGAAACTGCCCGCCACCAGAGAGCAACGATCAATGAGACGTCATCAGGACACGGGGACACAGACGGCCGGACGCCGCCCCGGGAGCCGCGGCACAGCGTCAGGACGCGCAACGGACGGCCCGCAGTCCAGAACGGGTGATCCGCAGGCGCCACGAACTTGCCTCAGGTCGGCCGCCTCCGCGCTGCCCTGCACGACGTCCAGCGCAACCACCGTCGCGCCGAGCTGCAGCCAGCCCCGCAGGCCGCCATGAGCCGGACGCTCACGCACGCCGTGGCCGCAGCGCTGCCACCCTCGGCGCCCCTCACACCCACAAGCGCGCCCGGGCGGCGGCGCCTGGGCGCGTCCGAGTGGGTGCTCGACCGGGTGGTGCCCGGCGGGTTTGGCGTGCGATGGCATCGGTTCCCGCGATCATGTCGCGTGCGTATGACCACGTGTGCTCAGCGTTTTGGAGGGATGGATCCGTGTCTTCTATCAAGGTCGGTATCAACAGCGACGCCTGCATCGGAAGCGGGCAGTGCGTCTTGACGGTCCCTTCCGTGTTCACGCAGGACGACGACGGGTTCGGGATGGTACTGCCTGGGCGGGAAGACGGAGCAGGAGATCCGCTGGTGAAGGAGGCGGCCAGGGCTTGCCCGGTGCAGGCCATCGAAGTCTCCGAGGCCTGACCGTCGAGCTGTCCCCTGTCCTCGCGATGGTTTGTGGCCGGTCAACGGCCTGTGGGAAGCGGGCCGGAACCGCAGGCCCGTTGGGGAGGGGCCATTGCATCGCACCATGCCGGGCCCGGCGGCTCCAGGGAATTGCATCGTGTGTGCCTGTCCGGCTCCTTTCCGGGCAGGCGCACCCATGAGGGTGCTGCTGTCCAGGTCGCTGGTCTCCCGGTGAGCTGTGACGAGCCGGAGCAGATCAAGCTTCCACTTCCGGGCTCTGGCATCGGTGCGCCGCTGATGTCCGATCGAGAAAGCGATTCCGCACGATGGCCGATGACGCTTACCTGTTCCTCCTTCCCGACCGGCATCCTCGGCTGGGGGCGGCCCTGGCTGCCGTCGGCGCTCTGGAGTGCTCGGAAGCACCTGCCGTGCACGGTTGGCTGCAGGCCCACGACGTCTCCGCCTCCTCGGAACATGTCAGGATCCTCCCCGCCGAAGCAGAGGCGTTCATCCCCGAGGGCGCCGAGCGCCTGCCTGTTCCGTTGAGCGAGGAGGAAGCGCTACGGGTACAGCAGGAGTGCGCGCCCCAGTCCATCACGGACATGGAGACGGAACTTCTGGAATTCCGGGACACGACCCAGGATTGGGAGGCTCTCGTGCACCGGGCCCTGACCGCGGGCATTCCCGCGCCGCGCATCGCCCAGCTGACCGGCCTCGCCCCACAGGACATCGGCCACCTGACGGTGTGACCGCTGCGGCGTCACCCGAACATCGCGAACGTGATGGGCTCTTCGCCGCCGCGCAGAAGTTCGGTGGCTTGGTGCACAACCGATGCCAGCGATTGTTCTCCGCCGTCCACCTCGCCGCGGCATCTGCCGGCCGGCCCGAACGGCGACGTGACGAGGGAGGGCGACGTCAGGGCCGGTCATCAGCGTTGCCCGTGCGGCGGACATCGGCAGACCGCACGGTGGTCGCGCCGGACCGTCGGCGCCGTCGGGCCGAATGACGCGGGACCCGCGTACCCGTCCGGCCAGGTAGAGGCGGCCTGCCGGCCACGCGTCCTACCGCCGGCGGAAGAACGGCACGCACCCGTCGGCATTCACGCCGGATCCAAACGGCCGAACAAGCCGGCGTGCCCCGGCGGCAGCTGCGTGAGGATGCGGCGCAGCAGCGCGTCGTCGGCCACCTCCCCGACCGTGGCAAGTACCGCGGTGACGGCACGGCGGGCTTCCACCACACCGACGTCGTCGCGTGCGGCCACCGCTTCGACGAATCCCGAAGGCGTCAGGGGTTCACTGGCCGGCACGGCGTCGATGAGCAGTGGACCGCATTGCCGGGGCAGCAGTGCGGCGAGATCCGTGCGGTCATCACCCACCAGATGTGCGCCCAACACCTCCAGCACACTCTGCACCGCTCCTGCCGCCTCCTTCCGCGCGGCGTAGCCTCCGCGCTCCTGGACCCGGTCAAGCAGCACTTCCACAGACGCGTTCATAGCCGTTCCTTCCCTCAGCCGCCACCACCGCGATCACACCAGATCATCCGAACGCTACGCAGTGTGACCCTCCTGTTACCCGGCAGTCGAGGTGACAATCCTGCGATTGTCTGCGACCCGCCGAATGGCGCACTGGCCGCGAGGAGAACGCTGCCTGTCCGGCCCAGGCGCCCTCACCGCCGAGGGTGGGCAGGCCGGAGCCAGCCGCTGCAGCCGAAGATCACGACACCTGGACACCGATGAGGCAGGTGTCGTCGTCGGTGTCCGACTTGCTGTGCGTGAGCAAGCGGTCGAGGCGGCGCTCGAGCGAGGCGGCAGGGGCCTGCGCTGTGGCGAGCAGTTGGGTGAGGGAGTCGTGTACGGCGGTGTCTCGGCGTTCGACGAGGCCGTCGGTGTACATCAGCAGCGTGTCGTCCGGCTCGAGTTGGACCTCGTCTTCCTGGTACTGGGCCTCCGCGAGGGCGCCGAGCAGCATCCCGCCGAGCAGCGGCAGTGTGTCGGCCTTCCGTCCGCGAACCAGGACCGGCGGCAGATGGCCGGCCCGTGCCCAGCGCAGAATGCGGGTCTGGGGGTCGTAGAGTCCGCACACGGCGGTGGCGGTGACCTGTTCGGTGAGGTGGTGGGCCACGATGTTCAGCCAGGACAGCAGCTGGCCGGGGCCTGCGCCGGTGACGGCAAGACCGCGCATGGCGTTGCGCAGGACCACCATGCCTGTCGCCGCTTCGATGCCGTGGCCGGCGACGTCCCCGACGCAGAGCAGTATGCGCTTGGACGGCAGGACGACGGCGTCGTACCAGTCTCCGCCCACCAGTGACTCCGTCTCCGCGGGCCGGTAGTGCACGGCGACCTGCAGGCCGGGCGCGTCCAGAGGGTCTCGGGTCGGCGGCATGATGGCGTGCTGGAGCTGCAGGGCCAGGCGGTTGCGTTCGGCCGACTCCTGTTCCGTGTGCGCGAGTTGGTCGCGGGTGGCAGCAAGGGCCACCTCGGTCCAGTGCTGGGACGAGATGTCCTGGTAGGCCCCGCGTACGGCAAGGAGCCGGTCGTCGGCGTCGAGGACGGGTTCGGCGATGACCCGGATGTGGCGGGTCACGCCGTCGGGACGCTGGAGGCGGAAGGCCGTCGACGTCGGCCGCCGGTGGTGGAGCACCGCCTGGAGGAAACGGCTGATGGCGACACCGTCGTCCGGATGTGCGTGATCGGCGAGATCCTGCAGCGACACCGGGTTGTCGGTCACCGCACGCCCGTAGAGGCCGAAGAGCTGCCCGTTCCAGGTGATCTCGCCGGTGACGAGGTTCTCCTCGAAGCCTCCGATACGGCCGAGGCGCTGCGCGTGCTGGAGCAGGCTTGCCAGCCGGGCCGTCTCGTCCTCTATACGCCAGATGAGCAGCAGGCTGCCGCCATGCCGGCTGATGCTGAGGTCGGCGACGGACGCGAGCGGCACCTGGTCGACGAGGGCGGTCAACGTCATCCGTTCGGCGCGGAAGGGCTCGCCGGTGGCGTAGACACGTTCGATCTTCTCGAAGAGCTCACTGTCGCCGGCGGCCATGGGGTAGGCCTCCAGCAGCAGGGCCCCGCTCACCGCGTTGCGGGGGCGCCCCGCCGGGTCCAGGAAGCGTCTGTTGACGTGCCGGACACGGAAGTCGGCGAGATGGCCTTCCGGGTCCAGGTGCGGGGTGAGCACCAGCGCGGGGTCGTACAGCCCGTCCGCCAGGTCCACCAGTTCGGACACGTCGGCCGGCTCCCGCCCGGCCGGGAGCTCCGTGCCGGCGGCGGGGAGGCTTTCGAGGGTGTGCGCGCACAGCTCGGCCAGGGCATCGATCTGGCGGGCGATCGCCGGTGCCTGCGGCTTGAGCGGCTCAGGCCAGCAGATCTCCAGCACGCCGTGGATACGGCCGCCGGTCCCGGCGGGCAGGGCGACCCGGCCACCGTCGGGGGACTGCTTCTGCCCGATGGAGGGGACGCGCGCCTCGGCCAGGGACGGGATCCGGATGGTGCGGCGCTCGCTGAGCGCCTGCCGGGCAACGGTCGCCACACCGGGCGGCACGTACCGCCAGCGTCCTGCCTCGTCGGTGCTGAACCCGGCGTGGCCGCGCAGGGTGAGAGAGGCGTCGGAGCCGGCCGTCCAGACGGCTACGGCCGTCGCCCCGAGCGGAGCAAGCGCGTGTTCGAGGAGAGATTCGGCGACGGCCTGGGTGTCGTCGGCAGCCAGCGCGGCGCTTTCCGCAGTGCGCAGACGGACGGAGACGGATACTCCCTCGTCCTCCCCCGCCTGCGGGTCGCCGTTGGCCTGCCGGACGAACTCGCCTGCTGCCTCGGCGACCTGGTCGTGCGCGGCCTGGTTGATGATGTCCGCCGCGAACTCCATAGGTGACAGGCCGGCCTGATCGGCGAGTTCGGCAAGCTGCCGCGCCGCCTGAGCCGGACCGCACCCGAGCCGCTCGATCATGATGCCCTTGGCGACTTCCACCAGTGCCCGGCCGTCGGCGGCGGCGTGTGCCGCCCGTACTTCTGCGCGGAGCCTTTCGACCGTGGCCGCCAGGCGGCCCACGCTGGACGTCTGCTGCGAACCCTGGGCAGGTGCCTGCATGGCGAGTGCAGCGTGGGGCAACTCAGGGCTCGGGCGCTGCCTCGGGCTGTCCACCGCTCGGCTGTTGTCGGCCTCTGAGGGCGTGACCGCCTTCTGGGGGTCCATGTCCAAGGCCGGGGGGATCGCCTCGGTGGACCGGTGGTACTGGTGCTGGTCGGACCTGGGCGTGAGAGCCCCGGCCTCCGCGCCGGCGTTCTCGAGGGAGGTCATGACACCACCGTCGCGTCGCTGGACAGCGGGTTCAGCCAGCGGCGGACGCAGGCGATGAGGTCGTCGGCGTCCACAGGCTTGGTGACGTAGTCGCTGGCGCCGGCGGCGAGGCTCTTCTCCCGGTCTCCGGGCATGGCCTTCGCGGTGACCGTGATGATGGGCAGGTGGCCGTGTGCGGGCATCCGGCGAATCTCCGCTGTCGCGGCGTAGCCATCCATCTCGGGCATCATCACGTCCATCAGGATCAGGGCGATGTCCGGGTGTTCGGCGAGAGCCTCGATTCCCTTGCGGCCGTTCTCCGCGTGCAGGACCTGGACGCCGTGGAGTTCCAGGATGCCGCTGAGGGCGTACAGGTTCCGGGCGTCGTCGTCGACGACGAGGACGGTGCGGCCGTGCAGGGAGTCGTCCACCGCCCGGGGAGTCTGCGATCGCGTTCCCTCGCCACGCAGCAGCGGCACGACGTCGCCGGGCTGGTCGGCCGACAGGTGCAGCGCGATCCGTTCGCGCAGTTCGTCCAGGCTGGACAGGAGCTCCAGCGGCCGCTTCCGGGCACGTGACTCCAGCGTCCGCTCGTGCGCCGCGTCGAGGCGGCGGTTGTTGTGCGCCAGTACGGGGACGGTCCGCAGAGCGGCGTCGCCGTCCATCGCCTCGAGGAAGTGCAGGGCCTCGCTGTTGGCCATGTCGAGTTCGAGGACCACGCAGTGGAACGGCGCAGCGGCAAGGGCTTCGGCGGCTTCCTGCGGGCCGACCGCGGCGACCAGCTCGATGTCGTCGCGGTCGCCGAGGTCGTGGCCCCCGGCCAGCCCGGCCACCGCGCTCTCCGCGACGAGGGACAGCAGCCCGTGCGGGCGCTCCTCGATCACGAGCAGTCGGCGCTTGCGCGACTCGGCGTCCGCGGCAGCCTGCCGGCGGCTGTCGGACGGCTCTTCAGCGTGCGAGACCGCATCGGCGGAAGGGAGGTCCGGTGCCCTGGTGATCTGGTCCCGGAAGTCGGCGCGGGCGACGGGAAGGTACAGCGTGAAGGTACTGCCCTGGCCGGGTGTGCTCTCGGCGGTGAGGGCGCCCCCGAGCAGGTGCGCGATCTCACGGCTGATGGACAGGCCCAGTCCGGTGCCGCCGTACTTCCGGCTGGTGGTGCCGTCAGCCTGCTGGAAAGCACCGAAGATGGCGTCGAGCTGCTGCTCGGCGATACCGATGCCGGTGTCCTTGACGCGGAAGGCGACGACGGCGCCGCCGCGGTGCACGGGGGTCGGCAGTTCGGCGTCGGCGGCGGGCTCGATGCGCAGCTCCACGCTCCCGCGTTCGGTGAACTTGACGGCGTTGGAGATCAGGTTCCTGATGACCTGCCGCAGCCGGGAGTCGTCGGTGAGCAGGTCGGCCGGGACGCCGGGTGCGGTGGTGATGGTGAAGTCGAGGCTCTTCTGGGTGGTCAAGGGCCGGAACGTGGCCTCGACATAGTCGAGGAGCTGCCGGAGTGCGACGCGCTCGGGGTTGATGTCCATCTTGCCCGCCTCGACCTTCGACAGGTCGAGGATGTCGTTGATCAGCTGGAGCAGATCGGAGCCGGCCGAGTGGATGATGCCCGCGTACTCGACCTGCTTGGCGGTGAGATTGCGGGTCGGGTTCTGGGCCAGCAACTGGGCGAGGATGAGCAGGCTGTTGAGCGGGGTGCGCAGCTCATGGCTCATGTTGGCCAGGAACTCGGACTTGTACTTGGATGCAAGGGAGAGCTGCTGGGCACGGTCCTCCAGTTCCTGCCGCGCCTGCTCGATCTCGAGGTTCTTTCCTTCGATGTCGCTGTTCTGGGCGGCCAGCAGGGCTGCCTTCTCCTCCAGTTCCGCGTTGGAGCGCTGCAGTTCGTCCTGCTGGACCTGCAGCTGCTCGGAGCGCGACTGCAGTTCACCGGCGAGCCGCTGGGATTCGCCGAGCAGTTCGTCGGTGCGGGCGTTGGCGACGATGGTGTTGACATTGACGCCCACCGTCTCCATGAGCTGCTCGAGGAAGTCTCGGTGGATGGGCGTGAAGGCGGTGAAGGAGGCCAGTTCGATGACGCCGAGGATCTGGTCGTCGACGACGATCGGCAGCACGATCAGACTGCCCGGTGCCGTCCGGCCGAGTCCGGAGGAGATGCTGACGTAGTCGGCCGGTACTCCGTCGGCGGCGATGGTGCGGCGGCTGCGGGCCGCCTGCCCGACCAGGGACTCACCGAACCTGAAGCGCTCGTGGCCGGTACTGTCGGCGGGCCGGCCGTAGGAGCCGACGCGCCGGAGCTCCGTGCCGTCCGAGGTGTCCTCCGCGAGGTAGAACGCGCCGTACTGGGCACAGACCAGAGGGGTGAGTTCATCCATGACGAGCTCGGCGACCACGGCCAGGTCGCGATGCCCCTGCATCAGCCCGGAGATCAGGGCGAGGCTGGACTTCAGCCAGTCCTGCTCCTGGTTGGCCCGGGTCGTCTCGCGCAGCGAGCCGACCATCGCGTTGATGTTGTCCTTCAGTTCGGCGACCTCACCGGAGGCGTCGACGGTGATCGACCGCGTCAGATCGCCCTCGGCGACGGCGCTGGCGACCTCCCCGATGGCCCGCACCTGACGGGTGAGGTTACCGGCCAGCTCATTGACGTTCTCCGTGAGACGCTTCCAGGTTCCGGAAACGCCTTCGACCTCGGCCTGGCCGCCGAGGCGGCCCTCGCTGCCCACCTCTCGGGCGACACGGGTGACCTCGGCGGCGAACGACGAAAGCTGGTCGACCATGGTGTTGATGGTCGTCTTCAGCTCGAGGATCTCGCCGCGCGCGTCGACGTCGATCTTCTTGGACAGATCCCCGTTGGCGACCGCGGTGGTGACCAGGGCGATGTTGCGCACCTGGCCGGTCAGGTTGTTCGCCATGGAGTTGACGTTGTCGGTCAGGTTCTTCCAGGTGCCGGCGACGTTGGGTACCCGGGCCTGACCACCGAGCCGGCCCTCGGTGCCGACCTCGCGTGCGACGCGGGTCACCTCGTCGGCGAACGCGGACAGCGTGTCCACCATCGTGTTGATGACCTCGGCGAGCGCGGCCACCTCACCCTTGGCCTCGACGGTGATCTTCCGCGAAAGGTCACCTCGCGCAACGGCGTTGGCGACCTGGGCGATGGAGCGCACCTGCCCGGTCAGGTTCGACGCCATCACATTGACGTTGTCCGTGAGGTCCTTCCACGTCCCCGAGGCGCCCCGCACGGTCGCCTGTCCGCCGAGGTTGCCCTCGGTGCCGACCTCGCGTGCGACGCGGGTCACCTCGTCGGCGAACGCGGACAGCTGGTCGACCATCGTGTTGATGGTCTCCTTCAACTCCAGGATCTCGCCCCGCGCAGTCACCGTGATCTTCTGCGACAGATCCCCCTGCGCCACCGCCGTCGCCACCTGCGCGATCGACCGCACCTGCGCAGTGAGGTTGCCCGCCATGAAGTTCACCGAGTCGGTCAGATCCCGCCACGTCCCCGAGACACCCTTGACGTCGGCCTGACCACCGAGATTCCCCTCGGTACCGACCTCCCGCGCCACCCTCGTCACCTCGTCGGCGAACGACGACAGCTGATCGACCATCGTGTTGATGGTCTCCTTCAACTCCAGGATCTCGCCCCGCGCAGTCACCGTGATCTTCTGCGACAGATCCCCCTGCGCCACCGCCGTCGTGACCTGCGCGATGTTGCGGACCTGCGCAGTGAGGTTGCCCGCCATGAAGTTCACCGAGTCGGTCAGATCCCGCCACGTCCCCGAGACACCCTTGACGTCGGCCTGACCACCGAGATTCCCCTCGGTACCGACCTCCCGCGCCACCCTCGTCACCTCGTCGGCGAACGACGACAGCTGATCGACCATCGTGTTGATGGTCTTCTTCAGCTCCAGGATCTCGCCGCGCGCGTCGACGTCGATCTTCTGCGACAGGTCGCCCTTCGCGACCGCGGTGGCCACCTGCGCGATGTCACGGACCTGCGTCGTGAGGTTGCCGGCCATCGCGTTCACCGAGTCGGTCAGATCCGCCCAGGTGCCTGACACACCCGGGACCTCGGCCTGGCCGCCCAGGGTTCCTTCGGTACCTACCTCGCGGGCGACCCGGGTCACTTCGGAGGTGAACAAGGACAGCTGGTCGACCATGCCGTTGAAGACGGTGGCGATCTCGCCGAGCAGACCGTCCGCCTCGTCCGGCAGACGCGTGCCGAAGTCCCCGTCGCGCACCGCTGTGAGCCCGGCCAGCAGCTGCCTCAGCTCCGGCTCCCCCACCTTGCCCGCGCCGCGCGCACGTGACCGCTGTACCGGACGTGCGTTCTCGACCGTCGTCTCAGCCATGACCATTCCTCGTCAACCTCGTCAGGCACCCCGCCGGAGGACGGGACACCGCCACAGCCCTGGCCCGGGCCGCCCCTCGACGTCTCGCTACGTCGGCACGACCGTTGTCGTACGGCAAATATGCCGCAGCGTACCCCGGCGTGGCATGCCGAGGAAAACGAGGCGGTGGACGCGATCACCTGCCGCCGGAGTCCGTGTCGCCGAACCGAAGCGGGAGCCCGTCGAATCCGCCGACGTTCTTGACGTCCCTGTGCATGAGGTCCGGGGGGAAGAAGAGGTCGACAACTCCGAAGGTGAGGCCACGCTCGCCGGCTTCATCGGGGCCGAGGACCCGGCGATGGAGCTGATCGAGGACTTCCATGCCCTCGCCCTGCTCATCGTCGGCCTCGAAGAACGCGACCGGCAGATCCTCTGCTTCCGTTTCGTCGAGGAGCTGAGGCAGTCCCAGATCGGTGAACGGCTCGGCGTCAGGCAGATGCACGTCTCCCGCCTGCTCTCACGAGCTCTCGCGCGCCTGCGCGAAGGACTGCTCACCACCGGCTGACCGGCACCCGCTCCCCCGCCGCAGGTGTCAGCGCGCGGGGATACGGTTGTACCGTCGCCGCACCCCATAGCGTTCAAGGCAACCTCGTGGCATCGCGTACTCTTCCTCGCGACGTTTGCGAGTGCGGCCCAGGATGCGGGTGGATGTGATGAACACAAGAGGGCGCGTCTGGCGCATTCCCCAGGGGCAGGGCGCCTTCGCCCATGCTCGCGATCTGACGGCTGCCGCACTCAAGACCTGGGACTGGGCACCGGAGCGTATCGAGGTAGTGGTGCTGCTGGTGTCCGAGCTGGTGACCAACGCACACCGTCATGCCGGCACGGATGCCTGGCTGCATCTCGACCCGACCCCCGACGGCGTCACGCTCACCGTCCGTGACGGGAACCCCGCACAGCCTGCTCAGCGAACGCCCGACGTCAACAGCGTCACCGGCGGCTTTGGGCTCCACCTTCTGGATCACCTGGCAGCGGGATGGGGAGTCGACAGCTACGCCGACGGCAAGCGCGTTTGGGCACAGATCCTCGGCGCCCCAGCCTCCGTCCCCACCTGATCTGACGCTTGCCTTACAGGCACCTCATCGGTCGACACGGTGCTCGTACTTGCCAGACCTGTGGTCTCGGCCCGGTCCACAAGCGGTACGTGCGCCGGCTCACGCACAGCGCGGTAGGTCACCGGCGGGGGCGCAGCCGATCCCCTCCTGTCGAGGGGCTCTGCGATCCGGGATCGACCGCACCACCCCCGTCGAGACAGCGGCTGCCCCAGAGCCGTACGTCCGCCGGCCCGGCTTCACAGCGGTCAGAAAGGCATGCGGCCGCGGGCCCGGCGGCCTGCCGAGCCGCTGCGGCCCACGGCGCGGGAACTGCTGTGGAAGGGCTTCCTGAGGAGCCGGCCCAGGATGCCGGGGGCCTTGCCGCCGGCACGCGCGCCGGCGCCGAGGGAACGCTGCGTGCCACGTTCGGGGTGGCGGGAGATGCGAGGGACGAAGAACGCCAGCACGGCCAGGACCACACACACGGCAACGACGGCGACGATTATCACGAGCGGACTCCTTCGGATTGGTGAGAGGCGTCTGCCCGCCCGCGCCGCGCGTATGCGACCTGCGGTGTCCTGGCCACGGGGTGGCAGCCGGGGCCGTTGGTCTTGCGGCTGGCCACTTCCCCGATGGCCGGCCCGTGGTGCCAGGCCCTGTCGGGGCGCTAGAGGAACCGGCGGATGGGGGCGACGGCCACCTCGCGGATACGTTGTGCGGCCGAGCGTCTCTTCCAGCGGCCTGTCGCGATCCGCCGGCTGGCCTGCAGGTCCTCGTCGAAGTGCTGGTCCAGGGTGGCGGTGAAGTCTTCGTCCAGGACGGCGAGCATGACTTCTTCGTCGTGGTCGAGGGAGCGTCGGTTGAAGTTGGTGGATCCGATCAGGGCGGCGACCCGGTCAACGGTGATGACCTTGGCGTGCATCATCGTCGGCTGGTACTGGAAGATGCGCACCCCACAGACGAGAAGGTCCTCGTAGTAGTTCTGACCGGCCAGCTGGCAGACGCGCTTGTCGGTGTGGGGGCCCGGGAGCAGGATCTCCACTTCGACGCCTCGCCGAGCTGCCGCGCACAGCAGATCGATGAAGCAGGCGTCGGGGGCGAAGTAGGCGGTGGCCACACGGAAGCGTTCCTCGGCGGATTCGAGCATGACCCGGATGAGGGTCTGCATGTCCTGCCAGCCGAAGCTGGCCGATCCCCGGACGACCTGCACCACGGCGTCGCCCTGCGGCATGTGGTCGGTGAAGCGATCCCGCGTGTCGAAGAGTGTGTCGTGGCACTCGGCCCAGTTCTGCGCGAAGGCGGCGGCGATGCCGTCCACCGCGGGACCACGTACCTGGACGTGGGTGTCGCGCCACTCGTTCTCGTTGCGGGCGTTGCCGCACCATTCCTCGGCGATTCCCACCCCACCGGTGTAGGCGAGGTGTTCGTCGACGACCAGCACCTTGCGGTGACAGCGGTGATTCTGCTTGAAGGGCGACAGGTACAGGGGTTTGCGAAACCACGCCACGTCGGCCCCGGCCCGGTCCATCAGATCCAGAAGGTCCTGTTCGATGAGCCGGCTGCCGAAGCCGTCCAGCAGCAGTCGCACGCGCACACCGTTGCGGGCCCGGTCGGCCAGCGCCTCGGCGAACTGGCGGGCTATGTCGCCGCGCCAATACACGAAGGTCATCATGTCGACGGTGTGCTCGGCACTGCGGATGCTCTGCAGCATCGCCGCGAAGATCTCGTCCCCGTTGCGCAGCGGCAGCAGCGCATTGCCTTCCGTGGCGGCTATTCCGATGAGGCGTTCCAGACGGCGCCGCATCCGCTGCTTGCGCTCTGCCAACGCGGTGGGCTGCGGCTCGGCGGCTTCGGGGGACAGTTCTGGCTCGTTGCGTGTGCTGGTCATGGCTCCACCTGGCCGGTCGGGGAAGGCCGCCTCGTGGGTCCGGCAACCGCCGAGGCGTGCCGACTGTACACACGCAACGAACGGAGGTACCGCCGCGCCGGCAGGGCCGGGGAGCAACGGCCGAATCTTCTGTCCCGGCCCGTGCGGATCAAACCCATGAACTCGCGTGTATGACCGTTCAATCGTGGGGCACATGACTTTCCGGAGGTTGATAATCATGGTTCCCCTGCTTCTCGTTCTGCTTCTCGCACTCATCCTTTTCGGAGCCGGATTCGCACTTAAGGCGCTGTGGTGGATAGCAGTCATCGTGCTCGTGGTATGGCTGCTCGGATTCATCGTCCGGCCCGCGGCCAGCGGCGGCCGACGCGGTCGCTGGTACCGCTGGTAGCAAGCCAGGTCGCATGGTGGGCCGGGCCGGAGATCCCCTCCGGCCCGGCCCACCTGCGTTCACCGCGCCGCACCGCACGTGAGGCCAGTGGCGCGCCAGGAAAAGGGCTGCCCTCAGCCCAGAGCTCTTCCTGGTCCTGACCCGCGATCGCGCACGGCCACTGGTCAAGTGGGAGCAATGGGCGTACGACACCCTCAGAACCGAGCTCTTGGCCGACAACAGGGCTTGATCAATCGGGGCGGTCAGGAAGCGGGAAAAGGCGTGGCGCCGGTCCGGTGCATGAGCCCCGGACCGGCATGGTGGGTGCTCGGGAGTCAGCAGCCGTTGCGCAGCCGGTTCCAGGTGGTGGGGCCGATGATGCCGTCGACGCCGATGCGGCACGTGCGCTGGAAGTCCCTGGTGGCCGCGTCGGTGTAACCGCCGAAGTCCCCGTCGATGCCGCTCGGCCCGATGTAGAAGCCCCAGAACCGCAGGAGACACTGGGCCTCCCGTACGGCATTGCCCGTGCTGCCCCGCCGGACGGTGGGCGGAGTGACCGCGCCGTGGTAACCACAGTAGTAGGCGGCTGCCCCTGTCTCGCCCGCCGGTGCGGCGGGGGCCGACCTGGCAGCCGACGCGGTCCCTATGGAGAGTGCTGATGTACCCGCCATCAGCGTGGTGACGACTGCTGCCGAAGCCGCGAAGCGGCGAAGGCGCCTCATAACTACTCCTCAAATATGCAGAGAGTCCGCCTGATGGGCGAAAGTCTAGGGGCGCACCGACCTGGTCCGGCAGCTCTCTTCCGGCAGGATTGACGGGACTTGGTTACTTGCCTGACCTTTGCGTATGTCGCAGGTCCCCTTCGGGCTCGCCTGCCACCAGGTTCCGCGGAAAAAGCGGGATTGACTGATATCTGGTCATGGATATTTGTCTGGCGAGGAGTTCGACGAGCGCGGAACAGTCGCCAACCAGCGTCAGGCCGGCGGCGACCGCACCAGCACCCCACGCCGCCTGCGATAGCCACTTATTTGTGGGTACTTGGCGTCAGGTGCCGGCGAGGGGAATCTGGTTGTGGGCGGTCGGGCCAGATCCGGTCGGGGCGGGGAAGGTTGGCGTTGCGTCAGGAAACCGGGTGGGCTTCGGCGAGCATCTCCAGGCGTCGGTGACCCCAGTCGGAGAGGGGGGCCAACGCCTCGGAGAGTTCACGGCCGAAGGGGGTCAGGGAGTACACAGTCTTCAGCGGCAGTACATCGTGAACCTCTCGGTCCACCAGTCCGTCGGCCTCCATCTCGCGCAACGCCTGCGTCAGCACCTTCTCGCTGAGGCCGGTCAGCCGCCGGCGCAGCTCGCCGGGGCGGTGCGGACCGGATTCCAGCAGCCACAGGAGAGCGGTCTTCCACTTGCCGTCGATCACGGCGATCGCGGCGGTAACTCCGCAGACATTGGGGTCCTGTGCACGGCCGCGCGTCATTTTCGTCCCTTTCACCAAGTTTGCCGATATTCATGGAGGAGTTGAGGTCATGTCCTCGCGCACCGAACAGTCTGCCGTCACCGTGCTGGGTCTGGGGCCGATGGGCCGGTCCCTGGCCGGCGCGTTCCTGGATGCCGGCCTGCCCACCACGGTCTGGAACCGGACGCCGGGCAGGGATCGGGAGCTGATCGAACGGGGCGCGGCCGGCGCCCTGTCGGTCGAAGCGGCGGTCGCCGCCAGCGGGTTGATCGTGGTCTGCGTCGTGAACTACGACGCGTCCGACGTTGTTCTGCGGCGCGGCGCGGTCGCCGATGCCCTCAAGGGGCGCACGGTGGTGAACCTGTCCGCCGATACGCCGGACCGGGCCCGGGACACCGCCGGATGGGCGGCCGGACACGGCATCCGATACCTGGATGGCGCGATCATGACACCGATCACGACAATCGGAACACCGGCCGCGGTGTTCATCCACAGCGGCCCGGAGGAGCTCTACAGGGAGCACCGCCCGGTGCTGGATGCGCTGGGCGGCACCCACACTCACGTGGGCGAGGACATCGGTCGGGCAGCCGCCTACGACATCGCGCTGCTCGACATCTTCTGGACCGCGATGGCGGGCTATGCCCACGCACTGGCAGTGGCCAAGGCGGAAGGTATCACCGCGCGGGAGCTGGCGCCGTTCGCCAAAGGCATCGGCGCGATCCTGCCTCCGGTCTTCGAGCAGACCGCACAGGAAGTGGGCAACGGCAGCTTCTCGGGCGAGGGCAACCCGATCACCTCGGCGGTATCGTCCATGGCCCATATCGTCCACACCTCCGAGGCGCACGGCATCGATGCGGGCGTGATGCGTGCAGCCGAAGGCATGGCCCGCCGTGCCATCGGACGAGGTCACGCCACAGACGGCTTCATCCGCATCACCGAACTTCTCGGCCGCCGCTGAGGGAACATCAGAGGCCGACCAGGTCGCGGCTGCGGGGGAACTCAGCAGCTGCTCAGCGTCGTGGACCATGCGACTGCTGGGGGAAATCGTCCTCCCTGCGGTGAAGACCCACAGGAACGCCATCTTGAGGCTGTCGTCGCCATCCGCCCCGCGATGGGCCGCCCCGCCACCTCTCCGGCACCCGGGCGCCCAGGCCGGGTGCCGGCCCGGATCCCGCAGCGTTGATGAGCACGCCGGACCCGTCCGCCTCGCACCCTTCGGTGTGGTGCGTCCCCGCCGGACCCGTGAGCAGGGAATGAGCCACTCAGACAGGGAACGTGAGGGCGGCGCCGCCCCCTGCCTTGACCGTCTCCACGGCTGCCTGATGCACGGCCCTGCCGGTGTCCTCGTCGGCCGCGGGTACGGGACTGCCCTGCATGGCGTACCACTCCGTCGCGCCCGTGTGCTGCACGGTCACCTGTGCCAGGCCTTCGATCCAGGTGGTGTGCACCGTCAGGTCTCCCGTGATCGGACCTCCCTCGGCGGTCCCCACGCCGCCCGAGCCAGCGATGATTCCCTGGGTGGTCCACGTCGCCCAGGTGTCCACGGCGCCTCCGCAACGGTGCCTCGCGTCGAAAAATTTCAGTAGGTTCCCCATCCTCTTCGAATTCCTGCCTGAACGCCCGCAGGCGCGCTCCATTCCGCTTCCCTCCGGGCCAGGAGGCGACGTGGGCCCTGGACGCCTTCTTCACCAGGTACTCGGTCCGGTGCGCGCAGGTCCTGTCAGGGTGAGGGGCGCGATGCGGTCTTGCCCGCCGGGCCCTCCGCATGGGGCGGTACGTCACTCCTCACCGGCTCACCGTCGGTGGGCCCCGCGTCCCCGGCGCACGGGGCGCCTGCTCGGTGCCGCGTCTGCGTCCACTCGGCGAACCACCAGGTACCTGCCACCACACACGACCACGACAGCCCGGCCACCCCCGCGGTCGGCCAAGGGACGCGCTCCCCCCACCGCTCCACAGCCGTCAGCGCCACCCAGCTGCTCAGCAGAACGATCACGACCCGTACTCGTCGATGCCTGAACATCTCGGCCCACTACCCGATTGCGGTGCGGATAAGGCGGACATGACCGCCGGTTCTCCTGGAGATACGAGGCCGGTGCGGGGCGGCGAGGGACACGGCCGGGCTCGGACGGACCCGCCTTGCGCTCTTGAGGACGACGAAAATCCGATCGGACGCGCTTGCGACCAGGCGTGGGAGTCAATGGGCCGCCTGCGGTGGTCGAGCCACTATTTCCCCGGAGCCCGGCGGACGGTCGGCGGGACGTATGTTCCCTGGTCGGCGGCGATGGTGAGACTGACGTGGTCGCGGGACAGTGGCAGCGTGCCGAATCGGATTCCGGTGGCGTCTCGCACCGCATTGGCCAGGGCGGGAGCCACCGGGTTGAACGGACTCTCGCTCATCGACTTGGCCCCCAGCGGACCGAGGACATCGGCTGTTTCGGCGAAGTACACCTCGGTCCGTGGCACGTCGCCGAAGGCCGGGATGTGATAGTTGCGGAAGGTCGCCGTAGTGACATGTCCGGCCTCGTCCACCGTCACCGACTCGTACATCGCCGCCCCCAGGGCCTGCGCGACTCCGCCGTCGATCTGTCCTCGACACTGCATCGGGTTGATGACGCGGCCGGCGTCCGCCGCATGGACGCTCTGCAGAATCCTGATCTCGCCGGTTCCGGCATGCACCGCCACCCGAAAGCCGTGGACGTTGAATGCCACCGAACGTGGTGTGCCGTCGCATCTGCCGATTGCGAGGAGTTCCCCACCGGCTGCCTTCGCCGCCGCCCATAGGTCGGCGAGCGGGACACGCACGCCGCCGGAGCGCACGTCGTCGCCGTGGAGCTCACAGGAGGACAGGTCCACGTCGGCGTACTCGCCGGCGGCAGCGATGATGCGCTCACGCAGCGCTTCCGCCGCACGCGTGGAGGCAAGACCGGCGACCACGGTCCCGGTCGAGCCGAACGTCCCGGTGTCATGGCTGACTTGGTCCGTGTCGGCCTGTACGACCCGGATCCGGTAAGGGCTCGTACCGAGCACGGAGGCGGCGAGCTGCTGGTGCACGGTCGTTGTGCCATTGCCGAACTCTGCTGTGCCGACCGCCAGTTGGTAGCCGCCGTCGTCCAGCACCCTGATCCGTGCCTCGGAGCGGTGTCCTCGCGGCGGGATCGTGTCGATCATTGCCAGTGCCACGCCCTGTCCGGTCAGCCAGTCCTCCGCGGGGGCCTGCACGCCGTTGCCGCGGCGCAGTGCCTCACCAACGAGGTTCAGGCACTGGTCCAGACCGTAGCTGCCGATCTCGACGTCGTCCTTCGCTGTACTGAAGGACACCATCGGGTCGCCGGGACCGATGACGTTCCGCTCCCGGAAGGCGATCGGGTCCATTGCCAGGGCGCGGGCGAGTTCGTCCATCGCCGATTCGACGGCGAAGATGGACTGGCTGAGCCCGTACCCACGGAAGGCACCGGAAGGCATGGTGTTGGTGTAGACGCTGTACCCGTCCACCTTCTTGTTCGCGCACCGGTAGACGGCGATCGACTCGTTGCAGGCGTGGAAAACCGTGCTGGCGTGGTTGCCGTACGCACCGGTGTTGGAGACGACCCGCAGCTGCAGGGCCGTGAGCGTCCCGTCGCGCCGCGCGGCGGCCTTGACGTGCACCGTCATCGGGTGGCGGGTCGTCGCGGCGGTGAACTGCTCCTCACGCGTGAACTCCAGCTGCACCGGCCGCCCGGTCCTCAGGGTCGCCAGCGCGACGACATCCTCGGTCAGCATCTCCTGCTTGGCGCCGAAGCCGCCGCCGACGCGGCCGCACAGCACCCGTACACGCTCGGCAGGCAGGTCGAAGAGGGTGCACAGCGCCTGCTTGGTGAGGAACGGTACCTGGCTGCTCGTCCGTACGGTGAGGCGGCCGGAGTCGTCCAGCCAAGCGATCGAGGCGTGGCTCTCCAGGTGTGCGTGCTGGACGCGCTGGGAGACGTACCTCTTCTCGTGCACGACATCGGCCTGCGCGAAGCCCGCCTCGACATCGCCGATGTCCCCGTGCACCTCGACCGGGATGTTGCGCTCGGCGCACGCGATGCGCTGCTCGGACCCCTTGTCGCCATGCAGCACGGGGGCGCCGGGCGCCATGGCCTCTTCGGGGTCGAACACACCCGGCAGGACTTCGTAGGTGACGGCAAGCCGGCGGCAGCCCTCCTCCGCGGCTGCCACGGTGTCGGCCACAACGGCCGCGACCCGCTGCCCGGCGAACCGGACGGCATCGTCGAAGAGCAGTGTGTCAGCAGGATCGTCCGCGGGGTCCTCGTGCCGTCCCGTCGAGAAGAGCCGCCGCGGCGAGTCCTCGTGGGTGAACACGGCCTGCACCCCGGGAACGGCACGTGCGGCACTCGTGTCGATCGCCACGATTCGGGCGTGTGCGTGCGGCGAGCGCAGCAGTTTGAGGTGGAGCAGGCCCTCCATGGAGACGTCCAGGGTGTAGCGGGCCGTTCCGGTCACCACCTCGCGACTGTCCGCGGCAGGCAGGTTCCGCCCACACGGCTCCACCTGCGGATCCTCCTCGACGTGCACGACTCCGCGGATGGCGTCCTCCACCGAGCGGTAACCGGTGCACCGGCACAGGTTCCCCTTCAGCGCCCGGGGGAGATCCTGCCGCTGGTCGGAGTCGAGAGAGGCCACCGTCATCATCATCCCAGCGGTGCAGAATCCGCACTGGAAGCCCTGCGCCGACAGGAAGTCGCGTTGCACCGGGTGCAGTTCCCCGTCGCGGGCGAGTCCTTCGACCGTCGTCACCCGGTGGCCGGCCGCGCGGAGCGCGGGGAACAGACAACTGTGCACCGGTCGGCCGTCGATGTGAACGGTGCACGCTCCGCAGTCACCCGCGTCACAGCCCATCTTCACACCGAGCCAGCCGAGGTCCCGCAGGTACGTGCGCAGGCACTGTCCCGGGCGGGCCCGCTCACTGAAGATCTGGCCGTTCACCTCGATCTTCATCGGTGTCCCCCCTCGTTTCGCTCCAAGAGCTCGGACCGGATCTCCTCGGCGAACCGGTCGGTCATGTGGCGGCGCCATGCCGGCGCTCCATGCACGTCGAGGTGGTAGAGCTCCGGAGCCACGGTTTGATCGAGGGCGGCAAGAAGCTCACCCGGACCGGGCAGGCCGGGGAACGCCAGCTGAACCGGACGGACGGTGGATGCGGTCACCGTGAGCACGAACGAACCGTCGTCGGGTGACCGCCTGCCGATGAGCAGCGCTGCGGAACGACCGTGCGGAGCAAGCGAAATCCGGCGAAAGGCCGTGCGGCAGCGCATCGCGGAGGACGGCAGAGTGATCGAACGCAGCAGTTCACCGGGTCCCAGCACGTTGCAGCCGGGACCGGTGACGAAGTCGGCGGCTCGGACCTGTCGCTCTCCGCCTTCGGGAGTCCAGATGGTGCAGATGCCGTCGAGAGACGTGGTCAGCGAGATCATCGGGCCCGCCGGCAGCGACAGGCAGACATTGCCGCCCACGGTTGCCTCGCTCCAGACCTTGAAGGAGCCCAGCAGCGCCCGGCGGCACTGGTCGAGCAGTGGCGCCGCAATCCACTCAGGCGGTGTCTCGGTCATGAACAACTGCGCCAGTGTGCACGTCGCGGCGATTTCGAGCCCCTGCGCGTCGATCTGCAGCGATTGCCAGCCGAAGCCCCTCAGATCGATGAGCCGTCGAAGCTCCGGCTGCGGCTCGGAGAACAGCCACGTGCCGCCGGCGAGCCACGCGTCGCCCGGCTGCCACGTCGCCTGCGTCGCGCGGGTGGGCACCTCGACCACCGAGGTGATCGTGTTCAAATCCATCCGAACCATCCTCACTGCGACGACAGCTCCGAGGTGGCGGGGCTGGTCACCAGGCCACCGCGGTGGAGCGATGAGGCAGTCCGGCGCGGCGTCCGGGGCGCGAGGCCCGGCACGGACGACGACCCGTCTTTGGAGCATGCAAGCACGCTCCGGTGCGATGTCCGGGAGCCCTGCGGGCGAGTCACCAACTCAAGCGTGCACTCTTCCCTGATCCACTTCCGAGACCTTGGACGCCCGGGATCGACGACGTGAACCGCAATGAGGACTATGCACGTCATTCACCCTTTTGAACTAATTTACTTGGTGTGAGTTCCCGTGCAAACCGTGGCTCGCTGCTTCCCAGCCGTGCGCAATCCGTCCTGACGGGCCTGCCCATCCATCGCTCTGACCGGCGACCGCCCGGCACAGCCGTGGCCCGACCGCCAGTGCCGGCGATCGAGCTTCGATGGGCGTACCCACTCCCCCAATGACGCGCATACGGGCCGGGCACGCAGCCCGAGCGTCTTGGAACCGGCACACCGCGGGACCAGCCGTAGATCGTAGGGAGGGTGCCGACACGCATCCCTGGCCAAGACTCCCCGCTTGCCTCACCCTCGCGCATACAGTTGTCCGCCGAACCCCTGCCCACGGTGAGCGGCGAGCACGCGGGCGAGCACAACAGCCGTAGAGGTGTCGCCCGACGGTGGCCGCACTATCGGCCGCACCGCAACTCACCCCCCGTTGCAGAAGCTCTGGTGCGGCTGTTCAGGCGGGACCACGACCGGGCTGATCGCACCGTCGGCAGACCTGCGAGAGGCCGTCCATCCACGGGGGATGGTGGGCGCGGTGAGGACACATGGATCTACAGGGAAGGACAGGGGCCGCTACGGCCCGGCGAGTTCGAGCACAGTTGCCATGTCGCTGTAGGGGAGCAGCTTTTCACCGACGATCTGGTGCGGCTCGCTGCCCTTCCCGGCGATGAGCACAATGTCGTCCGGGCCCGCGACGGACAGGGCAAAGGCGACCGCCTGACGGCGGTCGGCAAACCGTTCGAACGGTGTACCGGTCGCCGCCAGGCCCGGGGCGATCTGGTCCAGGATGGCCTGCGGGTCTTCGTTGCGGGGGTTGTCCGAAGTGAGGACACAGAGGTCGGAGTGGGTCCCGGCGATCCTCCCCATGTCGACCCGCTTGGTCGTGTCCCGGTCCCCGCCGCAGCCGAAGACGGTGATGACCTGCCCGCGGGCGAAGCCGCGAATAGCTGTCAGTACCTTGTTCAAGGAGTCCGGTGAGTGGGCGTAGTCCACGATCACCGATGTACCGCGGGGGGTTTGAAAGCGCTCGAACCGGCCGGGGACGGGAGGCATCCGGTCGAGCGCGGCGACCAGCCCGTCCAAGTCGTGCCCCAGGATGTGGCAGGCCGCCACGGTGGCCAGCGCGTTGGCCACCGAGAACCGGCCCGGGACGGGGATCGACGCCGGATACTTGCTGCCGTCATGGTGCAGGTTGAACCGTGTTCCGGAGGCGTCCACGGTGATGTCGGTGGCCCGGTAGTCCGCCTGGGCATCAAGGGCGTACGTGGTTACCGCGCCGGGCATCATCGTCTGGATCCCGACGCCCACGGGATCGTCGGCATTGACCACCGCGCGCTGACACAAGCCCTGGAAGAGACGCAGCTTGGCGTCCCGGTAGTTCGCCATGGTTCCGTGATCGTCCAGGTGATCCTGCGTCAGGTTGGTGAAGACACCGACGTCGATGAAGGTACGGTCCACCCTGTGTGTGAGCAGGGCCATCGACGTAGCCTCCAGCACCACGCTGCCGGTCCCGCGGTCGCGCATGCACCCCAGTAGGTACTGCAGATCCGGCGACTCCGGCGTGGTCAGCGCCGACCTCGGCATCGGGATCAGCTCGTCGCCGATCCGGCTGCCGGCCGTGCCGATGACCCCCACCTTTGCGCCCTCGGAGATCCGCAGCACCGACTCGACCATGTAGGACACCGACGTTTTTCCGTTGGTGCCGGTGATCGCCACCATGTCCATCTGACGCCCCGGCTCGCCGAAGTAGCGGGCGGCAACGACCGCAGCCACCTTCCGGGTATCCGGCACCTGCACCGCACACACGCCCGGCACCGAAGCCCACACCGACGTGGGAAGCGCCGGTTCCCTGCCGTCGACGATCACCGCGGCAGCGCCGCGTGCGAAGGCCGGCCCCACGGAGCCGGGACCGCCTTCACAGTGGCCGGGCACTGCGATGAACAACGAACCCGGCATTACCCGGTTGGCGTCGAAGGTCGTTCCCGCGGTGATCCAGGTCTTGTCGGGGTCACCCTGGAGCACCTGGTGCTCCTGCCCGGCCAGCAGCTCGCTCAGCTTCACGATGGTCCCTTCGAGGCGGCTCGGGCCCGCGTACGGCCGTCGCCAAGCGGCAGCGACGGCGGCGCGCCGGAAGCTGCGGTGATGATGTGGAGCAAGGAGCGGAGACACGTCCGACGAGAGCCGGACGCGACAGTTCAGCCCGGCAGAAGAAGTCCTGCGGTGTTCTTGGAAGAGGAGGAAGCCAGGGGCAGGGCCCCGGACGGGGGCGGCTGAGGATCGCTAGCCGTGGCCGTGCAATGCAATGCGGGCGGTCTCGGGCGCTTCGACGTCAGCCGTGGTCGCCGGGCCTACGACTGCCGAACCCGCAACCACCGGGCACAGCGCACAGGTGGCCTGCTGCAGGCACTCCCTCATGGCACTTGTGCGACCCATGGGCCGAGTGTACAGCCGGTCGAGCGGCTCAAAATCCGGATCCGGCGGTCCCGTGACCTGCTCCTGGCCCCGTGACCGCCCGTCGGCACCTCAGCACCGCTCTCCGAAAGACGGTAACGGGCAATCCGCAGGTCGGCGCAGCCGACCGGTGCGCGCGCTGTTCCGCTCCAGCCTCTCCCGACCACCTGCGTACCGGGTTCCAGCACACAGCGGCGACGGAGGGCCTCGACGTTGCCGACGAGGCGGGACAGCGGGATCACGTAAAGCCCCGGCCACCCAAGAGGTGGCAGGGCGACAGCCGATGTTCGCCGATGCGTCACCACAGCAGTCTGGATATCGGCAAGCATCTGTGTTCCTGGCCCTCGGAAAGGAACTGCTGGTGCAGATGCGACGGATGGACCACAGGCGTCGGTACACCGTGATGGTGGCGGCAGTGGGGGGCGCGGTGTGCCTCTCGGCGTGTGGTCGCGGCGACGCGAGTGATGCCCTGCCCTCCGTCACACGGACGAGTCGGATCGAGTGCGCGCAGAACGGTCAGCTCGCGGCGTCCGGCTCCTCTGCCCAGCAGAATGCGATGCAGCACTGGATGCACGAGTACCAGAGTGCGTGTCCAGGTGTGCAGATCCGCTATGTGCCCATCGGATCGGGCGGCGGGGTTGCCCAGTTCTTGCGCGGAGCGACTGTGCTCGGTGGAACCGACAGCGCGCTCAAGCCGGACGAGATCGAGATTTCCCGTGACGTGTGTCCGGGAAGCAGCGCCATCAACCTGCCGATGGTCGGCGGGCCCATAGCCATCGGCTACAACCTCTCGGGCGTGAAGGACCTCGTCCTCGATGCCCCCGCCCTCGCCAGGATCTTCGCCTCCGAGATCACTGTTTGGAACGACGAGGAGATCAAGCGCCTCAACCCCGGCCTCCAGCTCCCCGCAACCCCGATCAGCGCAGTGCACCGCTCCGACGAGTCGGGCACGACTCAGAACCTGAACGCCTACCTCGCCGGAGCCGCGCGGGACGAGTGGCCCTACCCGAAGGAAAAGGCATGGCAGGCCGAGGGAGGTCATTCGGCAGCCGGTTCCGACGGGGTGGCGTCGGAGGTGAGCAGCACGGACGGCGCCATCGGCTACTTCGAATTGTCCTTCGCCCAGCGGGGGAACATTCCCACGGTCAGGCTGGATACCGGCGCGCCGGAGCCGGTCGCCGCCTCCGCGGAGACCGCGTCGGCCGGCATCGCGGCAGCCGAAGTCGTCGGCCGCGGCAAGGACATGACATTGAAATTCGACTACGGAACCCGGGCACCCGGGGCGTACCCGATCGTCCTCGTCACGTATGAGGTCGTCTGCGCCAAGGGCAACCAGGCCGACGTCCTGCCCGTCCTCAAGTCCTTCCTGACCTACACGGCAAGCGAGGAAGGCCAGAAGGGCCTCTCCCGTATCCACTACGCGCCGCTGCCGGACGGGGTGGCCGCGCAGGTCCGCGAAGTGGTGAGCACCCTGTCCTGATCCGCTCGGGTCGGTGTCCGTAGGTCAGCAGGGCTGAGATCTCGCGGGGCGACACGGCGGCGTGGTCCGCGCAGGCCGAGGTGGGGCAGCGCCGGCCGCCAGGGAGAACAGGTGCAGTGAGTCCCAGGTGTGCTGTCACGCACCGGCCGGCTCGGACTGCGCATCAACCATGACGCCGTCCACGCCGAGGCGGCGCAGCTGGTGATCGGCGGCGAGCCCTGCCTGGTCGCCGATCACCACCACCTGTGTCTGCGATGTCATGCGGCGCGCTGCGCCCCAGCGGCCCGGCCCTGCATGAAGATGAGGGCCACCAGGGCGAGCCCCACCACGGCACCGGCCAGTTGGGCGCCGATGAAGCCCGGTACCGAAGCGGGAGCGATACCGGCGAAGGTGTCGGTGAACGCCCGCCCGATGGTCACCGCCGGGTTGGCGAACGAGGTCGAGGACGTGAACCAGTAGGCGGCGCCGATGTACGAGGCGACGGCGACGGGTGCGAAGCGCAGCCGGTCGGTGCGGGCCAGGCCGAAGATCAGCAGGATCAGGCCGGCGGTGGCGACGACCTCGCCGAGCAGCAGGTTTCCGGCCGAGCGGTCGTGCGTGGACCACTTGACCAGCGGCTCGCCGAACATCGCGTCGGCCAGGAGGGCTCCCGCGATCGCCCCGAGGACCTGCGCGGGTACGTACACGGCAGCCTCGCGGGCGGTGACCCCCGCTCCGCCGCGGCGGGCGGTCCACCAGTCGACCAGGGTGACGGCGGGGTTGAAGTGCGCGCCGGAGACCGGCCCGAGGAGGGCGATCAGCACGCCGAGCCCGCAGACCGTCGCGATCGAGTTGGCCAGCAGTTGCACGCCCACGTCCTGGGTCAGCTCGGTGGCTTGGATGCCGGAGCCGACCACCACCGCGACCAGGGCGGCGGTGCCGACCAGTTCGGCAGCAGCGCGGGCCACGAGCGGGGTCCGGGGCGGGGCGGCCCCCGGCGCCGGCTGCGGCTCGGTGGTGGCGGTGATCGCGGTGTCCGCGGCGGTCTCGGGGGAAGCGGCCTCGGTGGCGCTCAACTGGGCTCCTCCATGTGAGCAGTCGCGACCATGCGCGCTGATCGCGGTGATCAGGGACAGGACCGTTTGATGTTCGCCTCGGCGGTGGCGCGCGCGGTCTCCGCGAGGTCGGCGAACCGACCGGCGAGCGAAGCGATGACCTCCGGGCGGAGCCGGTAGTAGGTGAACCGGCCGCATGGCTCGGTCTCCACGACCCCCGCCTCGCGCAGCACCTTCAGGTGGTTGGAGAGATTGGTCTGCCGCGCGCCTGTCTCCTCCACGAGGTGGCTGGTGCAGAGCGTTTCCTTGGCGAGCAGGGTCACGATCTGGAGCCTGAGCGGGTCCGCCAGAACCCGAATCAGTTCAGTGTCGACTGACGTCATCATGGGCTGATACTCTCACATCAGTGGACGCTGACGCCATCAGGCGCTGATGTCGATCGTGCCTGATGCAACGGCGCGTGACGTGGCCAGGCACCCCTCGCGAGACAAGAGAGAGACCTGCGATGTCCGAGAAGCCCTCCGTCCTGTTCGTCTGTGTTCACAACGCCGGCCGCTCCCAGATGGCCGCCGCGTGGCTGACCCACCTGGCCGGGGACCGCGTCGAGGTCCGCTCGGCCGGCTCGGCCCCGGCCGACCAGGTCAATCCGGCCGCCGTCGAGGCCATGTGCGAGGTCGGCATCGACATCTCCGCCGAGACGCCCAAGATCCTCACTGTGGACGCCGTCAAGGAGTCCGACGTCTGCATCACCATGGGCTGCGGCGACACCTGCCCCGTCTTCCCCGGCAAGCGCTACCTGGACTGGAAGCTGGACGACCCGGCCGGGCAGGGCGTCGAGGCCGTACGTCCGATCCGTGACGAGATCAAGAAGCTCGTCGCGGACCTGATCGAGGAGATCACCCCGGCGAAGACGGCATGAGCCGGAGCGCCGGCGAGTCCGCGACGTCATCGTCATCGGCTCCGGACCCACCGACTGCACCGCAACGCTCTGCACCCCCGCGCCCACCTCGTTCCCTTCGTCTTCCGCTGAGCGGTCTTCGCCGGTTGCCGCACCGCGCCGACTCGGCCGGACCTCCAGCCCCAGGTCTTCCAGTGCCGTGTCAGGCAACCTTTGTTCTCTTGGGCGGGGTTGCGCGTCCTGTATTGAATGTGACGTCTGATATCCGCCAGCGCGATCAGTGCCGAGTCGAGAGTGTGGATACATGACTACGACATCGACGGTCGCCTTCCGCGTCCATGCGCTGCCCGCTGAGGTGCTGGACAGTGTGCGCGCCAGTGGAGTCGACGCCTTCGGGAATCGTGTGGAGCGTGTCACCGCCGAGGGCGGCGATCCCCTCCGGTGCTGTCTGCGCAACGCCGAGCCCGGCGAGGACCTGCTGCTCTTCGGTTACCGGCCGCCGCTCCCGGCCAGCCCCTACCGTGAGGTCGGCGCCGTGCTCGCACACGCTGAACCCTGCGCGGGACCCGCCGACGTCAACAGTTATCCGCCGGGCTGGCGCGGACGTCCGCAGGTGCTGCGGGCATACGATGCTCGCGGCTGGATCCACGACGCGACCACAGTGCACGACGGCCAGGATCCAGAGGGAACGATCGCCGAACTGCTCGCGGAGCCTGACGTGGTGCAGGTCCACAGCCGCAACGTCGCCTGGGGCTGCTACATGTTCACGATCACCCGCGCCGGATAGGGCAAGGGCGCACCGGCCACCCTTTTCAACAGTCGCGATGATGGGCCGCGGTCCCGCTGCGGCTGATGCGATCGTCCACGCTCTGCACATGGCCGAGCGAGTGCGGGTGCGTGTTCGTCGGCAACCTGTGCGGCCGTCACCTCGTCCGCCTCGGCCGGCAGCACCGTCGGGGCGCCCGGCAGACAGGCGGTGCGTGACGAGGCATTGCCTCGCTCGGGACGTCGCCGCTCGGTGGTGCCACGGGAACTCCTTCCTAGCCGAAGCGTCCGGTGATGTAGTCCTCGGTGCGTCGGTCCTCCGGGTTCTCGAAGAGCTTCTCGGTGGTGTCGTACTCGACGAGCCGTCCGTGGCGGACGCCGGCATCGTCGACGTCCGCGGTGAAGAAGGCCGTGTAGTCCGAGATCCGCGCCGCCTGCTGCATGTTGTGCGTGACGATGACGAGGGTGAACTCCGAGGCGAGTCCGACCATCAGGTCCTCGATCTTGGCGGTGGCGATCGGGTCGAGGGCCGAGCAGGGCTCGTCCATCAGGATCGCCTCGGGCTTCACCGCGATGGCGCGGGCGATGCACAGCCGCTGCTGCTGGCCCCCGGAGAGGGCAAGTGCGCTGTTCTTGAGCTTGTCCCTGACCTCGTCCCACAGGGCCGCGCCGGTCAGGGCCTCCTCGACGATGTCGTCGAGATTGCCCTTCACACCGTTGACCCGGGGCCCGTAGGCGACGTTGTCGTAGACCGACTTGGGGAAGGGGTTGGGCTTCTGGAAGACCATGCCGATGCGGCGGCGCACCTCGATGGGGTCGACCTCCGGGCCGTAGAGGTCTTCGCCGTGGTACGCCACTTTGCCCACCACGCGAGCGCCCGGGATCAGGTCGTTCATGCGGTTCAGACAGCGGATCACGGTGGACTTGCCGCAGCCGGACGGGCCGATCATCGCGGTGATCTGGCGCCGTCCGATCGTCATGGAGACATCGCGTACAGCCTGGAGCGAGCCGTACCAGACGCCCAGGTCGGAAATCTGGAAGACCGGGTCGTCCAGAGAGGGCTCCGGTCGGCCGTGCCGCCGCTGGCCCCTGGCCGCGGAGAAGACACCGGAGCCGCCCTGGGTCGGAGTCTGCTGGTCACTCTTGACGGGATCGGGCATCGGGGCTCCCTGGGCGGCGGGACGTTCAGCGTTCATGGCGGTCACCAGCGCTTGCTGTAACGGTTGCGGAGCCAGATCGCGGCGGCGTTCATCGCGAGCAGCAGCGCGAGCAGAATGACGATGGCCGCGGCGGCCAGGTGGTGGAACTCCTCGCGGGACTGGCTGATCCAGCCGTAGATCTGCACGGGGAGCACGGTGTAGGCACTTTGCAGCCCCTCGGGGTTGAACGCCACGTACGTCACCGCGCCGAGCATGATCACGGGTGCGGCTTCGCCGATGGCCCGGGACAGCGCGAGGATCGATCCGGTGGCGATGCCGGGCACCGCCGCGGGCAGCACCTGACGGCGGATGGTCTGCCACTGGGTGGCGCCCAGCGCCAGCGACGCCTGCCGGATGGACTGCGGTACGGCTCTGATGGCCTCGCGGGCCGAGATGATGACCACCGGCAGTACCAGCAGGGACAGGGTCAGGGATGCGGTCAGCACCGTGGTGCCGAGGGCCAGTTGGCGAGCCAGGAGGCCGAGGCCGAGGATGCCGTAGATGATCGAGGGCACGGCGGCGAGGTTCTGGATGTTCAGCTCGATCAGCCGGTTGTACCAGCGGTCGGGATCGGCGTACTCCTCCAGGTAGATCGCGGCCATGATGCCGGTCGGCAGGCAGAACAGCGCGGTGAAGCCGATCACCCAGATCGTGCCGAAGATCGCCGACCGGGCGCCGGCGTTCTCGGGCCGGCGGATGGAGGGGAAGTTGGTCCACAGCCGTGAGTCCAGGCGCGGCCATGCCTCGACGAGGATGTAGACCAACAGGACCGCGAGGAACACCACGCCCAGCGCGAGGCAGGAGAACAGCAGCCAGCGGAAGACGGTCTCGCCGGGCCGGAAGCGGGGCCCGGCCAGACGGCGCGCCGGGGTGGGGCCTTGGTCGGCGACCTCGTCGCGTACGACGCTCATTCGTACACCTCGCGGTACTTGCGCACCAGGCGGATGCTGATCATGTTCATCACGAATGTCAGCAGGAAGAGCAGCGCACCGACGGCGAAGATCGTCTTGTACTCGAAGGAAGCCGTCGACACGTCACCTGAGGCGGCGCCTGCGATGAACGCGGTCATCGTCTGCATCTCGTGCAGCGGGTTGAGAGTGAGATCGGGCTTGGCTCCGGCGGCGATGAGGACGATCATCGTCTCGCCGATCGCGCGGGAGACGCCCAGGACGAACGCGGCGACGATCCCGGACAGCGCGGCCGGCATCACCACACGGGTCGAGACGACACGCTTGCCCGAACCCAGGGCGTAGGCGCCGTCGCGCAGCGAATGCGGGACCGCTGACATGGCGTCTTCGGCGAGCGAGGCGATGGTCGGCACGATCATGACGCCCATGACCAGTCCGGCGGACAGGGCGTTCTTGACCTCCGGCGGATCGCCGAAAGGCCACCAGTCCTGCAGCAGCGGAGTGATGAAGGCGAAGGCGAAGAAGCCGTAGACGACAGTCGGCACGCCCGCCAGGACCTCCAGGGTGGGCTTGAAGATCTTGCGGGTGCGGCGGTTCGCGTACTCACTGAGGTAGACGGCCGCACCCAGGCCGACGGGGATCGCGACGAGGAGGGCGATGCCGGTGATGAGGAGGGTGGCCACCAGCAGCGGCAGCACGCCGTACCGGGGGTCGGCGAACAGGGCCGACCACTGGGTACCGGTCAGGAACTCACCGATACCGACTTTGCTGAAGAAATCGGCGGTCGGCGGGATGAGTGCGGCCACGATTCCGATGGTGGTGGCCACCGACACCAGGGCCGCAGCCATGAGGATGATCTTGATGGCCTGCTCGCCGTAGTGCGGGCGGGTCCGCCGCAGGGACCGGGATCCGGCCCCTTCTGCGGACTTGTCGACGGACATGGTCACTGCGCCGACTTCAGCTTGTCGAGGTCGGCCTTGAGCTCCTTGTCCTGCCCGGCGTTGAGCGGGATGAACTTGGCGTCCTTGGCGATCTCGGTGTGGTTCTCGACGTAGTACTCGACGAACGCCTCGACCTCGGGCCGCTGAAGCGCCTTGCCGTTGGGGTAGATGAACAGGGGCCGCGAGAGCGGGGTGTACGTGCCGTTCTGGGCGGTCTCGACACTGGGGGCGACGCAGCCCTTGCCGCCGTCGATCTTCAGGGCCTTGAGCTTGTCCTGGTTCTCCTCGTAGTAGGAGAAGCCGAAGTAACCGAGGCCGCCCTTCGAGCCGGCGACGCCCTGCACGGTGACGTTGTCGTCCTCGGTGGGGCTGTAGTCGGTACGGGAGGCGTCTTCCTCACCGTTGATCGCGTCGGTGAAGTAGTCGAAGGTGCCCGAATCGGTGCCCGCGCCGAACAGCTTCAGCGGCACGTTCGGGTACGTGGGGTCGACCTGGTTCCAGTTGTCGACCTTCGAACCCGGCTCCCAGATCCTCTTCAGCTGCTCCACGGTCAGACAGTCGACCCAGTCGGCGTCCTTGTTCACCACGACGGTCAGCGCGTCATTGGCGACGGTGAACTCCTCGTAGGTGATGCCCTTCTTGTCGCAGGCCGCCTTCTCGTCGTCCTTGATCGGACGGGAGGCATCCGAGATGTCGGTCTCGCCCGCGCAGAACTTCTCGAAGCCGCCTCCGGTACCGGAGGTGCCCACGGTCACCTGGACCTTGGGAGCCTCCTCGGCGAAGAACTCCGCCGCCGCCGTGCTCAACGGCGCGACGGTGCTGGAGCCGTCCACCTTCACCTTGCCCGACAGTTCCCGGCTGTCTCCAGAGGCGCCGGCGTCCCCGCCCCCGCAAGCGCTCAGAGTGAGAGCCGCGGCGAAGGTCAGCGCCGCCGCCCCGACGATCCTTCTCGAACCACTGGTCGCGTTCACTTTTCTCGATCCTCGATGTCGGGCCGGTGTCGTAGGCCGGCAGCCGAGCGTGTCCTGCGGAGCAGGGGTGCGATCGGGCCAGACAGTGCGGGGAGGAGTTGTCGGCCGACTGTTCAGCTGCCCACCGACTCCGCCGCAGCAGCCGCGCCGCAGCTTGCTGCATCGTCAAGCGTCTGTCTCTTTTCCCTGGCGATCCAGTCGAACCATCACAGGGGGTACCCTCCGGCCGAATGATCGACGCAGGTTCCTGGCGGACACCACTCCCGCATGCCCCCGCTCACCCCGCTGTGCGCTCCGCCCTGACCTGCGCCTATCGATCCGGCAACACCTGCGTGCCCCTAGGCGCCCAGTCGGTCGCTGAACGGCTGGATGGGTGACGTTGCGCGCGAAGCATCTCCCCGGCGCGGCACGCTCACGGGCGACGATGTTCCGGTGCTCGGCACGCGTCGGCCGCGCCCGGTGGCACCACTTCGAAAGCAGGCTCTCCCCGGCAGGCCGTATCCGCTGCGCGGCGATGTCCTCGACGGCCGGATCACCGCCATGCGGTGTGACGCCCCGTACCCGCTCGGCGGCCGGAGGCGCTGCTCAGGACGAGCGCGGACCCGGGCCGCCCGCCCGCTGGGCGCCCTCGGCCATCCCCAGCGGCCTCACCCCTTCGCGCCCCGGGGAGCGGAGACCTGCGGGCCGATCACCAACGACGCACGACCTCGCCGCCGCACCGCACCGGGGCGAGGTCACGACGAACGCCCCGGCCCGCCCCCACTGGCGGCCCGGGCGTTCGTCGTCACACCAGGACGTCAGCGGGCGAGCGCAGCATGCTCTGCGGCGAGTCCAGGCCGTCGTGGTCGACCGCGTCGCAGACCCAGGTGCCGCGCTTCTCGCGTCGCAGCAGACCGGCGCCCGTCACGATCTTCAGGTGATGGCTGACCGTGGGCTGTCGCAGCCCGAGGCACTCGGTCAGATCGCAGACACAAGCCTCCTCGTTCGGCGCCGTCCGGATCAGCGGCAGCAGCTGCAGCCGGGTCGGGTCCGCCATGGCTTTGAGTACCTGCGCGATCCGCTCGGCCTCGTCCCCGGTCCATCAGCGAGCAGGCCAGCGCCGGCACACGGCCGACGGGGGACTCCCCGGCCGCTTCCGGTGCGGATGCAGTGATGCTCATCTGTGCAGCAGGCGAACGTCACGAGGGCGGAATGTCGAACGTGTACACCTGTGCACGCCTGTTCATATCGCATTCACTCTCTTCCGCATGCTCGTCACGGACGCTTCCAGGATATAGACAGACACCTATAACTCCTGGTGCAGGGCCATCGAGTCCGACGATCATGCCGTCGGACCGACGGCCTGATCGAACTGATCGAACTGAACGAGACGGTCGAGTGACGGGCAAGCCGGCTTCGACCGGACCGCGGCCGACAGGCGGCAGGAGGACACCCGGCCTAGCCTGGATCCAGTCGCCGGCACACTGGGGGTGCGTCATGGGGCGAAGCCACCACTTCCACCTCGATCAGGGAAGTCACTCGATCACCGTCAACGTGGGGCGGGGCAGGAGCGGCGAGATCGAACTTCTGGTCAACGGCAAGGTGATCTCCTACGAGGGCAGCCACGAATCCGGCACGACCGTACTGGCCGGCGTACTGCCTGAGGATCCTCCCCGCCCGTTCCTGGTCCGCGTACGCCAGCCGCACTTCGCCCCGCTCCGTCTCAGGTGCACTCTCGAACTGGACGGCGTGGAACAGCAGATGCCGGAACGGCTCCTGGTCTGAGGCGGCGACTGAGCGAGGCGTGGGACGACCAGGCCGTCGGCCGAACCGGCCGGGATCGCTGCAGCGGGTCCGGACAGCTGCGGACGTCCAGGACGGGTGCGTGCATCCGTGTCACTCGGCGATGTAGGTGCGGTAGGTCCAGCGGTAGACCGGCATTGTTTCACCGTGCAGGGTGCGGTACTCGTGCGTGAACTCAAAGTGCTCGTAGGCGTTGTGGCGCAGTATCTTGACCGGCTCTCCGCACCCTCCGGGTGGCAGCACCCAGACTTGAGGAAGGTCGTCCGGGCCTCCTTGAAGCAGCACTAGATTGGATTCGTGCATGGCGCTCATGCCTCCAGCAGCCTGGGATGAGTCGGAGCGGGCCGGCGTTGAAGCGGCGAGCCGGGCGGACGAGCCGTCAGCGTGGCCCGCCTGTGCGCCTATCCATCGCCACGGTCCCGGAGCGTGAGGCCCATGTGGTCGGCGAGACCCGTGGCGAGGGCGGCCAGCGTCGGGTGCTGATAGACGAAGTTGGCGGCGATCTTGATGCCGAGGCTCGTTTCCAGGCGGGTTCGCAGTTCCAGGGACAGCAGCGAGTCGAATCCGAGGGACGTCAGCGGGGTCTGCGGGTCGAGGGTGGTGTTCCCCAGCCTGAGGACCGCGCGGATGTGGTCGGCGATGTAGGCCTCGAGAGCGGTGCGTCGTGCGAGACCTGCCGGCAGGGAGCTCAGCTCGGTCCGAATGCCGACGCTGCCGGCCCGTTCCGTGGTTTCGGGGCTTTCGGACCCCTCGTCGGCGAGGAGGCCGAACAGGGACGAATGTCGTACCGCCGGAAGGATCCAGGTGTCCGGCTGCCCAGGGATCACGCCGGTGCGTGTGCGCCGGTGTACGAGCAGCGCGTTCAGCGCCTGGAGCCCCTTCTTCGTGGGGATGGTCTGGTAGCCGCGTTCGGCGAAGTCGACGGCGGCTCCTGTCTCACCCCATGCGCCCCAGTTCACGGCGAGAGTCGGCAGGCCGCGGCCCGTCCGCCAGGTGGCGAATCCGTCGAGCCAGGAGTTGGCGGCGGCGTAGGCGCCTTGGCCGGGATTGCCCAGCAAGGAGGCCATGGACGAGAACACGACGAACCAGTCGGGGGCGTGAGCGGCGGTGGCTTCGTGCAACTGCCACGCACCGGTTGCCTTGGGATGCCACACCCGTAGGAGCTGGTCGTCGGAAATGTTGGCGACCGCAGCGTCGTCGAGGACCATGGCGGCATGGACGAGGCCGCGCAGGGACAGGCCGTCCGCGGTGGCGGCGTTCACGAGGCGTTCGGCGGTGCCCGGCTCGGCGATGTCGCCGAGAGCGACCGTGACGCGGGTCCCGCGGGCGCGCAGCTCTTCCAGGGTCTGTTCGGTGGACGGCGAGCCGGGCGAGCGGCCGTTGAGGACGAGGTGGCCGACTCCCTGTTCGGCGAGCCAGCGGGCTGTCGCGAGGCCGACACCCCGCAGGCCACCGGTGACGATGTAGGCGCCGTCGGGGCGGACGGCCGATGGTCCCTCGGGGATCACAGCGGTGGTGTACCCCTGGTCGGGAACGGTCAGGACCAGCTTGCCGATGTGGCTCGCGCCCGCCATGAAGCGGAATGCCTCCGTGGCCTCGGCCAGGGGGAAGCTTCGGTGGGGCAGAGGCTTCAGCCGTCCCGAGGCTATCTCGATGAGCACCTCGCGGAGCATGGCAGTGAACACCTCTGGTCGCGTCTGCTGGACCTCGATGAGGTCGACGGTGCTGAGGGTGATGTTGTGCCGGAACGGCGACAGCCCGACGGGCGTGTCGGAGAGGATGTCGCGCACGCCGAGTTCGATGAAGCGGCCGAAGGGGCGCAGACTTTCGAGCCCGGAGCGTATCGCCGCGCCGGACAGGGAGTTGAGGACGACATCGACGCCCTCGCCCCCGGTGGCGGCGCGTGTCTCCTCGGCGAAGTTCAAGGACCGGGAATCCATGACGTGCTCGATTCCCATCCCGCGCAGATAGCCGCGCTTCTCCGCACTACCGGCTGTGGCCAGCACCTCGGCCCCCAGCATCCGGGCGACGCCGATGGCGGCAAGGCCGGTCCCCCCGGTCGCGGAGTGGATCAGGATGCGTTCACCGGCGGAGAGCCGCGCGACGTGGCGCAGGGCGTACCACGCGGTGACGTACGCCGCGGGGAGCCCTGCCGCTGCGACGGGATCGATTCCGGCCGGCACGGGAGCGACAGCATGGACGGGCACGGTGACGAACGAACCGAAGGCCCCGCCCCGCAGGTCGACGGCAAGCACCGGATCGCCCACGCCGACGGCCTCGACCTCCGGCCCCACCGCGGTGACCGTCCCCGCGCACTCGAAGCCGATGCGGTACCTCGCGTCCTCGTCGGCGGGGAGAAGGCCCATGGCCGTGAGCACGTCACGGAAGTTCACCGCCGCGGCACGGACACGGAGTTCGACTTCCCCCGGCCCTGGGGCGGGCCTGTCGGTGACGGCGAGTTCCAGGGCACCGAGGTCGCCGAAGCGGCCGACTCGGAGCCGGAAGCGGTCCGTACTGTAGTGCACGGTGCGTGTGGCCGCCGTGGTGCGCTCGGTCTCCGTCAACGGGGCGTAGTCCAGCCGGGCGAGGTGGCGGGTGCCGCCGCGCAGGGCGACCTCGTCCTCGGGACCCGCGTTCAGCAGTTCGTCCGCCGTGTCGTGCAGCGCGGCATCGGCAGGGTCGGCGTCCAGATGGGTGGCGCGGAGTTCCGGGTGCTCGTAGGCGAGGACGCGCACCACTCCGCGCAGGGCGCTCTGGCCGGGGTCGGCCGGCTCTCCCGGTTCGACGCTCTGGGCGCCACGGGTGACCACGAACAGGCGAGGAGGTTCGAGGCAGCCGGAGACGGCCGCTTGGGCGGTGTCGAGCAGCCGGCGAGTGCGTCGCAGTGCGTCCGCTGCCGGATCGCCGCCCTCGCTCGATGGCGCGCACAGCATGACCACCGCGTCCGGGGGCGCGGGGTGATCGGTCCAGCGGTCGACGAGTGCGTCCTTGAGCAGCCCGAGCGGGTGGTCGCCGACCGGGGTGTCGAGCAGGTCCACGGTCGCCCCTGCCGCGTGCAGCATGGCGGCCAGCGCCTGAGCGGAACCGTCCGCCTCACCGATGACGAGCCACCTCCCCCGCGGGCTCGTCGCTTTCGTCTCCGGGCGCGCAGCACGTTGCCATCGGGACTCGAGGAACCAGCTGTCGACACCGGCGGCACCGGACGCGCCATGACGTACCAACTGCAGGCCGTCGATACTGAGCAGGGGCTTGCCCACCCCGTCCAGCAGACGGACGTGTCCGGTGACGCCGTCGGCCTCCTCCTGAACAATGCGGGCGTGACAGTACACGGCTGTCGTCAGGTCGCCGAGGATACGTACTGCCTTGACCCCGACGGGGAGGACCAGGCCCCGGCCGGGTTCCCGGATCAGCCCCGCCACCAGCGCCTGTGCGCAGCAATCGACAAGGACCGGGTGGATACGCAGGCCGTGCGGCGCCGGTGTCGCCGCTGCCGGTAACTCGACGCGGGCCCATGTGCTCTCGCCGTCGCGTGAGATCCGCAGGTTCGTGATCCCGGTGAAGGCCGGGCCGTGTTCGATGCCTCGGGCGCGCATGCCCGCATAGAGCGAGGCCGGGTCGAGGGCGACCGGGTGCTGTGCGGGCAGAGCCGTCAGCTTCGTCGTCGGCGGCAGCGGCGGTACGCCGGCGTGGTGGAGCCCGGCGGTCGCCTGTCGTACCCAGCTTCCGTCGTCACCGCGACCGAAGATCTCGCACTCGGCGCGGTCCGCAGCGGTCACGGTCACGCTGGTGACCAGCTCGGTGTGCGCGGACAGCTGCAGCAACTCCAGGAACCGGACGTCGGTGACCTCGATCTCCTGCGCAGGCGCGCCGAACACCTCGCAGCCCGCTGTCAGGGCGATGGCGCAATAGCCCGCGCCGGGAAATACGGGATCCGCGTGCACCCGGTGGTCGGCCAGCCAAGGAACCGCCGCGGTCCCCGCGTCTCCCCGCCAGTAGTGGCGGACTTGTTCACCGGGGACCTCGGCGTGTGCGCCGGGCAGGCCGCCGGCCATTCCCGCGGAAGTGCCCGGGAACAGGGCGACATCCGCCCAGTGACGTTGCCGGTCGAAGGTGAGGGAGGGTACGTCGCAGAGCTCCGCGTGCGCGTAGAGCTTCGACCAGTCGACATGGACTCCCGCGCAGTGCAGCGCCGCCAACTGGGTCCGGAACGTACCCAGTTCCTCCTCGTCGCGGCGCAGTGTCGGCAGGACGACCGGGTTCTCGATGAGACGGGGCAGGCTGTCGGTGACGGAGCGGGTGACGACCGGGTGGGGAGAGACCTCGACGTACACCTGGTGCCGGTCCGCTGCAGCCGCGGCGATCGCGGAGGCGAACCTGACGGGACTGCGAAGGTTCGCGCACCAGTAGGCGGCGTCGAAGTCGGGAGTCCGGCGTGGGTCGCTCAGAACAGTCGAGTAGAAGGGGACCCGGGGCTGCTCGGGTGCCAAGTCCGCCAGGGCCGTGCGGAGATCGGGGAGCAGCGGATCCACCTGGGGTGAGTGCGAGGCGACGTCCACGGCGATGAGGTGTGCGGGGATGGCCCGCGATTCCCAGGCGGCGACCAGCCGTTCCACCTCTCGGGTGTCACCGGCGACGACCGTTGAGCCGGGAGCGGCGAGGACGGCGACCGAGACCGCGGCGGTCGCGTGAGCGGTGTCGAGTTCCTCTTCCACCGCGGCCCGGTCCAGGCTCACGGTCGCCATGGCACCGGCTCCCGCGATCCGGGTCAGGAGCGAGGACCGGCGGCAGATGACCCTGACGCCGTCGGCGAGCGTCAGCGCTCCGGCCACGACAGCGGCCGCGACCTCGCCCATGGAGTGCCCTACGACGGCGGCCGGTTCGACCCCATGCGCCCGCCAGAGAGCGGCGAGCGCGATCTGTGAGGCGAACAGCAGAGGCTGCACCCGCGAGCATTCGGTCACCGGCGCTCCCCCGGACACGATGTCGAGGACGGAGAACCCGGCCTCGGCCCCGATCAGCGCGTCGGCTTCGGTCAGCGCCGCGGCGAAGGCCGGCTCCCGTTCCAGCAGAGTGCGTCCCATGCCCGGCCACTGCGAGCCCTGCCCGGAGAACACCCATACCGGGCGCCGGGACACTCCCGCGGCCACCGCGCCGGACACCACGCCCGGGTGGGCCTGTCCGGCCGCGAAGGACCTCAGGGCGCGGACCAGGTCGTGGTGGGAGCCGGCCACCGCACCGAGGCGGCCGCGGCCCGCCGAACGCCTCAGCGCGAGTGTGTGGGCGACATCGCGCAGCGGCACGCTCGATCCATCGCCCTCCAGCCAGTCGGCGAGCCGCTGCGCCGCCGATGGGAGCACCGCGCCGGACCCCGCGGGCAAGAGAAGGACCTCTGGCGTCGTGGCCTGCGGCCCGCGTGGGACAGGCGGGCGGGCGCGGGAGGCGGCCGGTGCCTGTTCGAGTACGACGTGGGCATTGGTACCCGAATATCCGAAGGACGAGACCGCCGCGAGCCGGGTGCCCGACCGGGTGGGCCACTCGGTCATCCGGGTGGGTACGAAGAAGCGTGTTCCTTCCGGCGCGATGGCCGGGTTCCACTGTGTGAAGTGCAGATTGGGCGGGACGAGTCCGTGCTGAAGGCACAGTACGGCCTTGATCAGGCCGCTGATTCCGGACGCGGGTTCGAGATGTCCCAGGTTCGTCTTGACCGACCCGAGCGCGCACCGGTCCCGGCCCGTGCCGTAGACCTGCGCCAGGCTCGAGAACTCGGTCGGGTCCCCGATCGGCGTGCCCGTGCCGTGCGTCTCGATCATTCCCACGTCCCGGGGGTCGGTCCCGGCACGTTCCAGTGCCTCCCGGAACAGGGCCTGCTGGGCGGCCGCCGAGGGGGCGGCCAGCCCGTCGGACCGGCCGTCCTGATTCACGGCCGAGCCACGTATCACGGCGAGCACACGGTCACCGTCCCGCAGGGCGTCGGCCAGGCGTTTGAGTGCGACGACACCGCACCCCTCACCGCGCACGAAGCCGTCCGCGGCGGCGTCGAAGGTGTGGCAGCGTCCCGTAGGCGACAGCATTCCCATCCGCGCGAAGGACCTCATTGTCCTGGCTCCGAGGATGAGCGTGACCCCGCCGGCCAGAGCGAGGTCGCACTCGCGGGACTCAAGTGCCCGGCATGCCAGGTGGAGGGCCACAAGCGATGAGGAGCACGCCGTGTCCAGCGCGACACAAGGGCCGTGCAGTCCCAGGAGATAGGAGATCCGCCCTGCGGCGACACAGTGACCGTTCGTCAGGAGCGAGCCCTCCAGCTCCAGTGGCTGCCCGGCGAGACCCTCGTAGAAGTCGTTGTAACTGATGCCCAGATACATCCCTGTCGGGCTCCCCGCCAACCGGTCGGGCGGCAGCCCCGCGTGTTCCAGTGCCTCCCAGGCCACCTCCAGCAGCAGCCGGTGCTGCGGATCGAGCACATCCGCCTCGCGACCGGAGACCCCGAAGAAGTCCGCGTCGAAGCCGGACACGTCCCGCAGATAGCCGCCCTGCCGAGCCATCGGATTCCCGTTGCCGGACCCGGCGCTGCCCTGACGACCGCCTGATGCCGCAGGCCCGGCACGACCGGCGGGAGGATCCCCCACGGCGTCCCGGCCCTCGGCCAGCAGTCGCCACAGTGCGGCGGGCGAATCGACGTCGCCGGGAAGCCGGCACCCCAGACCGACCACGGCGATGCCTGTGGGCTCTGCACCGGCCGAGTGCTCACGCTGGATCATGGGAAACCTCCCCCTCCCGTCGGTCCGACGGGTCCGGATCGAAACGCGCTGTGGAATGGTCGTGCACCGCTCGGGTTCTCAGCGCCGATCCGCAGCGTCCGGACTTCCCAGCAGAACCACGCTCTTCACGCCGCCGATCTGGTACGTGAAATTCAGCGCATGCTGGAAGTCGAGCGAACGGGTGCGCACGCCGGGGACCGGATCGAATACGAGGCCGTCGGCCGGCTGCTCACAATTCGCCGTAGGACATACCTCTCCCCGTTCCATCATGAGAAGGGTCAGCGCCACCCCGAGGCATCCCGCCGGGGCTCCGTTGTGGCCGAAACAGCCCTCCTGGGACGTCATGAGAAGACCGGCAGCGGCCGGGCCGTAGAGGTGCCTGACCGCATTGACCTCAAAGGCGGTGACGACGGCGTCGCCGTCGCTGCCACCGTGAATGTAGGGCACCTGCTCGATCGACCACCGGTTGCCGAGGCATGCCTGGACGGCGGCCACGAGCCCCATTCCGCTCTCATCGCTCGCCAGTGGGTTGGCGAGCCCGTCGCGGGTCGTGGCCTGTGCGAGAATCCGGCCGTATGTGTGAGCGCCACGCCGATGCGCGTGGTCCCGGCTTTCCAGGATCAATGTCACGGAGCCTTCGCCGTAGTTCACACAGTCCGCCCGCCGGTCGTAGGGCCGCATAAGGCGGTCGAACGACGGCAGGAGCGCGGGTTTGCCGGCCGATCGGATGGACAAGTCCGCCTCTTGAGCGACACGTAAGAGACGCTGCGCGTTCCGCACCAGACCGACGTTGAAAACGTCGACACCGGTCACCACTGCAATGTCCACGACGCCATCGGCAATCATGCGGCGGGCATTCCCGAGCTGGACCGCGGACGACGCACAACCGCAGGACACCGTGTAGCACGGACCGGTGGAACGGGTCACCGCTCCCTGCACCAGGGCGACGTCGGAGGGCGAAACAGCCAGTTCGGCGCCGATGAAGAGTTCCATCGCCTCCAAGGCGGTGATCGTTTCAGGGTCGGCCCGCAGGACCGCCTGGTAGCTGCCGACCTGGGCATCGACCCCGCCCCGCCCGGCCAGAATCGCCGCGGCCGCCAGGTCCCCCGCGTACGGGTTCAACTCGGCATCCACGCACGCCTCTGCCAATGAGACGAGCCCGAACCGATGCGCGGTGGTGAAGTGCCGGGCGAAAACCCCCGGAAATTCGGGCAGATGTTCCTCGAACATGCTGTCCGAAAGGTGTACCGGGCCATGATAGACGCCGTCCCGCAAGAGACATGAACGTCCGTGCGAAGCGATGTCCCAGACTTCCTCCGCGGTGAAAACTGGCCGGCCTTCACCGGGCAGGCAGAACCCCATCCCGGTAACGACGACATCCCGCGCGCCCGCTCCCGCACTTGCTCGGGTCGCCTTTGCTCGACCGCTCATGTCATACCTCCAGACGCCGCACGGCGTGGCGAAGCACCACACCACTGCCAGGGACTGGGTCGTCAGGACCCGGAATGCCGGACGCACCGGTGAGCGGTCCGGCTCACAAGCGAGACCTGCTCGAACACAACTGGCGCCATTTCACGACGCGTTGACGCCCCGGCGTACCTGCCGGCCGCCAACAACCCGAACAAACCGACTACAGGTTCATTCTTTTGGGGCTGTCCTTACCTTAGGGCGTGACGGGCAGTTACCGGTCGGAACGGGCAACGGCGCTCGAAGCAGTAATAACGGCAAACGTGCGCCTGAACTCCACCGGCGTATTCTGCTTTCTCGAACTCCGGTTTCGACGGCCGAGAAAGTCGGAGTTTCTCAGCCATTTGGCCTGAACGCAAGCGCCGGCCATACGAGCACGAGCAGAAAGCGGGTGCGTGTCGCAGAAGTAAGGGCGCTCAGCGTCCGGCTGACGAGCAGTTGGGCTCGTCGCGAGCCACTGTCGAACTCGAAAGGCAAGCGCAGCAGGCCTTCGCAAATCCGGTCGCCGCGCCGAGACGCGATCGGCCGGGACTCCGCAGCGGGTTGACACCACGGCTGCACGCCCTCGTCGACAGCCATGGGCGCCTCCTGGTGCACCACCAGGCGGGCCGGGTGCGGGCAGGTCCAGCCCGGCCTCGGGTCGGCCCGGCGCACTTGCGACCAGAAGCTGCGGGGCACCCGGGTCGGGGCGCAGTGCCACCTTGCCGACGGCCCTCACCACACACGGAGATCACTCGATCTACCGGCGGACGGATCCATGCACCTCGTGCGCGGAGCAGCGCAGGGCTTGCGGCGGGCGTGCCCGCCCACCCCTCTCGGCGCTGAGCGAAGGGCCAGTCACGGACAGCACCCCCTCTTCCCGGTCGTTTCGCTGCCACCCCGCGGAACGCCGCCACGTCACACCTCGCCCTCACAGAGGTGGGAGAACAGTCTTCACGTACGCGGGGCCGGCCGCGGCGCAGGTGCACAGCGAGGCGCTGCACCACGAGACAGAGCCGCTGATGACACGCAAGATCGAGGACCGAGCCCCACACCCACCCCGGCAGGGCGACCGGCACCCCTCTACCGCCACCCAGCCACCGCCCCTGAACGCCCGGATCGGGCGCCGGCGTGTGATCCCCCGCATAGGACCCACGCCACATCCTAAGAGTGGTAGTAGCGCGGTCACCCTTACCTCCCTACAGATACAACCCACACGCTGTCATTTCGGACATTTCTCTTAAGTTGGGTAGTACATGGGACCTTTGCGCCGCTCCGCCGGCGCCGTTAACCATGGCTGACGTTCCGGGGAGCCACGCACCGGACCGGGCGAGCCCGCCCACACCGCTCCGGCCCACGACGCGAAGCCCCGCTCCGCTCCCGGCCGACCGCAACCGGCCTCCCCACGCTGTCCCACATTGGAGAATCACGTCCTTATGACCGCCCGCACTCAGACCGTCACCAGCCGTATCGCCCGACTCCGCCGTCTCTCTGCCACAGGCATTGCCACGGCCGGTGCCGCGGCAATCGCTCTCACGCTGGCCCCCTCCCCCGCCCAGGCCGCCACACCGGCCGCGGCGAGCACTGCGGCCGTCGACGCCCCCGTGGCCAAGAAGGCCAAGAAGAAGTCCTACCCCGACAACCTTGACGGCTGGATCAAGGAGTCGCTGGACATCATGAAGAAGCACGACATCCCCGGCACCTACGAGGGCCTGCACCGCAACATCATGCGCGAGTCGAGCGGCAACCCCAAGGCTCAGAACAACTGGGACATCAACGCCCAGAACGGCACCCCCTCCAAGGGCCTGCTCCAGGTCATTCAGCCGACCTTCAACGCGTACCACGTCCCCGGCACCCCGCACGACCTGACGGACCCGGTCGCCAACATCACCGCGGCCGCCAACTACGCCGCCGACAGGTACGGCTCCATCGACAACGTCGACTCCGCCTACTGAGCGACACGCGCACAACGAAGTGCCGGGGCTCGTGAGACCGAGGCAGGATGGAAGTGAACGTGGCGGCCGTCGGTGGCCGACGGCGCCAGTGCCCCTCTCCGCCACAGCCGCAGGAGGCACGTATGCTGCGCACCCCCTTCTGTGATCTGCTCGGCGTCGAGCTTCCCGTGATCTGTGCCCCCCTCGGCCCCTGGGACGAGGTCCGGCTGGCGGCGGCCGTGTGTGAGGCCGGCGGCCTGGGAAGTCTCGGTACGGCGGTGCGCGCCGTGCCCGACCTCCAGCGGCAGTGGTCCCAACTGCGCCGGCTGACCGACCGCCCCTTCGCGATCAACCACACGACGCGGCCGTTCACCGAGGACACCTTCCAGGCCACGATCGAAGAACGGCCCGCGGTCATCTCCTTCCATCTCGCCGTTGCCCCCGATCTGATCGCCAGGGCGCATGACGCGGGCATTCTGTGGATTCAGCAGGTGATGGACTCCCGCCAGGCCGTCGAGGCCCTCGATGCGGGCGCCGACGTCCTCGTCGCACAGGGCGGGGAGGCCGGAGGCCACGGTGGTGACGTCAGCACTCTGGTGCTCGTACCGCAGGTAGTCGACCTGGCCGGCGACACTCCGGTGATCGCCGCCGGCGGAATCGCCGACGGGCGCGGCCTCGCAGCGGCACTCATGCTGGGCGCCCAGGGTGTGTCCATGGGGACCCGCTTCCTCGCCTCGGCGGAGATGAACGTGTCCGACGCATGGAAGCAGCGCATCGTCGCAGCCGACGCCGTCGACGCGGTGAAGGCGGCAAACAGCGACCGGATCCTGCCGCCGTACACCCGACCAGGCAGTTACGGAGTGCCCCGAACACTGCGGACTCCGCTCGTGGACACGCTGCGCGAACGCCCCGAGGACATCGACCCGGACGAGGTCGTCCCCCACCTGATGGAGGCCGTCCGCAAGGGCCGAGGCGACGAGTACCTGCCTTTCACCGGGCAGTCGGCAGCACTCGTACACGAGATCCTGCCGGCCGGCGAGATCATCCGCGCGGTCGTCCGCGAAGCGGAGATGCTCCTGACCGGCGCGGACGGGCTCACAGCATCCTCCGAGTCGGGCTGACCGGCACGCCGGACGGTCGGCACTCGCGGTTGGCCCACACACGCCCCGTACCTCCGCGCAATCTGGCCCTGCACGCCCTCCCGTCCAGATGGCTGAACCGTCTCCGCAGCGCCGCCCTCACGCTTGCGCTCGGCCCGGCGCCCGCTGCAGGACCGGGGCCTCGGCAAGCGGCCAGGAGCTCGGGGGCTGCCGGGCGCCGCGGCCGGCGGCCTGAACCCGCTGCATTGCCTCAGCTCACGGTGACACGCAGCTCGTAGGACTTACCGGTGCTGATCGCTGCGGCCTGTTCGGCCAGGTCGGCCGCGGTGAAGCCGAGCAGGGCGCGGTCGGCTGCGGCACGCAGCAGCGGAAGAATGTCTGCGGCGGGGCGCCCCCGGTGTGAGGCGGCAAGCTCGTTGAACGCCTTCTGATAGGAGGCACCGTACGTGCTGGTGCTGTCGGCCAGGAGCCTGTCGAGGGCCTGGCTGCTGATGCTGATCTGTCCCACGGCCTGCTCCTTGCCACCTGGGGTCCGGCCGGTCCGGCCCTGCACCACCGACGCTACGAGCAGGCACTGACAATGAGACCGATGGCGGCGCCGCCACGGGGTCCGGCCCCCGGCGCCGCTGCCCCCGGCCGTCTGCGCGGGGCGCCACTCCCCTTGCCCGGAAGGCTGCCGGAGCCACGGGCCGACGATTGAGTCCGGGCACCGACGGTTACCCATGTACAGCAAAGCGCAAGCGGGGCACACGGCAGCGGGATGTTCGGAGAGTGGGGCATGCTCCTTCGGAAGCAGCGGGCGCGATGGAAGGCCAGGACCGAGAACGCGGCCAGTAGCGGGTTCACGGCCGTGGACGGTCGGCTCCCGGCCTCGGAGGCGGCCAGGCAGTTGCTCCGCAAGGCGTTTCCGGACCACTGGTCCTTCCTGCTCGGTGAAGTGGCCCTTTACTCCTTCCTGGTGCTTCTCCTGACCGGCGTGTATCTCACCCTGTTCTTCGATCCAAGCATGGTGGAGAGCGTCTACACGGGTCCCTACACACCGCTGCAGGGGCAGCGCATGACGCAGGCGTACGCCTCGACCCTCAACATCAGCTTCTCAGTGCGTGGCGGCCTGCTGATCCGTCAGATCCATCACTGGGCCGCACTGGTGTTTGTCGCCGCGCTCGCCGTCCACATGCTGCGCATCTTCTTCACCGGCGCCTTCCGCAAGCCACGGGAAGCCAACTGGATCGTGGGGGTGACGCTGTTTGTCCTTGCGCTCCTCGAAGGCTTCGCCGGCTACTCCCTGCCCGACGACCTGCTGTCCGGAACGGGACTCAGGACGGCGGCCACCATCGTGGGATCCATTCCGCTCATCGGGACGAATCTGGAACTGGCCGTCTTCGGTGGACAGTTCCCCGGCAACATCATCCTCCCCCGTCTGTACGCCGTCCACATCCTGCTCGTCCCCGGACTGCTCCTGGCCCTCATCGGGGTTCACCTCATGCTGGTCGTCTATCTCAAGCACACCCAGTGGGCCGGTCCGGGCAAGACCAACAGAAACGTGGTCGGCCCTCCGATGTTTCCTCACTTCACCGCGAAGTCGACCGGCTTCTTCCTGATGGTCTTCGGCGTGCTGACCCTTCTGGGCGCACTCGCCCAGATCAACCCCGTATGGAGTTACGGCCCCTACCGCGCCGACCAGGTCTCCGGTGATGCGCAGCCGGACTGGTACGTCGGGTTCCTGGAAGGTGCGATGCGGCTGATGCCGCCGTGGGAGACCAACATCGCGGGCCACACCATCATGTGGAATGTCTTCATTCCGGCGGTGGCGCTGCCGGGCGTCGTGTTCACGGCACTGTTCCTCTATCCCTTCTTCGAGAAGTGGGTCACGGGCGACCGCAAGGAGCACCATCTCTGCGACCGGCCGCGCAACCGCCCGACCCGCACGGGGCTCGGTGTGGCGGCCATCGTGTTCTACGCCGTGCTCCTGCTCGCCGGCGGCAACGACGTGGTCGCCTTCTCCTTCCGGGTATCGGTCGAAGCCCTGACCTGGATCCTCAGGGTGGCGCTGGTCGTCGCTCCGCCACTGGCCTTCGCGGTGACCAAACGTCTCTGCCTCGCCTTGCAGATGCGGGACTTCAGGCGGCTGTCCGACGGCGAGGAAACCGGGCAGGTGACCCAGTCGGTCTACGGCGAACTCTCCGAAGGCCGTCGCGACCTGGATCCGGCGGCGCGTTACCACCTCCTCATGCGTGAGGTCCCGGAGCCCCTCGAGCTCCCCGAGGCGGGCCCGCTGCCGCGCCGGCGGCGGCTGCGCATCGTTCTCAGCGGTTGGTACTACGGCGACCGCGTGGACCTGCCTGCCACGCAGGAGCAACTGGCCAGGATCACGGAGCGGACGCAGCCTCCGGAGCGGATCGGCGACCGCCAGGACTGAGGCGCTCGGAGCACGAGACAGTCCGTCATCGCTCCGGCTCGGCGTACTGGAAGACGAATCCGAACACACCAGCCACCAGCGGACCCATGCCGAGCAGGAAGAGCCACAGCCCGTACACCACACCGAGAGCGAGCACGGCCACACCTGCGGCGGTCAGCACGGGCCAGACACTCTGCGGGGGGAAGAACGCCACCGGACCGGCCCGCTCGCGTACGACGCCTTCTCTGCGGTCCTCGGGGCGGAGCCCCTTCCTGCGGTAGTTCATGGCGAAGAAGAACGAGACGAGCAAGGCCATGAGGAACGCGACGGTGAGCGCCGCGGTGCCTGCCGGATCCCGGGACCACACGGCATAGAGCACGTCGGTCACGAGAAAGAACGCCGCGACCCCTGCGAAGACGATGGCCTCGGTCTTCATGCATCCCACCCCCGCAGCGTGTCCGGAGTGGGTGTGGACTCACCGCGGTCGAGGCCCGGTCTGGCCGCCTCGGGATGGTTCATGTCGAATGCCGGCGAGTCGGACCGTACGCGGGGCAGCGCCCGGAAGTTGTGCCTCGGTGGCGGGCAGGACGTCGCCCACTCCAGTGACCGGCCGAATCCCCAGGGGTCGTCCATCTCGACCATCGGCGCGTGGCGACGAGTGCGCCAGACGTTGTACAGGAACGGCAGGGTCGACAGGCCCAGCAGAAACGAGCCGATGGAGGAGATCGAGTTGAGAAGGGTGAATCCGTCCGCGGCGAGGTAGTCGGCGTAGCGCCGTGGCATTCCGCTCTCCCCCAGCCAGTGCTGGACCAGGAAGGTCGTCTGGAAGCCGATGAACAAGGTCCAGAAGTGGATGCGCCCGATACGTTCGTCGAGCATGCGTCCGGTCCATTTGGGCCACCAGAAGTAGAACCCGCCGAACATCGCGAAGACCACCGTTCCGAACAGGACGTAATGGAGGTGGGCGACGATGAAGTACGAGTCGGTGAGATGGAAGTCCAACGGAGGCGAGGCGATCAGCACTCCGCTGAGGCCGCCGAGAAGAAACGTGACGAGGAAGCCCAGCGACCACAGCATGGGCGTCTCGAACGAGACGCTGCCGTTCCACATGGTGCCGATCCAGTTGAAGAACTTGACGCCGGTGGGCACAGCGATGATGAACGACATGACGGAGAAGAACGGCAGAAGGACGGCACCCGTCGCAAACATGTGATGGGCCCAGACGACTGCCGAGAGCATGGTGATCGCGATGGTGGCGCCGACCATGCCGACGTACCCGAAGAGCGGCTTGCGGCTGAACACCGGAATGATCTCACTCACCACACCGAAGAACGGCAGCGCGACGATATAGACCTCCGGATGCCCGAAGAACCAGAACAGGTGCTGCCACAGCAGCGCGCCGCCGTTGGCGGAGTCGTAGATGTGCGCCCCGAACTTCCGGTCGGCCTCGAGGGCGAGCAGCGCCGCGGCGAGCACCGGGAATGCCAGCAGCGCGAGGATCGATGTGAAGAGCACGTTCCAGGTGAAGATCGGCATCCGGAACATCGTCATGCCCGGAGCCCGCAGACACACGATGGTGGCGACGAAGTTGACGGCCCCAAGAGTCGTGCTGACCCCGGAGAGAACCAGTCCCATGGTCCACAGATCACCGCCCGCGCCCGGGGAGAAGACCGCGCTGTTCAGCGGGGCGTAGGCGAACCAGCCGAACGATGCGGCGCCGCCCGGGACGACGAACCCGGACACCACGATCAGTCCGCCGAAGAGAAAGAGCCAGTAGGTGAGGGCGTTCAGACGGGGGAAAGCCACATCGGGCGCGCCGATCTGCAGCGGCATGACGGCGTTCGCGAACCCGGCGAACATCGGCGTGGCGAACAGCAGCATCATGACCGTGCCGTGCACGGTGAACAGTTGGTTGTACTGTTCGGCGCTGACGATCTGCAGGTCGGGCCGGACGAGCTCCGCGCGCATGAGCATGGCCAGCAGACCGGCGAACAAGAAGAATCCGAACGCGGTGACCATGTAGAGGTTACCGATGACCTTGTGGTCCGTGGTCGTCAGCCAGCCCATGAGTCTCACGCCGGCACTGATGCGCTTGGTGGTGGCTGCTCCGGCCGACGTGTCTTCCCGCTGATCCTGCGACATCGGCTCCCCGTCCGCCTTACCCTCCGGCTCCTGGCATTCATGGTGGAGCCCCCCCAGCGGACGGGACGTGCGACTGGCGGACGAAGCCCCGGATTTCATCAGTTCACCGCTGCTCCACGAGCAGTCGGCCGGCCAGTGCGTCGCAGCCGGCTGCGGATGGCCCCGGAACTGCGGTCCCCGTCGCCGATGACGTGGGACCGCCTGGCCCGGGTCCGGCCCAGGCCGATGCGGGACACCCGTAGCGCGTCCGTCGCGGCGGCGAACCGAGCGCAGTCGAGACGGATCCCCTCGGTACCGTATTCCGCACACCCGTCTGTGCCCGTCAGCCGAGCATCAGCCTGCCCCGCGAGGCCCACAAGCCCGCTCGCAGGCGTCAACGCCCCCCGGCGTGCTCACCCCCGAAAACCCGGAGCTCCCCGAGGGTTTGCCGAGCGTGCCTCTGGTCGGTCGGCTACGCTTCGTAACCGGCAACCGGCTCAACGGGGTGCAGATCGTATTGCAGGCCTGGCTCAGTGCCGGGCAACTCGGCTGATTCGAGCGCTACGAACGTCACCGCCGTACCCCATGCTGAAAGGGTGCCGTTCCGGGCTAAGCCGCTGGCGACGGGAGGCAACAAGTGTTCGGTTTGGTGCAGGCGCCCGACCGCAACGGCAAGCTGGCCTATGAGGAATGGGGAGACCCCAAGGGGTACCCGGTCTTCCTTCTGCATGGCACGCCCGGCAGCCGGTTGGGCCCCAAACCCCGGACATTCGACCTGCATAAGCTCGGCATCCGGCTCATCGCCTACGACCGTCCCGGGTACGGCGACTCGGATCGTCACCCAGGCCGAAGAGTCTCCCATGGCGCGAAGGACGTCCTCGCGATCGCCGACGCACTGGAGCTGAAGCAGTACTCCGTGGTCGGCCGCTCCGGCGGCGGCCCGCACGCGTTGGCCTGCGCGGCAATCAACCCCGACCGCGTGGCGAGCGCCGCCGCCGTCGTCTCCGTCGCGCCTCCGGATGCCGAGGGCCTCGAGTGGATGGCCGGGATGGCTGAGTCCAATGTCATGACGTACAGCCTGATGGCCCGACACTCCCCGGATCTCGCCCAAGTCGGCGCGCTGCTCGCCCGCAACGCCGACGCCATCCGAAGAAACCCCTCCTCCCTCCTCAACTCCCTCAACGAGGAGATGCCCGATGTCGACCGGCTCGTCGTCGAGGACGCTGGGATCCGCGACCTGCTGCAGATCAACTATCTGTCCGCGGTCGGCAGATACACCGGGTCACCGAGCGAAGGTGACCACCCGCCCCAGCCCACCGGCTGGGTGGACGATCTCGTGTCCTTCCGCGAGCCATGGGGCTTCAGGCCGGAGGACACCGAGGGCGTGCCGGTCCTGCTCTGGCACGGCGAACAAGATGTCTTCGCCCCCGTAAGCCATTTCCAGTGGCTGGCTGAGCACATCCCCGGCGCTTCAGCGGTCCTGCAGCCTTCCGCAGCCCACTTCGCCGCTCTGCCGGCTCTGCCGCGGATCCTGGCCTGGGTCCGCGACAAAGCCCTCTGACAGATACTCAGCCCTCAGATCGGGTGCGGCTCCAGCTCGAGCCCCGTCCGACGCCATGACGTGAGCGCCCGCGTTGACGGATGCTCCGTGCCCAGGCTCTTGGCCATATCGGCCAGGGCCCAGTCCCGCATCTCATCGGCAGCACCCTGGTTACCAACGTCCCTCAGCACGACGGCGAGATTGCCGGCGCATACCAGCGTGGCGGGGTGGCTTGAGAACAGCACCTCGCGCAATTGGCCATAGGCCGATTCGTATGTCCTGCGCGCTTCCTGGTGCCGCCTCCCCTCCGCCTGCGCAGAGGCCAGGTTCACCCGGCTGACCAGCGCATGCGGGTGACTCTCCCCTAGGATCTCGGTGAACGCTGCCACAGCCCTCTCCGACAGGTGCTCCGCTTCGGCCACCTCACCCGCCTTCAGCAGATGCACCGCGTAGTTCGCGGAGCAGGCGATGGTGTGCGGGTGCTCCTCGCCCATGATCCGTCGGAGGTCGCCCAGCACCCTGCGCACGAGATCAAGCGCCTCGTCCGGCCGGTCCTGGGCCATCAGGTCGCCGGCCAGGTTCATTTCGAGCAACAGCCGCTCCGGTGAGACCTCTCCTTCGTTCTCCGGCGTGTGTTTCAGAACATGCCGAGTGACCTGTTCCGCCTCGGCCGCCCGACCGTCACGCCGCAGTGAACCGGCGAGTCCTCTCATGGTGTTGAGGACGGTCGGCGCGCCTTCGGTGAGTTCGAGGCTTCGCAGGCAGCGGTCGTGTGCCTGCCTGAGCAGTTTGACCGACTCCTTGTACTCGCCGCACTCCCGCAGATCGCGACCGAGATTGACGGCCGATTCAATGGTCAGCGGATGGTCCGGGAGCAGGATCTGCTCCCGGGTCTCGAGCGTCCTGCGGTCCAGGTCGCGTGCGGCGTAGCAGTCACCCAGCACTGCGAGGGAGACAGCGAGGTTGTTGGCCGCGGTCAACGTACGGGGATGGTCCTCGCCGTAGACGTCGCTGTATCTCTGGTGGGCCTCACGGTCGTACTCCAGCGCCTCCGAGAATCGACCGAGACCGCGCAGGTCCGCAGCGATGCTGCTGGTGGTCATCAGGACGTGCTGATCGTCCATGTCGCCGAGGACGGCGAGCTGGCGCTCCAGCACCCTCTCGTCAATGGCCAGCGACTCCTCGTACTTACCCTGGGCTCGCAGGATGTTGGCGATCTGGAAACGCATGTGCAGCGCCCAGCGCTCGTCCGGGTCCCCTTCGGTACTCCAGCCCGCCACGCACTTCTCGCTCAGGTCCAGGGCCTGGGTGAATTCACCTCGGCGGCGCAGCTGGCGGACGCGGTCCACGATGAGCTCTCGAACGCCGTCGTCGGGGGCGGTGAGCGCCCAGGGAGTGCCCAGGTGCGGCCAGATGATCCGGTACTGGTCCCAGGTGTTGGGGTCCTCCGGGTCGTCCTTGCCCGGCCTCGCTGCTACCAACGCACGGTAGACGATCTCTCGCGCCTCCCGTTGCTCCTCCTCGGTCATGCTGTTGCGCATGGAGAGCTGTACAAGCCGGTGCACCTGCACGCTTCTGGCTTTGCGGTCGACACGGATCAGGGCGAAGCGGCTGAGTTCCTGGTAGGCGCGGGCCACGGTGCGGGCGCCGCCCAGGGCCCGGGAGATCTCGATGCCTTCCAGAAGGTCCATGGAGATGGGCTCGGGACTGAAGTACGAGCAGAGTTGGAGCAGTCGCACCGCGGGCGGGTAGTTCTCCCTCAGCCTCCCGATGGCGAAGTCCCAGGTGCCACCGGTGGCCTTGGTGAAGTCGGCGATCCGGTCGCCGTCGCCGCTCGTCTGCGCGCCGGCTGTCGGCCGCTGCAGGAGTTTGATGTACTCGAGGGCACTCAGGCCGGTCTGTTTGATGCCCGCCGCTGCCTGCTCGACGGCGATCGGCAGGTCGCCCAGAGCATCAGCGACCAGATCGGCCTCGTCCGGGCCGCAGTCCGGAAGCCGGCGGCACAGATGACTGACACTTTCGGGGCGCTTGAAGACACCGATCTCGACTGTCTCCGCGTGGCGGTTCCAGCCCTCGGAGCGCTGGCTCGTGATCAGGACGTGTCCCGAACGCCCGCCGACGAGCAGCTCGGGCAGGTCCCCGGCATCGTCCGCGTTGTCAAGGATCAGCAGCCATCGGTGGTAGGGATCACCAAGGTCGAGCGCGTGGCGCACGGCGCGTGCCATGTCGGTGGGGTTCTTGCGTTCCGGCACGCCGAGCGGCCGGGCCATCGCCGCGTACTGCTCGACCGCGAGGTCGCGTTGCTCGGCCTGGATGTGCCAGACGATGTCGTAGTCGCCTTTGTAGCGGTGGGCGAATTCCTGTGCGAGAAGGGATTTTCCGACGCCACCCATCCCCCTGAGGAGGATGGTGTGCTTCCCGGTCCGCAGTTGTTCCCTGATGGATTCCAGCAGTTCGGTGCGGCCGGTGAACGAGGTCGTGCGCAGCGGCACCGACCACACAGGCGGCTCTTCGCCGGGGTAGCGCGGCGCCAGCCGGTCGGCCCCGGTGAAGTGGCTGCGTGAGCGTGGCTCGGGGCCGACGCCGAATACCCGCAGCAATGCCTCTGTGGCGAGCGGCTCGGTGGCGCAGCGGGACAGGTCGACGAGCCGCTCGGTGAAGGGCTGGCTCAGTGGTACGTCTTCGACCCGCACCGGAACCAGATTACGGCGGTTGCCGAGTCTGTCGGCCGAGAACACAGCCTCCCATGTCGTTCTGTGGCGGGAGGAACGCAGATAGGCGGCGGACAGCACAACGAGGGTGTGGGAGGTGGACTCCACCCCGCGCTCGGTCTCGGTCTTGAGACGGGCCCCGTCGTCAATGCCGTCCGGTGCCAGATGAACACGGAATTCCGCGGCTTCGAGCGTGGCGCGGATCCACTCGGCCCAGGTGCGGTCCTGCGGGACATAGCTGATGTACACATCCGAGACGTCGAGCGGCCGGCGGCGGGTGTACAGGTCGAGGTAGCGCTGCCGCAGGCTCTCGTCCATAGGCGGCATCGAGGTCACCGCGCCGTCGGTGACCACCGCGGTGAGCCGCTCATAGGCGGCCAGCAGGGAGGAGGGGGTGCCAGAGGTATCGCGGAAGGGGGCCAACAGCTCTTCGTACGAATAGGCCGGGCGGTACGGAATCTCCACTCTGCCCCAGTAGTCCTGCGCAGGGATGTCCGTGTGCCGGCCGAGGATGTCGGCGAACCGCAGCCTGATCTGGCCGCGGGCGGCATCCAGCCGGTCGGCCTGTCCATTGGTGTCCTCGACGCGCATCGGTACGGGCAGGATGCGGATATCGCGAAAGCCGTACATCTCGTCGACGCGTTCGGCGACCGCCACCGCTCCCTCGATGCTCTGGCTGCTCGGAGTGAAGCAGGTGACGAGAGTGTGCGGCAGGTTGACCGTACAGATGTCGGAGATGTCACTGAGGCCGGTCCGGCTATCGATCAGCACATAGTCGTATGTCTGGACGAACTCGCACTTGAGGGCCTCGATGAATTCGGTCGCTCGCGGGCCGTCCATGAAGGGCTTCCAGTCGAACTGCGAGAACGCGCTCAGGTACTTCTTGCTCTTGGTGCCTGCGGGGAGGTAGTCCAGCCGCCCCCTCTGGGGGAATTCCCAGATGACGGGAATAACGCAGTGATTGAAGCGGGCTCGTTCGGCCACCCACGCGTCGTCGACGACTGCGGACCGGCCGCTTCCGTGCGGTCCGGGGTATTGCACCTCAGCCAACCGCTGCTCCTCCAGCAAGGACTGATTGAAGCGGCTGACGAGATCGAGGACTCCGGGGGTGGTACGGAGCTTGTCCTGGTCGAGGAAGGGGTGGAGAAAGAGGTCGAGGCCCGGGGCGTCCAGGTCCCAGTCGACCACCAGGACCCGTTTCCCCGAAGAAGCCATGATCCAGGCGGTGTTGGCGAGTGCCATCGTCCTTCCCGTACCGCCCTTGTACGAGTAGAACGTGATGATCCTGCCCGCGTCCTCGCCCGTCATGGCATGGCCTCCGCGCCGCCTTCGTCGGTGCCGAGTCCGTCGGCACCGACCCCCGGCAGTCTCCCCGTCGTGCTGCTCCGCGGGGACGATTGCGGCTGAATGTACCTCAGATAGCGCATGTAGGCGGACTCCGCCAGCTCTCCGAACCACAGGGCGAACAAGTCGGCCGTGGAAAGGCCACGAACGGCGAACTGCTGTCCCATCCTCCCCTCGCGCAGGTAGCGCGGAAAGGTGGCTTCCAGAAGTCCCCGCAGCCGTTCGCCGTGCTCCTTGGTCTGCGGATCGTCGTCGGCAAGTGCGGTCAGCACGGCGGTCCAGGGCCGATGGGCGTCGTCGAACGCCCTGGCCTTGCGGGCAACCTTCGGGTCCTGAAGCGCCCAGGGGTCGACAACGAGAATCCAGGGCCCGGCCGGGGTGTCGGTGCCACGCAGTTCGACCAGGGCCTTGTCGAACGACACAACCTCCGGATCGAAGCCCTGGTTGCGCGCCAGTTCGGAGACCTGCTCGGCGACCGGGCCGCCTGCGACAGGCCCGTAGGGCCGCCAGTCGAGCGGCCGGGGGCCATAGCGCAAGGCCTCACGGCCGATCGGCAGATGCTCCTCCGACGGGGCGAGCACGGTGACCCTCAGTGGTGGACTGGGCGGGATGGCGGAGAAGGCGTCCGGCAGCCGGGCCAGGCCCCGCCGGTCGAGCGCTCTCTGTACACCGGCCCCGAGGGGGGCGACGGCGGCGATACGACGCGCGAGCCAGTCGGTGACCTGGAGCGCTTGGTTCTCCTCCAGGTCGAGCAACTGGTGCAGCCCCATAGCCGCGTAGCTCTCTCCCGCGTCGTCCATGCCCTCCGGGACGGCCGGCGTCTCTTGGACCGCTGCCGGGACGGAAGCCGCCGGGTAAGGCGTCCACAGCACGGGCACGATCTGGGGCGCGGTGCCCGATGAGCTCCCCCGGGTGACGGCGCTCCACTGACGGCCACAGAGTGGATCGGTGAAGTACCGCTTCGAGTACAACGGGACGAAGACCCGGCAGCTGGAGAGCGCGCGCAGGGATGCCTCTCCTTGGGTGCCCGGCTCCTCGATGAAGCCGGAGGCGGCCGTCGGCACTCCGGCGTGGACCGCAACGCGGTGGCGCAGCACCTTGTAGAAATCGAAGACCAATCTGTCCGGGTCGTGTCCGGGGCGCCGGACGCCCGGGATGCGCGCGTAACTCAGAAAGAAGAGCGGCATCCTACATTCCCCCCTCAAAGACGTTGCGGAGGTCGTCGAAGAGCCCGATGTCGCACGGCTCGAGGCGAGCCTGCTGAGCCACTTGGACGATGGTCTGGGCGATGCCCCACACGGACCTGCGGTACTGGAGTGAGTAGCCGGCCTCTCGCAGTCCGTACAGCCCCATCTTGAGATAGGGCGGCCCGAGGTCCGGGTGCGTGTATTGGACCGCCTCGGCGACCGGGGGAAGATCCAGATGTGCGGGGCTGAGCCACAGGACGGGGACGATCGCGTTGATGGTGTACGGGCGGGTCTTGCGCTGCTCGGCCTGCCGCCTGGAAAAAGCATCCCATTCCTTGCCGCACCATTCCCTGGAGAAGTACCGCTTGGTGTAGACGGGCACGAAGACCTGACAGGTCGCCAGTGCCTGCTTGAGGTGCCGTTCCCAGTCCGCGCCGATCTTGATCCGCCGGTCCAGGTAGCCGGGCGACTGGGTGCCGTCGTGGTCGGTCAGCTGCATGACGTGCCGGCACAGCTCCCGGTGGAAGTCGACCAGATCCTGGTCCGGGTGATCTCGGCTGCGCTCCTGCTCGGTGGAGGGGACACGCGCGTAGCTGAGGAAGAAGTACGGATCGGGACCGGTGCCGGCGGGCAGCGGCGAGGACGAAATCGGATGCGTCATGGCCTCGCCCCCCTCGTCAATCCCCGCCACGCGTTTGCGAGTTGCGCCGACGGCGAGGCCAGTGGGATCCATTGGAACGCGAAATCACTTGTCGGTGCCAGAGGCTGGAGCCGGCCAGTTGCCCGCTCCGCCGGAACGCGGCCCGTACGCAGGTGCGCACTTCTCTCCCGGCACTGCCCGCACCATGGTTCACCGCGCCTTCGCGCCGAGGGTCTGCACAGTCGCACGCATGCCCGCCAGCAGCCGCTCCCCCACGCCCGTCGGCGCGCCGGCTCCCGAGAGCGTGTCCAGCGCGTCGAGGACCGCGCCCTGCCAGTACTCGGCCTGCCGGGTGGCGTCCTCCGTGTCCACACGGCGCGCCTCGCGCCGGGAGCGGGTCCACCAGACGTCGGCGACCGCCAGATGGGCGTACGCGCCTTGAAGCGCGGCATCCGCAGGCCCGGGGTCCGTGCGCCAGGCAACCGGGTACCGACCGCCGCCGGGCTCGAAGAGGTCGTACATGTCCTGCATCGCACCGAGTTTGACGTGCTGGAACTCATGGATCAGCAACAGGGCGAGCGTCTCGGCAGAGGGCGGCAACGCGATCGCGACCGCGCCGAAGGCGTGCCGGGACGTCTCACTCACCATCGGGGCGGCCAGCGGGGTCACCGCGCGCAGTCCGGCGGCGAGCCCATCGGCGTACTGCGGATACTCGTCCCGGATGACCTGCCAGGCCTCGCGGAATGTCTGCTGCCAGGACCGGAATTCGGCCACGGTGAGGCGGGGCGATGCCTCGGCCCGATAGCAGGTGCGGTACGGATCGGTGTCCTCCAGCGCCACTCGTATGCCGTCGGCCTCCAGATATCGCAGTGGCTCCCAGACGACGCCGTCCGGCAGTGCGGCCAGTTTGCAGCCGTCGACGGTGAACTCACCGGCCTCGGCCGCCACTGACACGACCCGGCCGGATCCACCGACCACCAGTCGGCCCAGGCCGGGCAGTTGTATGGTGCCGTCCCGCAGCGGCACGGTAAGGCTGAGCCGCTTCCCCATCCGGACGGCCGCGGCCAGGGCGATCTCGGCGGGCCGTCCCTGGTCGAGTGCCGTCTCCTCGCAGACGCCCAGCGCCCACACCCTCAGATAGGGAACGGCCAGCACAGTGTTCAGCATGTCGGAGGGGATGTCTACGATGAACTCCCAGGCCATGGAGGGGTGCGGCGCCTTTCGGCGCGCGTTCGCGAGCAGCGCTCGCCGGATGCTGCACTCCGCCCGCGCCAGCTCCTGGACGGCCGGCGCGCCCCCATATCCGGCCGCAAGATCGTCGAAGTTCGCGCGCCGCAGGCCGTGCAAGGAGGAGCTGTCGTCGGCGCCTTGCACGTACCGGATCAGTTTCAGCAGATCGGCGCAGTACACCGAGGGGTTGTCGAACCCGCCGGGCGTCCGCGAGCCCGCCGACGTGCGAAAGCGGTGCGCGTACAGCCCCCCGCCGCAGACCGCGACCACCGGACAGGCACGGCACTGCGCCGACAGACCGTCCAGGCCCCGCCGCTGAGCCAGGATGCCGGGGTGCGCGGCGGCTTCGTCGAAACGGTCGCGCGCCACATGGAATCCGGTCTCGGGGGCGCCGTGGGCTACAGTCTTCAGCCAGTCCGCTTGCTCGATTGCCCCGTTGGTCTCCACCACGAGCAGGTCTGAACTGCCCAGGCCCAGTGCCTCGGTGAGGCTCACACCACCGTGGGAGAGCCGGGAGATCGAGTCGAACATCCGGATCCGGACCGGCTTGCCGTCGTCCGTCCACTGCCGGTGCACGGCGATCAGCCAGTCCGCGTAGTCCGTCTCGCCGTGAGGGCGCAACGGCGGGCGGTCCCAGGTCGCGTGCGGCAGCAGGAAGTCGATGCCCGGCGGGTCCAGTTCAGCCAGGGCGCGGTAGACCGCGACGGGATCGTTCCTCACGTCGACGGTGCACAGCAGTCCTCCGAAGGCACGCCGGTGGCCGGGCGAGCCGAGCCACCGAACGGCACGCACGACGCCGTCGTAGCTGCCGGAACCGTCGGCCCTGATCCGGTGACGGTCATGGGAGATCCGGTCGCCGTCGAGCGAGATGCCGGTGACGATGCCCTCTGCGGCGAGCATGTCGCAGAACTCGTCGTCCAGCCGCAGCCCGTTGGTCTGCATCCGCAGATCGAGCCGGCTCACGCCGTGCAGTGCGGCGCGCAGCGTGCGGGCGAAGCCGCGCAGCCGCTCCAGGCCGACGAGCAGCGGTTCACCGCCGTGCAGCACCACATGTACCCGAGGCAGGCTGTGTCCGGCCGCGTGCTCGGCAATCCGCTCGGCGGTGAGCCGAAAGATCTCGTCCGTCATGGTGACGGGGCGGCCGCGCCAGCTCTGATCGGCGTGCTGATAGACGTAGCAGTGGTCGCAGGCCAGGTCGCACCGACTGTGCACCTTCAGCACGAACTGGCGAAATGGCCGCGTTCCCGGGACAAGGGAGCGCCTGTACAGCCGGTGACTCAAGGCGAAGGCTGCGCGGACCCGCTGGACTGGAATGCAAACGAAACCTCTCCGCGGTCTGTCCCCACGCGCGCCAGAACGGCGTTCTGCGCCGACTCGGGCACCTGGTGCACCGGGGTGTCGTTGTGGTTCGGCACTGCGCCGGGGATGGTCGCGGGGTACTGCTCGTCGCTGTTGTCCATACGGGCTCCTCGGGTGTATGGCTCCGGGCGGCCTTCATATGGTGACTTCCTGATTACGTGACGACAAGGCACTCACCGGCCAACTGGGGTAAGTGACGCATGCCACCACCGCCCCGGTGTACTGCAGGACCGTGCGGGGCGCTGAGGGGAGTCCCGGGCAGGGCATCGCGCTGATGGGAATGGACGACGAAGCCCGGGAGGCGGCCGTCTGCATCTTCCGTCCCGCTGTGCCGCCGGAGACTCAGCGCGTCCTGGCCGCTGAGGCGAAAGCGCTGCGGAGTACTCCCATTGCGCCGGCCCGCGCACGACGCCGGCGGCTCCCGGCCGGGACCGCCACTGTCGCCCGGGGGCGCATCGCGGACCTTCTCGGGGATTCTCGCGCACCACCTCGGTGGGGTTGTTGTCGCCGTCAGGAGCGATCATCTGTACCTCGGAGTACCGGTCGCGGTGAGCGTTCTTCGCCTCATCGAGTGCCTGGCTGTCGGTGTTCTCCACACTGCGTTCCCGCATGACATGCAGATGGCTGTTGAGAGCAGTCGTGAACTGGCGGGCAGCACGGTTGAGTTCGGCATAGCAACTACGGCGGAGCGCACGGTTCTCGCGGGCGTCCTCGATGCGATGAAGGAGCTCTCTCTCTGCGCTTGGCTCCTTCGGAACCGCGCTGGGTCAGCACGGATGCCCCCAGAGTCCCGCCCACACCCGCTACAGCGATGAGCGCTGAGCTGAGATCCACTGACCGCCCCCTTGACAGATCTTCCGGCTACGTTCCCTGCCCGTGATCACCAGCCCGTCAAGTCGGCGCGCTTCCTTCTGCCCGTCGCCAACGACAGACCCGACCCACTTCTTCGCCCTACGCCGTGTGCGGCCTTGGGCCTAGGTGGGCCCGCAGGGAGCGCGCCAGTTGATCTGCTCGGTCAGCCGTCACCCGCTCCTCTTCAGGGCGCTTGAGCAGCTCGAACACACCTGGCCCACGGTGTTCCTGGGGTAGGTCTGCCATCCGAGGCACGATGTGGAAATGCACATGGGCGAAGCCTTCGGCTTCGGCGAACTGCGCGACGTAGGACTTGACGCATCCGGTCACGCTGTGGAGGGCCCGGGAGAGCGTGACCTGCCATGTCCCCAGCGACGCGGCCTCGGCGTCGGTGAGGCCCCGGACTGCCGTCACGTGGCGACGAGGCAGCAGCACCAGCCAGCCGGGCAGTGCGGTGTTGAAGTCGTGGGCAACCCTCCAGTGCTTGTCAAAGGCGATGCACTCGCGTGGCGGCAGCTCATCGAACTGCGCTTCCTTGCTACATGCGTAGCAGTCCGGCGTCGTCATGCCGAAATCGTAGGGCTGCCTCACTGCAACGCACCCTGCTGATCGGGTCGGAGGAGCAGGGTGGTGATCCTGTGCAGGGATCCAGGCCATGGGTATCCCGCCCGGCCAGGACCGCTGCGAACGAGGCCGACCGAGCCGGGATGCGTGGGCGCGGGGGCGAATCACCGGCGGCGCGGTGGGTACTTCTCTGCCGCGTCCTGTCGCACATTGGGCATCCGTCTGGCGGACCGGAGTCCGCAGGGGAGGCCGGCGGCCCTACACTCAGCAACCGCTTCCGGTTGACGGGAGTGGAACCCGTTTCCGGAAAGGACTGATTGACCGTGTGGCAGGAAGCGCCGATCTACGACCGGCTCGTCACGGAGCTCGGCGACATTCCAGCGCAGGTGCGCAGCGAAGCCGAGCGCACATTGCGGAATCTGGACCAGGTGATGCGGCCGGGGGCGCCTGGGACCGGCCTCCCGCAGCACATACGGCCGTTCACGCCCGTGCAGCGATGACGCGGTGGGCGCCGCGGCCGGCTCCATGGTGCGGCTGACCCTGCTCAAGCCTGCCCTCCCCCGGTATCTGTGGCGGTCCAGGCAGTGCCCGGGGTACGGACTGGCCCCCGGGCCTGTGGACGAGGCCGCCGTCCTGATCGGACACCGGCTCGCTCCCCGTTGACACGATCGGCGGACCGATGTCGCTGTTCCTGCTGACGTCCATCGAAGGCAACGCAGTTCGCCCGGTGCCCCGGGTGGGGGATGCCCCCGGCGGCGCCGGGCAGTCCGGCGGGCGCAGACGTTGGGCGCCGTCGCCCCCGTCGGAGCCGAGCAACCAGGTGCGTGTGTATGCCGGGTCGTCATGACCGAGCAGACGGCGCGGCCGGCCGACGGAACCATCGGTGGCGAGCGGGTGTTGTTCGTACCCGAGCGGGTACCGCTGTGCCCATCCGTTCCTGCCGCCTCACAAGGATGAGTAGCATCCGGCAGCAACACCGGACGACCGAAGGCGAGCTGTCGTGTCCAACGAAGCCAATATCGAAAGCATCCAGAACCGTTATGCCGAAAGGGTCGCGGACGACCTGAAGGCCAATGAGGAGCAACAGGAAGGAATCCGATCGCAGATCACGACTCTGCGGGCCCGCCTCGAACAGCTGAAGAACGACCATGCCTGGCTGTCCGGCATGCGGGGCTCGCTGTCTCCGGAAGCCGCGCAGGAGCAGTCCGACGAAGCACACGGCGCGGAGGCTGAAGCAGCCCCGGCAATCGCCAAGCCCGTACCGCAGCCGCGGCAGGAGAAGAAGGCGGCGAGCAAAGGGGGCGGAAGCCGGAAGAAGTCCGCTGCGTCCAAGGCGGCGGGCAAGCCCAAGCCGTCCACTGCCGGGGCGAAGAAGAACGAGGGCCCGACCCTGCCTGCTCTCATCCTGAACCTGCTCACCCAGCACCATGAACCGCGCATGGTCAGCGAGGTCGTCACGGAGCTGGCGCAGGCACACCCGGAGCGCACCGTGAGCAACCAGGTGGTGCGCAACGCGCTGGAGTCGCTCGTCGCGCGAGCCAGTATCGAGCGGCAGCGTCGCCAGGGGTCCGTGTTCTACACGGCGCCCAAGGCCGGCGCCGCAGACGGCACGTCCCTGGAGCCGGCCGCTCCAGCCCTGGCCGAACCGGCTGACCAGTCAGTGCCCGCGAAGGTCTGACCGTCCCCGGCGTGCCCTGTGTCCACCGGCCACACAGGGCAGTCCGGTCCGCCACGGCACCTGCCGCCCCGTGAGTACAGCACTGACGGCGGAAGTGCAGATGCTGGGGCCGGACCGACGGGTGCCCGCCCCGGCAGGCGGGACGGGCACCAGAGCTTCTCAGGCAGCGGTGATGTTCTCCGCCTGAGGGCCCTTCTGCCCCTGGGCGATGTCGAAACTCACCTTCTGGCCCTCCTGCAGCTCACGGAAGCCGCCACCGGAGATGTTGGAGTAGTGGGCGAAGACATCCGGGCCTCCCCCGTCCTGCTGGATGAAGCCGAAGCCCTTCTCCGAGTTGAACCACTTCACGGTTCCACTGGCCATGCTGTTGTCCTCCAAAGGACTCGCGTCGGCCCCGCACCGTGCGGGAGCCGGAGGTGATCGCCCTGGCTCGCAGAAGACGCTGAACAGCACACCGTCCGCGCGCAATTGCGCGCGGACGGGAACCTACTTCAGAACCACGACAGCTGTGAGCGACGCTACACGGACAGCACCGGTCCCACCACGAAAACACCGCTGGCCCGCGGGTGATTCAACGGCAAGGCGGCAGAACCAAGGCGGGGGCGGAGACGGCCGTACGAACTCTGCCGTCCGGGACCGCAGCGGGAGGCGTCAGCCGTCCACCGGCAGGCCACGGGGGTCCTTGATCCGCTTCATGATGATCTGCGAGTTGACCTCGGTGACGCCGGCCAGCGCGGTCAGCTTCTCGATCCACAGTCGCTCGTACGCGCGCAGATCAGCCACCGCGATGCGCAGCAGGCACCCCGGGCTGCCGAAGAGGCGGTACGCCTCGATGACGTCGGGGATGTCCTGGAGGCCGGCCTCGAAGGCCTCGACCACCTCACGGTCGCGCTTGACCTCGATGGAGACGAGCACTTCGAAGCTCCGGCCGACCGCCTCCGGGTCGATCACCGCGCGATAGCCCTGGATCACCCCGTCCTGCTCCAGTTGCCGGACGCGGCGCATGCACGGTGAGGGGGTCAGGCCCACCCGCTGCGCCAGCTCCTGATTGCTCAGCCGCCCATCGTTCTGAAGCTCTCGCAAGATATCTCGATCAATCGCATCCATGGGGCAATTATCCACCACCCTCCCTCGCCTGTTGGGCAAAAATGCGCGAACATATTGCGAGCTCGGTCTTTTATCATTGCGTCCGACTGCTCCGGCATCCCGGAGTCAGCAGCCATGGGGCGAGCCCGGCCGGAGCCACGAGCGAGGCCGGGTCGCGTCCCCCGTCGAATGGCCGCCTCACCTGCGGCACGAGCGAGGAGTGGGCACTGTGGGACGGGTCGTCGTCATCAGCACCGGCGGGACGATAGCCAGCCGCTGGCAAGGATCGGGATTCGCCGCCGACGCACATGGCCAGGAGGTCATGGCGACCGCCGCGATCCCCGCGGGCGTCACCGTCGAGATCGTCGATCTGTTCAGCGTGAACAGCCCGCGCCTCACCACCTCTCACCAGCTCACTCTGCTCCGTACAGTCCACCAGGTGCTGGCCGACCCGGGTGTGGACGGCATAGTCGTCACCCACGGGACCGACACCCTGGAGGAGTCGGCGTTCCTGGTCGACCTCCACCACGACGACCCGCGTCCGGTCGTCTTCACCGGTGCCCAGCTTCCGCTCGACGCAGCCGACGGCGACGGACCCGGCAACCTCCACGACGCGCTGCTGACCGCCACGACGACCCGTGATCTCGGGGCACTGATCGTCTTCGACGGCAAGGTGCACTCCGCCCGGGGCACCGTCAAGACGCAGACGCTCGCCGCCGACGCCTTCGCCGACCCCTCCGGCTCCCGTATCGGGAACGTCGGCTTCGGCCGGGTCTCCGTACTGCGCCACCCCCAGCGCCCGGCCGCGCTGGCCCTGCCGGGCGTGCCGGACACCCTGCCGCGGGTCGACATGGTGATGCACCACTGCGACGCGGACCCGCTCCTGCTGGACGCGGCCGTGCGCGCGGGGGCCCAGGGAATCGTCCTGGTGGCGACCGGAGCCGGCAATGCCACCCCCGAGATCGTCGACGCCGTCGCCTCCGCGACCTCCCGCGGCGTGCTCGTCGCCCTGACCACCCGGGTCCAGGCCGGACCGGTCACCGAGATCTACACCCACGGCGGCGCGGTCGACCTCGTGGCCGCGGGCGCCGTGCCGACCGGCACGCTGCGAGCCGGGCAGGCCCGTATCGCCGTGCTCACCGCACTGCTCGCCGCCACCGACCCGCGGGAACGGGAACGGGTACTGCGCCACGCTCTCGGCGAGGCCGTGTCCTCAGCCGCCCACGCGTCGGCCGCACTCGTCCAGGCGTAGACGGGCTGCCGCCAGGCCTACGTGCACGCCCCGAAACCCAGCGGTTCTCACCCCAGAGCCGCCGGCCCTCGAGCGACCTCGCTTCGCCCCTCCACGCAACGCACCCGACAGGAGAGTCCGCACCTCCATGGCCACCCACATTCGCGTCCACCCCGAGGTCCGCGCCGAGCACGATCTCCTCGGTGACCGGGACGTCCCCGCCGATGCCTACTACGGCATCCACACCCTGCGCGCAGTGGAGAACTTCCCCATCACCGGCACCCCCATCTCGGCCTACCCGGACCTCGTCACCGCCCTCGCCTGCGTCAAACAGGCAGCGGCCCTGGCCAACCGGGACCTCGGCCTGCTGGACCGCCGTAAAGCAGACGCGATCGTGAACGCCTGCGAGGAGATCCGCGCCGGGAAGCTCCACCGCGAGTTCGTGGTCGACGTGATCCAGGGCGGCGCGGGCACCTCGACCAACATGAACGCCAACGAGGTCGTCGCCAACCGCGCCCTGGAGCTTCTCGGTCACCACAAGGGCGAGTACGCAAACCTTCACCCGCTCGAGGACGTCAACGCGGGACAGAGCACCAACGATGTCTACCCGACCGCCGTCAAGATCGCCCTGGACTTCACCGCCCAGCACCTGCTGGACGCCATGGAGGTCCTCCGCTGCGCCTTTGCCGCAAAGGCACAGGAGTTCGCGGACGTCCTCAAGATGGGCCGCACGCAGCTGCAGGACGCCGTACCCATGACCCTCGGCCAGGAATTCGCCACATACGCCGTCATGCTGGAGGAGGACCACAAGCGCCTCACCGAGGCACGTGAGTTGATCCGCGAGATCAACCTCGGCGGCACCGCCATCGGCACCGGACTCAACGCCCACCCCGAGTACGCGGCGCTGGCCTGCCGACATCTGCGCACCATCACCGGGCTTCCGCTGATGGTCGCCGACGACCTCGTCGAAGCCACCCAGGACGCCGGAGCGTTCGTACAACTGTCGGGAGTGCTGAAGCGGGTCGCCGTCAAGCTCTCCAAGATCTGCAACGATCTGCGGCTGCTCTCCTGCGGACCGCGCGCCGGCTTCGCCGAGATCAACCTGCCGCCCGTGCAAGCCGGTTCCAGCATCATGCCCGGCAAGGTGAACCCCGTCGTCCCCGAGGTGGTCAACCAGATCGCGTTCGAGGTCATCGGCAACGACATGGCAGTGACCATGGCCGCCGAGGCAGGCCAGCTCCAGCTCAACGCCTTCGAACCCGTCATCGCCCACAGTCTGCTGAAGAGTCTGACCCACCTGCGCGCCGGCTGTCAGACCCTCGCCGAACGCTGCGTCACCGGCGTCACCGCCAACCGGGAGCACCTCGCCCACCTCGTCGCCCACTCCATCGGCCTGGCGACCGCGCTGAACCCGCACATCGGCTACGAGCAGGCCACCGCCGTCGCCCAGGAGGCTCTCAGGACCGGCCGGAGCGTCCATGAACTCGTCCTCGACAAGGGGCTGCTGACCAAGGACGAGCTTCAGCTCATCCTGCGCCCGGACAATCTCGCCCGTCCGCACGCCGCAACGGTGGGTGCGGTGGCGCTCTGACCGTTCGCGGCGGCCTCCGGCACGGCCGCGCCCAGGTCGGAGGCGCAGCAGCCCCGAGTACGGGTGAGGCCGAGGTGCGGCGGCGACAGCTCGGGCCCTGTTCGGCGAGCGACTCGGCGAGCCGACAAGGTGCGTGCGTGCGGGTCCGCAGGACGGTGATGGCCTCCTCGGTACGGCCGTGTTCGGCTGAGCACCGCCCCATGCCCGGGCAGTCCGGCGGACCGCCCGGAAATATGCCCGAGCACGGCAGAGAACGCCCCCGTAACGGCCATTGGCGCAGGCATGGGCGACCGCGTGCACCGGGTCGCCAGTGATGCCTTTCCCTCTCTCGCCCGAACCGGCTGGAGACGTGCTCACGGCATCTCGCCATGCCGCCTGAGCTGGGCTTTCATAGGGACCGGCCCCTATGATTTCCCCCTCGCGAAAGGGGACCTGATGGACCGGAACATACGCACGGTCGATGACGTACTGAAGCTTCTGGACAGCCTTCTCGCTCCGGAAGCCGACCGCTGGACGGCCGACGGGGCCACCTGGTGGGACGGTTTTTACACCGACCGCTCCAAGCCGGTTCCGTTCTTCGTGGCGAAACCGGACGAGAGCCTTGCCTCGTACCTCGACCGAAGCCTGTTCGCCCCGGGCCGAGTTCTCGACCTGGGCTGCGGTCCGGGCCGTAACGCCCTTCACCTGGCCTCCCTGGGTTTCCAGGTGGACGCCGTCGACCTCTCCCCGACGGCCATCGCGTGGGCCGAGGACCGAGCCCGCGAGGCCGGGGCGGACATCAGGTTCCATTGCGGCGACGCCTTCACACTCACCGCAAGCGAGCTGGGCGGCCCGTACGACCTGATCTACGATTCGGGCTGCTTCCACCACCTGCCGCCCCATCGCCGTATCAGCTACCTCACGCTGCTCGAACGCGCTCTCGCCCCTGGCGGCCATCTCGCCCTGACATGCTTCGCGGCCGGAGAGATGGGCTCCGAACTCTCCGACGCGGCCTTCTACCGCACCTCCCACCTCCACGGTGGACTCGCCTACACGCCGGAGTCCTTGCGCTGGATCTTCTCCGACCTGACGGAGATCGAACTTCGCCGCATGCACGACGAGCCGCCGGGGTCCCCGTACTTCGGTGAATCGTTCCTCTGGACGGCCCTGTTCCGCCGGGACACCAAGACGGTGTCCGGCGGTCCGCACCCGAAGCCGTGACCGGTCGTGGCAACCACTGCCTGACCGATGAGACGGTGTCAGGGGGCCGGTACCCCTGGTACTAATGCCGATGTCGGCAGAGGCGCCGGCAGTGGTGAGCCGTGTCGGCCGCGCACTCGAGCGCTCGTCACGGACACACGGTCGGGGCGACATGACGCTGCGATATCCGGTCGCCTTCGAGCTCGGGTATGAGTAGGTTCCGTGTCTTCGACCCACAACCGCAGGGACGGACCTGGACAGCGAGTGGGCCGCGATGTCCGGCCAGGATCGAGGCAGGGCGTCTCGTTTCATGACCCCGCGTAAATGCCTCCGGGCTGGGACGACGAACCTTGTCGAAGGGTTCTGTCGGTCCAGCGAAGACACTTGCCCGAGATCGCCCCGGACAGAGAGGCCCACCGCGTGCACCCACCGATCGACGACCCGGCAGTCCCCCCGATGGTTCATGTCCCCGGTGGCGCCGTGGACCTTCGAGACGACCGACGCGGCACTCGCTGGCGGGCTGAGATCGCTCCTTTCCTGTTCGGCCGGTATCCCGTCACGACACACCTCCACCGTGCCGTCACGGACATGGATCTCAACCCCTCTGCGAGTGGCGCCTCGCCCGTGACGAACGTCAGCTGGCTCGACGCGATCGACCTGTGCAATCGAATATCGGCCCGGTCCGGGCTGAGCCCGGCCTACTCCCGCGACGCAGAGAGTGGGGAAGTGACCTGTGACTGGGCGTCCAACGGGTATCGCCTGCCGACCGAGGCGGAGTGGCAGTACGCCTGCAAGGCAGGTACAAGCGGCTACCGGTACGGGGGGATCGACGACATCGCCTGGTACGCGGACAATTCCGGAGGCGGGGTCCACGACGTGGGTGGCAAGGCACCCAACCCGTGGGGGCTGTACGACATGCTGGGCAACGTCTGGGAGTGGTGCTGGGATCTCTACGACGAGGAGACCTACGGCTCCTACCGCATCTTCCGCGGTGGAGGCTGGGCTGAGTCGATGCGGGGCTGCGGAGCCTCCGTGCGCCGCCGCAGTCACCCCTCGTTCGCCATCGACGACCTCGGCTTCCGACTCGCTCGAACCGTGTCGGCAGGCGCACCGAATGACGGGGTTGGCAAGGTGCTCTGACAGGCCGAAGGGCGGGGCGCCTGTCCGGCGCCCCGCCCTCTGGGCTGCGTACGGTCAGCTCTTGTCGGGCCGCTCGGTCGCCCGAAGTGTGTTGAGCAGGGGCTTTCCGTATCCGCCGCGAGCCGCGAAGCGTACGTTCAGGACCCCGTCGGTGACGGTGACCGTGTATGTGCGCGACAGCGCGGTGTAGGTGCCGACCTCCAGCGCGATGTCGAGGGCCGGCAGCACCTGGGTGCCCTCGGCCAGCACATCGAAGACGCGCTTGTTGGGCCGTGTCGAGGACAGCTCGGCGAAGCCGAGTTCCACCGTGTAGACGCCGTTGGGCACATTGTCGAAGCGATACTCGTACATGCCCTCACGGGCACTGCGGTACAGCTTCTGCTCGTCCGTGCCTGTGATCGTGCGGCTGGTGGACTTGGTTCCGGAGTTGCCCTGGTAGCCGTACGACCCGGCGGTGTACTTGCGGTCCGGGGACCACGCGTCGCCCGCACTGTCCACTTGGCCGCCGTTCGCGCCCGTGTCGAGGGCGATCTGGTAGCGGGGCACCACGACCTTCACCGGCACGTTGAGGACCGGGCTGCGGCCGCTCACCGAGGTGATCTTCAGGTCGGCTGTCAGGACCGCACCGGGCTGCGCACCGGTAGTGTCGACGGTGACGGTGACCGGCACCTTCGACCCGGTCGGCAGTTCGCCGCTCGTCGGGGTCGCCGTCAGCCACTCCGCGTCCTCGGCCACCGTGAATGCTGTGCCGAAACCGGGATTGGTCAGGTCGACCGTACGTGTCCGCTTCTGCTGCGGCGGGGCGACGATCTCCAGCGACGGCCGGGAGGCCGTGACCTTGCCGGTCTTCAGGGACTGCGTGACGGTAGCGACATCGCCCGCCGTCACCTGCACGGTGCTCTGAGCGGGCTGGTACGCGGGGGCGGCCACCGTCACCGCATGCTCACCGGACGGGCTCTGGACCACATACCTGCCGTCGGCGGCCGTCGTGGCTCTCACCTCGAAGTCCCCTGAGCCGATCGTGACTGTGGCACCTGCCACGCCGTTGCCGTCGTTGGCGTCGAGTACCCGGCCGGCGACCACACCGCTCCTGGTGGTGCGGAAGGCCACCGACAGTCCGTCGCGGAGCACGGCAGTGTTGAAGGAGTAGCGGAAGGCGTCGCTGCCCATGGCGTTCTCCACGCCGATCGTGGCACTGGAGCCGGCCCTCAGACCGGTGCCGGTGGTGTCCTTGTAGTGGTACGACACCTGTCCGTCCTCGCTGATCACGGCGGAGAAGGAGAACGTGTCGGCCTGCGCGGACCAGTGGGACACCTCGCGCCACTCGATGACGAAGGAGCGGTGGGGCGCGGAGCCGGTGACGGCGGTGAAGACACCCGAGCCGCTACCGGCCGCGCCGACCACCAGGTCGTCCCAGAACGGGTACAGCGCCGCGTTGGGTGTACTCGCGCTCGGGATGTCACCGTTGATGTCGCCGGTGTGCGCGCCACCGAAGCTCACGGTGCCGTTCGTGCCGACGTACGCCGTGCCGTACGTCTTGCCGTACAGCGGCACGGAGAACGGAAGATCGACACGTTCGGTGGTGTTGTCTCCGGTCAGCGCGAGCTGCCGGTCGCCGGACACGTAGGTTCGGTCCGCCGCGGCGCACGCGTAGCCGTAGCTGTCGGTGCGATCGGGCAGAGTCACGGTCGCCGTGGTGTCGTCGGCCAGCGTCACACGGGTGGTGCCGGGGGTGACGCAGCGGGACGAGTGGGTCGCCCGGACGTCGTACGTGCCGAGCGGCAGGGTTACCTCGAAGCGGCCCTGCGCGTCGGCGGTAGCGGTGACCGGGGTGTCCGCGATCGTCACGGCCGCACCGGCGGCGGGACCCGCCGACGAGGAGACGGTGCCCGTGAGTTTCGCCGAGGGCGCCTGGGTCAGCGTGAAGTGGCTGGTGACGGTGGTCCCGTCGGTGACGGCCACGTTCGCGGACTCCTGCCCGTACCCGAACTTTCCTGCCGTCAGCGTGTAGTCGCCGACCGACAGTGCCGGGAAGCTGTAACTGCCGTCCGTGGCCGTCGTGGTCGTACGGTCCGTGGGCCCGTCGGCGGTGACCTTGGCTCCGGCGACCGGTGCCCCGCCGGAGCTGACCGTGCCGGCGAGCGCGCCGACCGCGCCGCGGGGTGCGGCCCGGACCGCCGCGAGCGCATCGAGCCGGCCCTCACCGAAGACGTTGTTGTCGGCCGCGGTGCCGCCGCAGCTTGTGTTGTCGGTGTCGACGGCGGTGCCGTCCAGGAGGGCCTCGGTCTGGGCGACGTCCCCTTCGAGAGCGGGCGCGGCGGACCACATCAGCGCCACGGTTGCGGCGGTGTGCGGAGAGGCCATCGACGTACCGGAGAACGACCCGTATCCGCCGTTGCGGACGGAGGAGCGGACGTTGACTCCAGGGGCGGCGATGTTCGGCTTGACCGTGCCGCCGGGGCCCGCACCGCGCGAGGAGAACGACGCGATCGCGTTGTTGATGTCGAACGCGCCGGAGCTGTACGAGGCCGCGTAGTCACCGGGGGAACCGCTGGTGGCGCAGGCGGGGCCGGAGTTGCCGTTGGAGAAGGCCGGGAAGATGCCCGCTGCGCGCCATGCGTCGACGATCTGCTGGTACCAGTCGTCGTGCACCGAGCTGCCCCATGAATTGTTCACGATGTGCGGGGCGAGATCGGGGCGCGGGTTCTGGCCGCCCAGATCCGTGGGCGCGACGATCCACTGGCCGGAGGCAAGCAGGGATGCCTCCGAGCAGGAGCTTGTCTCGCAGCCCTTGGCGGCGATCCACTTGGCGCCTGGGGCGACACCGATCTTGTTGGCGCCACCGTCGTCCCCGACCATCGTGCCCATGGTGTGGGTGCCATGGTCGTTGTTGTCACAGGGCGCAGCGCTCGCGCATATTCCGCCCGGGTCGAACCAGTTGTAGTTGTGGTCGTACGCGCCCCCGGCGCCGAGGCCACGGTACTGCTGACGTACGGCGGGGTGCTGGTGGTCCACACCGCTGTCGATGTTGGCGACGACGATGCCCTCGCCGCGTACGCCCAACTGCTCCCAGACCTGAGGGGCCTTGATGCGGTCGATGTTCCACTCGACGGCGTCCGCGGCCGCCTCGCGGTCACCCGCGGCGGGCTTGGGGATGCTCACCTTGTCGTCGGCATCGATACGCGCGACCTCGGGCCGCTGCGCGAGGGATCCGGCGAGCTTCTCGGTGCCGACGACCCGTACGGCGTTGACGATCCAGTACGAGGTGTACTCCGCCTTGACCCCGTCCAGCGCCTTGATCAACTCGGACTGGGTACGCGCGGCATGCTCCGTCTTCGCCCGGTAGACGGCCTCGGCCTTGCCTGCCCGGCTCTTCTGCCGCCCGGCGGCGTCCAGGTCGGCGGCGCTGTCGAGGTAGACCCAGAAGGCGGCTTTGCCGTCGTCGAGTTGGGCCCGCAGTTCGGGTTCGATCTTCCGCTCGGCAGGGCTCAGGACGGGGGGAGGTTCGGGTGCGGCGGCTGCGACCCCCGAGCCGAGGGGTAAGAGCAGGATCGAGGTCAGGGATGCCAGCGCCGCGCGTAACGGTCTGTTCCGTCGTGCCACGTAGTCACCTCATGCGTCGTGTGCAGAAAGGACAGTGGATGTGTGTGCGCCGTGAGGTCCTTGTGAGCTACCTGTGAGGCACGCGCAATGGTGGGCCACTATCATGCCCATTACAAGAGCACGTCGGCTTCCAGCGGTCCGCAGTGGTCGAACGGTCCATCGGCCGCGGCCACGCAATGCCCCCTCGGCCTCCCGAGCACACGGCTCGCCCGCCGGAGCCTTCGGTCGCACGACCCGGCAAGCTGTCCGCGCCAGGGGACGGAAAGCGATCCGGACCAGGCCGGCGGCGCAGTCTGCGGCGCCGAGGCTGCCCAGCAGAGCGAGTGGCCGGATGCTACGCCTGCCGCTCCCGGCCACGTCGGCACTACAGGGTGCGGACTGCGCCCACCGACCGATGAAAGCGGGATAAAGCAGGCGTAGGCTGGGCAGAACGCCGTATTGCACCGCATGAGTCATGGAGGCGGCGCATGACCGACCCTTGGGGCTTCCTCCGCACTCCCCGTCGGCCCGTCCCGGCGCGCCCCGTCGAGGAACGGCTGAGCGACTGGCACGAGGTCTACGCCGGGCAGGCCCTGCTGCCGCTCGTGTCCGAGCAGGCGAGGCGCTGCATGGACTGCGGCATACCGTTCTGTCACAGCGCCTGTCCGCTGGGGAATCTCATCCCCGAGTGGAACGCATACGCGGCGCACGGCGACTGGCGGGCCGCGGCCGAGCGGCTGCACGCGACGAACAACTTCCCCGAGTTCACCGGGCGACTGTGCCCGGCGCCGTGCGAGGACGGCTGCGTACTGACCATCAATGCCGACCCGGTGACGATCAAGAACGTGGAGCAGGCCATAGCCGACCAGGCCTGGGAGCGGGGGTACGCGCCACCGCAACCGCCGCAGCGGCTCAGCGGGAAGACGGTCGCCGTCATCGGCTCCGGACCCGCGGGGCTGGCAGCGGCGCAACAGCTCACCCGTATCGGCCACACCGTCGCCGTCTACGAGCGCGCCGACCGCATCGGCGGACTCCTGCGCTACGGCATCCCCGAGTTCAAGATGGAGAAGCGGTACCTGAACCGCCGTATCGATCAGATGCGGGCGGAGGGCACCAAGTTCCGCACGGGTGTGGACGTCGGCAGCGATCTCGACGCCGCCGAGCTGGCAATGCTGCACGACGCGGTGGTCATCGCCGTCGGAGCCATGGAGCAGCGGGAGCTCCCCGTCCCCGGCCGCGACCTCTACGGCATCCATAAGGCCATGGACTACCTGACCCTCTCCAACCGGGTCAGGGAGGGCGACTACGCCTCGCCCCCCGTGACCGCCGAGGGCAAGCACGTGGTGATCGTCGGTGGCGGGGACACCGGCTCGGACTGTCTCGGCACCGCTCTGCGTCAGGGCGCGGCCTCCGTCGTGCAGCTGGACATCAACCCGGAACCGGGCGACGACCGGCCTGACACCGAGCCCTGGCCCACGTATCCGAAGGTCTACCGGATCTCCCATGCCCATGAAGAGGCCCGGGGCCGGGAGGGCTCGGATCCGAGGGTCTTCTCCTCCGCCACCCTGCGTTTCGAAGGGGGCCCGGGCGGTGACGTGCGCGCGCTGCACCTGACGGAAGTGGAGCCCGAGGCCAGAAGGCCGCTGCCGAACACCGAACGGGTGATCCCGGCGGAGCTGGTCCTGCTGGCCCTCGGCTTCTCCGGTCCCGAACGGGGCTCCGGTCTGATGCAGCAGCTCGGGCTCATACTGGACGACCGGGGAAATTTTGCGCGGGACGCCGCCTTCGCGGCCGAAACCACGGAGCCGGCCGAGCGGCCGGCCCGCCCCAGGACGGACGGGGTCTTCGTCGCGGGCGACGCGGGACGCGGCCAGTCCCTTGTGGTGTGGGCCATCGCCGAGGGACGGGCCGCCGCGGCGGCCACGGACCGCTATCTGACCGGCTCCACCGAGCTCCCGGCCCCCATCGCCCCCAAGGACCGGCCGCTGGCGGCGTGAGCCCCCGCCCGGGGCAGCCGTGCCTGGTCGATCTCGTGCGCGCCGTCCCAGCAGGTGACGGCGCAGGATGAGACCACGCCTCCGAAGTGCCGTGGACACCGCGCGACGGGATGTCCCGATGGTGCCTGGATCCACCGATCAGCAGGAGGCCCGTTCGGGAGCGGGCTGTGGCCCCACCTGCGTGCCGGCAAAGAGTTGATCATCATCGTGGCCTGGCTCCACCGGATGGCTGCGAGTCTCGGGACCACCGATGCGGATCCGAAAGGCGCGGTCTGCATCCGAGCCGAACTGATACAGGCTCAGGAAGGGCGTCTCGAGGCATCGTCGCCGCTCTCGGCCCGCTCCGTGCGCGCCAGGCGGACGCCGATGCCGGGTTGGCCCGCCCGGCAGCACGTCGTGCAGCCTCCCCACAGGCACGGCCGACGCCACAGCGGGAAATGGGCTCGCCCCCTCACGTCTCCATCCCTACGATCAACGGACCGGGACTGCGCAGTCCCGCAGGATGCGGAGCCGTGGCAGAGCGGCCTATTGCACTCGGCGCGCGGGAGGTTCACCGCGCGCCGACTGATGGGGTCGGGGCGAACCTGCCCTGGCACCGTCCGTGGGTTCGAATCCCACCGGCACCGCATCCGACCACCCACCCATCCCGCCGGGCGCCCTCCTCCCCCGAGCCGCGACGGGCCCCTCGGGACTCCCCGAGGGACTCCGCAACCTTTCGAGGGGTGGGACCCGTCTCCATATGCCGAGGGCGGGGACGGACTGTCGTAGGCAGCCGCTAGCGTCGGATGACACAACGAGGGGTGGAACAAGCAGTGATGACGAAGACCAGGCGGCACCTGTACGCATCCACGGCCGTAGCGGCGGCTGTTGTATCGATGGCTTCCTGCAGTGGATCGGGAGGTACCAAGGGCCCCGATCACAACGACCGCGGCGGCGCAGTGGTGCAGACCGACCCCATAGCCGCGCTGCGCAGCGTGCAGGAGAAGACCAGGGGTGCGGACTCGGCACGCGTCGAGGGCACCACGGTGATGGGTGATGTGATGTCGATGAAGCAGTCAGGGACCATCGACTGGTCCGACGGGCTCACCGGCACCATCGAGATCACCTACACCGGCGGCACCATGGCGGACAGCATGAAGCAGGCCGGCGTGGACGACGCGATGGAGGCCCGGTACTTCAAGGACGGCTACGTCGTGAACATGGGCGCTGCCGCCGCCCAGCAGTCGGGTGGCAGGCAGTGGATCCGGTACGCCTATGACGACCTGGCCGAGCTCGGCGGCCCGGCCGGGGACGTGATGAAGGACCAGATGCAGAACACCACTCCTGACCAGGGGGTGAAGTCTCTGCTGGCTTCGGGTGACGTGAAGAAGGTCGGTCAGGAGGATGTGCGCGGTGTCTCTGCCACACACTACTCGGGAACGATCGATGTGGCCGAGCTGAGTGCGAGGACCAGCGCTCTGGACGCCGACCAGCTCGCGAAGCTCAAGAAGCAGCTCGGCGACGCCGGTATCACCACCGAACAGGTCGACATCTGGGTCGACGACAACGACCTGCTGGTGAAGAAGGTCGAGCGGGGCGAGATGAAGACAGGTGAGTTCAACTCGACCGTCTTCTACAGCGGCTACGGGACCAAGGTCTCGGTGGAAAGGCCCCCGGCCACCGACACAGTCGACTTCACGGAGCTGATCAAGAAGCAGGCAGGCTCGTCATAGGTCCTCACGCCGTCCGCCGGCGACGGTGAGGGTGAGCCCACCGTAGAGCTGTCCCAGCGCCGGGCCTGAGACAGCGGGTGATTCGGATGGGGCAATGCGGGCGGGCGGCGCGGAGACACTCGGACGAGCTCCGAGGCGGACGCGCAACCTGCCCGCACCTTCGCGGGGCGTCACGCGCCGGCTGAGGGTCCAGGCGCGGTGCCGGTGCCCGTGCCGCCGACTGTGCGGGGACCGCTCAGTGTCCCGCGAGGAGCTTCACAGCCACGACCGCCAAGCCGATCGCAGTGTCGAAAAGACCCGAGATCAGTGCACTCAGTGGTCCGTTGCCCATCCGCAGGCCGGTCCGCCAGCCCCACAGGAACAGAGTGGCCACTTCCACGCCGGCGCTGACCATCAGAGCGGTCTCCAGACCCATCACGCCCAGCGCCGACATGCCGATCAGCACCAGTGGCCCTACGGCGGTCAACAGCAGCGGACTGGAGACGTGCAGCGCTGTCAGGACTTCCCTCCGGTTCGCACTGCGCCCGCTCACCGCCCGGTGCGACTGCTCATCCGCGACCAGCGTGGCCAGCCAGACCCCCAGCGCCGTCACGGTCACGGTGAGCGCTGCTTCGGAGTGATCGGGCGCGGCTGTCTCGGCGAGGGCCACCACGACAGCGGTCAACGTGATGGTCGCGTAGATCCGTTCCTTGAGCCGGGCGGCCGCAGTGTCGCCCGCGCGGGCTGCCGTGGCGGCAACACCCTGCCCGAGGGCGGCCGGGTCCGGAACCGGTGCCGTCACGCTGACACAGGGTCAGGCCGGTCAGCCTCGCTGCCGGCCAGGATCGCGGTCATACTTGCGTCCTTCCCCTTCGAGGCCATCACGCCCTGAAATACACCGTCTTGCGGCAGATGGTAGCCGCTTGAGCTGCCCGCCACGGCGGGGGCACGGGATGTCGCTCACAGGAATCCGCCCGGCAACCGACAGTCGGCAGCTGCTCGGGCAGTGCACCTGGGGCAGCCGTTCGAGTCCGGTGAGGACGATCACATCCTGGGCGCGGACATGGGTGTTCTCGCTCAGGAAGGGAGGCAGGCGAGCAGATACGGGTGAGGGCCGGGGCCGGCCGGCGCGGCCAGGACGAGGCGTACCGGGCTCATCGCCTCCGTCGCGGAGACGGACCCGGACGAGGCCCGTGTTCGGTAAGCAGAGCATGGGCCATGGGGCCCCTCGGCTCGGGCGACGTTTGTCGGGGATCCCGGTGGTCAGCGATTCGGGGTGCCCGCGCTGGTGTCGTGTGGTCAGCAGCCCATCCTCTGGATGCGAGGATGTCTTCATGAATCCCGACGTGTATTTCGACATCACCATCGACGGCGAGCCGGCGGGCCGGATCGTCTTCACGCTGTTCGACGACGTGGTCCCCAAGACCGCGAAGAACTTCCGCGAGCTTGCCACGGGTGAGCACGGCTTCGGATACGAAGGCTCCAGCTTCCACCGTGTGATCCCTGACTTCATGCTCCAGGGCGGTGACTTCACCGCCGGTAACGGAACCGGTGGCAAGAGCATCTACGGTGAGAAGTTCGCCGACGAGAACTTCCAGCTCAAGCACACCAAGCCCGGCCAGCTGTCCATGGCCAACGCGGGCCCGAACACCAACGGCTCGCAGTTCTTCATCACCACCATCGTCACCGACTGGCTCGACAACAAGCACGTCGTCTTCGGCGAGGTCGTCGAAGGCATGGACGTCGTCAAGAAGATCGAGGCCCTGGGCTCGCGCAGCGGTACCCCCAGCGCCCGCGTCCGGATCGAGAAGTCCGGCACCGTCGACGCGTAGACGTGCACGCGGCGGTTGCGTTCTCGCAGCCGTCCTGGACAGACCGTTCACCGGACGGATCCCGCGCTGCTTCGGGTCAACCGCCTGAAGCCGCGCGGGATCGCCGCCTTCTGCCCGGCCGATCCTGCAGGGCCGAGCAGGTGAAGCGGGAGCTGTTCGGCGCGGGAAAGCCCGTCGTGGCGCTGAGCGTCGGACGCGGCGACCCCTCGGCGCCCGGGCATCCGTGACAGGGCATCAGTCGCCGAGTGGTCCAGGGACAGGAACACATCTCGGTGTGGTGCCCTGCGGGAGGTCTTCATGCCGGGTACCACATTGTTTGGGGCACCGGAGCAGGTGAGGGCCCAGGGCAGAGGCGGCACCGGGGGTCGAGGGTGGGCGCTGGTGCGGTCCTGGGCGGCGGCAGTGGCCCTGTTGGCCGGCCTGACCGTCCCGATCGTTGGCGCCGCGCCCGCCGCCGCGACAACCGGAACGTACGCCTACGTCGCCAACCGTGACGCGGACACGGTGTCGGTGCTCGACACCGCCACCCACACCGTGACCGACACTGTCGGCGTCGGCGCAGGACCGACCGGCGTGGCAATCACCCTGGTGGAGCACGAGCCGACCGCGAGCCGGCTGACTCTGAGGGCGAAGAAGCGACACTCCAAGGGCTCCCGGGGCGACCGGCCCATCACGCTGATCGCCCGGCTGAGCGCCGATGGCCGGCTCGGCGCGGCACGAAGGCCCCTGGAAGGCGCGACCGTCACCTTCACCAGCAACACCGCCTCGCCGGTCACACTGTGCACCGCCACCACCGACGGCCAGGGCAGGGCCGGCTGCACGGTTCCCGGCGAGGGTTCCAACGACACCTGTTACACCGCCACCTTCGCCGGCGACAACACCTTCCTGGCCTCCACCGCCACCCTCTGCCGCTGCTCCCGCAAGAATTCCGGCAACGGCAGGGACGATCCGTGGTCAATGCTGCGAACCGCCAAGGGGCCGCCCGCGGCCCGGCACTGTCGCAGGAACTGAGCTGCTCGACAGACAGGCGACAGAAGGCGAACCCGAGGGCGGGTTCGCACAGCCTTGCGTCGAGCGGCAGGATGGCCGAATGCGCACCGACCGATCTCGACTCACCGACGCCGTTCTCTCCGCACTGTTCCTGACCGCCGGAGTGGCCATCGCCGTCTGGGGCATCGGATTCGATGAGCCTCAGGCCGAGTCCGGGACGGCGACGGGCCGGCTGGAAAAGCTCGCTGCCCGGGCCCAGTGCACCCCGACGATTGAGGTGGACGAGGAGAGCCAGCGCCTGGCCAGCTGCAAGACGGGCGACAGCACCTACGTTCTCACCACCTTCGCCACCGTCCGGGGACAGCGCGAGTGGATCAGCGAAACCATCCTCGGTGGTACGTACCTCGTGGGTGACAAATGGGTTGCCTACGGTACGGCCGACATGGTCGCTGCACTGCATGAGCGCCTCGGCGGGAGAGTGGAGTCGGTCGCCTCGTAGCCGGGAACCATGCGCCGCCCCTACGGCAGTGGCTGCTTCGCCTCCTCACCCTCCACCCCAACGGCCACCCCTCCCCCCACGACGACGGCATCGCCCTCCCCCTCCGGCGCCCCCATGCCCACCGCCCTGTTCGGCACAGATCTGCCGTGCGACCGCTGCCGCCATCCGGGTGCACCCGTCCCGACACATGGCTCTGACGGTGATCTGCGGCATCGGCACACATACCGTCGGCGGAGCCGGGTGTTCGACCCGCCCCCGCCGGAGAACCGCCGGATCAGAGAGGCGTGAGGCCGTGTGGAGCGCGTGAACAAGACTCTCCGCCCGCTCCGGCCCGACGTCCGCAGGGCGTCGCGTCGCACCACCGTACGCATGCTCCGGTCATGTGCGGCTCTGCCGCTTCTGGCCGTACTCGCGAGCGCCTGCGGCTCCAACGGGACCGACCACATCACGTTGAACTGGTACAACTTTCCCGACGACTCCGGAGCCCTGGCAAGTGCGGCGAGCAACTGCACCAAGGCCTCGGGCGGCCGTTACAGCATCACGTACCACAAGCTTCCGCGTACTGCGGACGGCCAGCGCCAGCAACTGGTACGACGGCTCGCGGCACGGGACAGCACCGTGGACATCATGGGGCTCGACGTCACGTGGCCCGCAGAGTTCGCCGAGGCCAAGTGGATCCTGCCGTGGACGGGCACCAACCTCCGGCGCGCCACTGAAGACACCCTCAAAGTGCCGCTGCAGACGGCGACTTGGAAGGGCCGGCTGTACGCCGTTCCCTACAACACCAACACCCAGCTGCTCTGGTACCGCGACGACCTCGTGCCCAAGCCGCCCAGAACCTGGGCCGAAATGCTGGGCATGGCACGTGAGCTCGCCCGGCAGGGCAAACCGCACTACGTGGAGATCCAGGGCGCCCAGTACGAGGGGCTGACGGTCTGGTTCAACACGCTTGTCGAGAGCGCAGGCGGCTCCGTCCTCAATGCCCGCGCCACCGCACCTTCGCTCGGTCCGCCCGCCGTCCGAGCAGCCGCGATCATGCGCGACCTGGCCACCTCACCGGCCGCCGACCCGTCCCTTTCCAACCAGATGGAGGACCAGAACCGGCTCGCCATGGAATCGGGCAGTGCCGCCTTCGAGATCAACTATCCGTTCGTCTATCCGTCGATGAAGGCCAACAACCCCACGCTGTTCAAGAACTTCCGCTGGGCGGCCTACCCGCGAGTGGAGTCGGGGCGACCCTCCGAGCCGACCATCGGCGGTATCGACCTCGCCATCGGGGCCTACTCCCGCCACCGCGATCTGGCGTACGAGGCAGCTCTGTGCCTGCGCAACCGGCAGAACCAGACGGCCGCGGCGCTCAAGGGCGGACTTCCGCCCACGCTGCGCTCGCTGTACTCCGACCCGGCCCTGGTCAAGGACTACCCGTTCTCCTCGGAAGTGCTGGCAGCGCTGGAGAGCGCCAGCATCAGGCCCAAGACGCCCGCCTACCAGAACGTGTCCATCGCCATCTCGCACACGCTCTCGCCGCCCTCAGGCATCGAGCCACGCAGCGACGTGCGGCGCATCGGCAGCCAGATCGAGGACGCCCTCGAGTCCAAGGGGCTGATCCCGTGAACCAACCGGCCCCCGCGGCGGAGACCGCGCCGGCCCGGCCTCCGGACAGGGCCAGGGACAAGTCCGAGGGTGCACGGCAGGAGCGGCGACTGGGCTGGCTGCTGTGCGCCCCCGCCGTGGCCGTCATGCTCGCCGTGACGGCGTATCCCATCGGCTATGCGATCTATCTCTCCCTGCAGCGCTACGATCTGCGCTTCCCGAACCAGGCGCGCTTCGTGGGGCTGAGCAACTACGGCGCGGTGCTCTCCTCCGAGTTCTGGTGGGAGGCGTTCTGGGTGACGCTGGTCATCACTGTCACCTCCGTGGCCGTGGAACTCGTCCTCGGTTTCGCGCTGGCCCTGGTCATGCACCGCACGATCTTCGCCCGCGGGACCGTGCGCACAGCGATCCTGATCCCGTACGGGATCGTCACCGTGGTCGCCGCGTACTCCTGGCAGTACGCCTGGACCCCCGGCACCGGATATCTCGTCGCGCTGCTGCCGACCGGTGCCGCCCCGCTGACCGAGCAATGGCCCGCGATCGGACTGATCATCCTGGCCGAGGTGTGGAAGACCACCCCGTTCATGGCACTGCTGCTGCTGGCGGGGCTCGCCCTGGTGCCGGAGGAGACGCTGCGCGCCGCGCAGGTGGACGGCGCCACCGCCTGGCAGCGGTTCGTCCTGGTGACGGTGCCGCTGATGAAACCGGCCATCCTCGTGGCGTTGCTCTTCCGAACCCTGGACGCCTTCCGGGTCTTCGACAACATCTACATCCTGACCTCGGGAGCGCACGGCACCGGTTCGGTGTCGATCCTCGGCTACGACAATCTCTTCACCGCTCTGAACCTCGGCATCGGATCGGCAATCTCCGTACTGATCTTCCTGTGCGTCGGGCTGATCGCCTTCGTCTTCATCAAGATGTTCGGGGCCGCGGCGCCCGGCTCGCAGGAGGGAGGACGCTGATGGCCCGTGCGGGCAAACGGCGTGTGTCGGGCTGGACGGTCGCCAATATCGTGGTGATCGGTTACGCCCTGTTCCCCGTGTGGTGGATCGCAGCCCTCTCGTTCAAGGAACCGAGCACCCTTACGGACGGCAACTTCATCCCGAGCAAGTGGACATGGGACAACTACCGCGGCATTTTCCAGACCTCGGAGTTCACCCGCGCCCTCATCAACTCCATCGGCATCGCGCTGATCGCGACGGTGATCGCAGTGGTTCTGGGGACGATGGCGGCGTACGCGGTGGCCCGGCTGCGCTTCCCCGGCAAACGGTTGCTGATCGGGATGTCCCTGCTGATCGCGATGTTCCCGCCGATCTCGCTGGTGTCCCCGCTGTTCAACATCGAGCGGATCCTGGGCCTCTTCGACACCTGGCCGGGACTCATCATCCCGTACATGACCTTCTCCCTCCCGCTCGCGATCTATACTCTCTCGGCGTTCTTCCGTGAGATTCCCTGGGATCTGGAGAAGGCGGCCAAGGTCGACGGCGCCACCCCCGCCCAGGCGTTCCGGCTGGTGATCGCACCCCTGGCAGCCCCGGGCGTGTTCACGACGGCGATCCTGGTCTTCATCTTCTGCTGGAACGACTTCCTGTTCGCGATCTCCCTGACGTCGACGACCGCGGCACGGACGGTCCCCGCGGCGATCGCGTTCTTCACCGGGAGCAGCCAGTTCGAGCAGCCCACCGGTTCGATCGCCGCCGCGGCGGTCGTGATCACCGTTCCGATCATCGTCTTCGTGCTGCTGTTCCAGCGGCGCATCGTCGCCGGACTCACCTCCGGCGCCGTCAAGGGCTGACCCTCAGCAGCCGGTTGTCAGGACAAGGAGCACCGACCGTGGCCGAGATCGTTCTCGAGGGCATCACCAAGAGGTACCCCGACGGCGCCCTGGCGGTACGGGACGTCAACCTCACAGTCGGCGACGGGGAGTTCGTCATCCTGGTCGGACCCTCCGGGTGCGGCAAGTCCACCACCCTCAACATGATCGCCGGGCTGGAGGACATCACCGAAGGGACCCTGCGCATCGGCGGCCAGGTCGTCAACGACAAGGCCCCCAAGGATCGGGACATCGCCATGGTCTTCCAGAGCTACGCCCTGTACCCGCACATGAGTGTGCGCGAGAACATGGGCTTCGCCCTGCGCCTGGCCAAGGTGGACAAGGCCACGATCCGCAGCAAGGTGGAGGAGGCCGCGCGGATCCTCGCCCTGACGGAGCATCTGGACCGCAAGCCGGCGAACCTCTCGGGCGGCCAGCGCCAACGCGTGGCCATGGGCAGGGCGATCGTCCGAAGTCCCAAGGTGTTCTTGATGGACGAGCCGCTGTCCAACCTTGACGCCAAGCTCCGCGTACAGATGCGCACCCAGATCTCGCGCCTCCAGCAACGCCTTGGCACCACCACCGTTTACGTCACCCACGACCAGACCGAGGCCATGACGCTCGGCGACCGCGTGGTCGTCATGCGCGGTGGCGTCGTCCAGCAGGTCGGCACACCACAGCATCTCTACGACGAGCCACGCAATCTGTTCGTCGCCGGATTCATCGGTTCACCCGCCATGAACTTCCTCCGTACCACGCTGGAAGGGAACATCCTGCACACCTCGATCGGCGACCTCCCCCTCGCCCCTGAGGTGCTTCGGGGTCTCGAACGGCAGAACGCTCCCCGGGACCTCATCGTGGGCCTGCGACCGGAGGCCTTCGAGGACGCCACCCTGGTCGACCCCGGCCGTACAGGGGTCACCTTCACCGCCACTGTGGACGTGGTCGAGTCACTCGGGTCCGATGTGTACGCGTACTTCACGGAGAACGAGTGGCAGCCGACAACAACCTCGGAGCTGGAGGAGCTGGCCGCGGATTCCGGAGCGTCGGACACCGGGACGAGCGAGCACCAGATCGTCACCCGCCTCAGCTCCGCAACCCGCATCCGTGAGGGCAGCCGGGCCGAACTGTGGGTCGACACGTCCAGGATGCACCTCTTCGACCCACGCAGCGGCGCGAACCTCTCGCGCAGGGAGAACACCGACGGCGTATGACGGCCGAGACTCGGTGAGCATGCCGGTTGCACGACGGCCCCGAGCCCGCCGCGTTCCGCGACGGTCAGCAGAATCGGTCGCTGGTCACCTATGCCCTGGACGCCGGCGGACACGACAACGTCACCGCACTGCTCGTCCCCGTCGCGGCAAGCGTGCCCCCTGCGACGTGACCCGCTGCTCCTCCAACGGTCCCGGCGGGCCCGCCTGAACACCTGTGTGGCGCACGGCCGGTGACGGACCACCGATGGGGGGCGCTGCCGGTGGTGACCACCTCGTCGAACAACTCCCTTCGGCGGGGCGGGGCCTACGCCGTCGTCAGCAACCGCCACACGGCCCTCAGATATGATCACAAATACTGATGAGCAGGCGATCGCCGCCCTGCACAGCCTCCCCCGACGCCGCTGCCATGACAGGCGTCGGTTCTCACACTCGAAGGAGCAACACAGCAATGGAAGCCCAGGAGAGCACCGACGTGTGGTTCCGCAGTCACCAATCACTCGAGGAACTGGCGGCCGCGGTCGGCGCGCGGGTGGACATCATTGACGGGGAAAACTACTGGGAGTGGGTGATCGCCGACCTCGCAGACATACAAATCGACATCACGCGCACCCACACCGCGCCGCCCGAGGAGACGGACACCCGGATCTTCCCGTACAGGTACGATCTCTCGTCGTTCCCCCCGCACGTACTTCGTCAGCTCGTCGCCGGTCTTCAGCGCATCGGGATAGACCCGATCTACGTCGGCAAGTGGGTGTACCGGCAAGGCAATGATTTCGACTACGTAGTGCACGAGCGGATCACGGCATCGACACCCCCGCCCCGGAGTTGATCCGGGCGGCCCCCCTCGCCGCCGCTCACGACCAGAGCGAATAGCCCACCGAGGCGGAGGTGTACGCGATGTTCGCACCGCTGGACGGCCGTGAATCACCCGGCCGAGAAGGGTTTGGGTCAGGCCATGGCAGGGGGCTCATCTCTCCGGCACGACCGCGGAGGATGTCCTCGCCCGGCGCGCACCGCCTCCCTCGGCGTCACCGACCACCAGTTCCGGACCGTCGAACGTGCCGCGCATCCGTCGGTCGTGTGTGACGACCACCAGCGTGCCCGGATACCCGGCGAGAGCTGCCTCCAACTCCTCCACCAGCGCCGGGGAGAGATGGTTGGTGGGCTCATCGAGCAGCATGAGGTGGACCGGTTCGGCCACCAGCAGAGCGAGCTCCAGCCTGCGCCGCTGACCGGTGGAAAGTGCCCGTACGGCCCGGGTGAAGTCCCGCTCGTGGAACAGGCCCGTCGCGGACAGCATCTCCGCCCGCTCCTCGCCGTATGCCTGGAGGACCGTGCGCCCGTCGGGTACCGGTTGCGTGCTCTGGCGAAGGAATCCGACCCGTGACGGACGGGTGACCGTGCCCGCGGCCGGAACGAGTTCACCGGCCAGCACCTGGAGCAGGGTCGACTTGCCTGCGCCGTTCGGCCCGGTGACCAGCAGTCGACCGCCCGGCGGTATCTCCAAGCCGTCGAGCGTGAGCCGTCCGGGCACCTCGACGCCCGACAGAGCAACACCACCCGCTGCCTCGCCCTCGATACCGGCCGTGAAGCGCAGCGGCTGCGGAGGCGGCGGCACCGGGTTCGATGTCAGCCGCTGCAGCCTTTCGCGGGCGTTGCGAATACGGCTCATCGCACCGTGGGCGCGCGACCGCGCCCGGAAAGCACCCGCGCCGCTGAACGCCGCCGGCGCTTTCCTCGGGATCGCGGACAAAAGGCCGATGTTGGCGGTGGCCAGCCGCGACTGACGGGCCACGTCGGCACGCCAGTCCTCGTGTGCGCTGATCCAGCGCGCCCGGTCGGCGGCCTTCGCGGCGAGGAAGCCCGCATAGCCGTTGCCATGGCGCCGCACGGTACGCCGGTCCTGGTCCACCTCCAGCACGGTCGAGGTGACCCGCTCGAGGAAGACACGGTCGTGTGTGACGGCGACGACCGTGCCGTGGTGGGCGTGCAGTTGTTCCTCCAGCCAGCCGACGGCCTCGTCGTCGAGGTCGTTGGTGGGCTCGTCGAGCAGCAGCAGTTCGGGCGAGGAGGCAAGGGCAGCGGCGAGCGCGAGCCGGGAACGCCGGCCTCCGGAGAGCGTCCCCAGCCGCCGGTCGAGGTCGAGCGGCTCTCGCTCGCCGAGCCGGCGCAGGGTCATGGCGACCTTGCGGTCCGCGTCGTACCCACCGCGCGCCTCGAACTCGGCAACCAGCCGCGCGTATTCCTCGGCTCCGGCTTCGCCGGCCGTCTGCAGACCCGCCTCGGCCGCACGGATGCGACGCTCGAGGCGGCGCAGACCGGTGAGAGCGAGATCGATCGCGTGGCCGACCCTCGCCGAGCCGGGCAGGTCCAGCCTCTGCGCGAGATGACCGATGCCGCCGGGGGCGACGACGGTGAGTCTGCCGTTGTCGGGCTCCTCCTGCCCGGCGAGCAGTCGCAGGAGCGTGGACTTTCCGGAGCCGTTCTCGCCGACGACGCCGACCTTCTCGCCGGGGCGGAGGGTGAACGAGACGCGGTCGAAAACGATGCGGTCGTCGTAGCGCTTCGTGACGTCGGCGAGAGTGATCTGGGGTACCGCGGTGGTGACCGGGGCGGACGCGACCAGGAACAAGGGCGATTCCCTTCAGTGGACTACCTGAGCATGCGAGACGCACCGTCTCGTCTCGATTGAAAGTAGCACCTCTCACCCGCCTTCGCAAGACGATGCGTCTCGCAAGGTCCGGTCATGGCCGGGGAGCACAGCAGCCCACGGGCGCGGTGCTGAGAATTGCCGCAGGCCGGAGGGGGCCACCGCCGTCGAAGGGCGGGCAGACCGGGGCACGGGCACGCAGTACGCGGGCGACAGCCGCCGCCGGGGTGTGAGGTCGGTGCCACCGTGGCGACGGATCACCGGGCCACCGACGCGACGAGAACACCGTATGGGCAAGGCCCTGTTCTCCGGCCGCCGAGTGACGGCACCCGGTTCAGTCGGCTGAACGGACGGTCTGGGCCTCCAGGGCGGCGCAGAGCCAGTCGTGGGCGGCGCCGGGGGTCGGTTCCGACGGGCCGGACACTTCGGCGGTGAGTTGCCAGTAGTGGTCGATACGGGGATCCGCGACGAGCTGGGCACTGAGACGGTGGCGGAAGGTGGGCGTGTCGCGCATGCCGCATGAGCGGGCATAGGCGGAGACGAAGCAGTCGAGTGCCTCGCCCTCGCGCGGCGGCCGATGGGCCCGCAGTTCCGGCGATGCCAGCGCATACGCCTCGCCGAGACCGTCGTAGAGCACGGCCGGGCGGTAGCCCCCGTCGGACCGGTGTGCTGCGGGCTGGCCGCGATCGGTGCCGACGCAGGGGGCCGAGACGAAGGCATGCAGCCGGGCGAAGGCCAACGCCTGGGCCGGTGTCGGCCCCTCGGGGAGCTGCGGTACGGCCTGTTCGATGATTGCGGAGACCAGTCGGGAAGGGAGCCGTGGGGGCAGCCAGCGCCGCCAGAAGCGTGCCAGCGCGGCCGTGTTCGGCGGGGCGGACATGGCGCCTATCAGGCGCAGCCGCTCGGCGCGTTCCTCGGGGGTGCAGTCCTGGAGCAGGTGGAGGGCGGCCTCCTGCCAGCGCAGAGCGGCCAGCCGCGAGCCGAGCTCCCGCAGCTGCTCGGCGATGACGTCCTCCAGCGCGTCCTCCTGGTCGAGGATCCGGCCCACGTCCGGGACCGGCAGGTCGAGGGTGCGCAGGGAGCGGATCAGGCGGAGACGGTCGAGCGCCTCAGGACCGTACCGGCGGTGGCCGCCGACGCTGCGGACGGCTTCGGGCAGCAGACCGCGGTCCGAGTAGAAGCGGACGGTCTTGACAGTGACGCCCGCGTGCTCGGCGAGCTCTCCGATGCTCAACATTGCGTCAGAGGACACGACTTGAACCTCCCTCAGGGGGAGTTCCTACCGTACCGGCGAGCGGGGACGGCCTGTGCGGCCGGCCCGCGGGCCAAGCGTGCGAGGAGAGGTTCATGACGGCTTTCATTCTGGTGTCGGGTGCCCACACGGGGGGCTGGGTATGGCGGGAGGTGGCCGCCGGGCTGCGGGACTCGGGGGCCGAGGCGTATCCGGTGACGCTCACCGGCATGGGCGAGCGCCGCCATCTGGCGGGGCCCGACACGGACCTGGACACGCATATCCGGGATCTGGTGCAGCTGATCGACCGTCTGGAGGCGCCGGAGGTGGTGATTGTCGGTCACTGCTACGGCATCCACCCGGTGCTCGGCGCCGCCGACCTGCGTCCGGAACGGATCGCCCGGATCGTTTACCTGGACACGGGCATGCCCCAGGACGGCGACCCGGCCGTCAGACTGGTGCCCGACCAGGCGGTCCACGAGCGACTGCTGCACCGGGCCGAGCCGTCCGAGGACCACTGGCGGATCCCCCCGCCGCCGCCCGACGAATGGCAGCGCTGGGGCAGCACCGCCGGCATCCCCGCAGACGCGCTGGCACGGCTGACCCGCCTTGCCGCACCGCAGCCGCTGGGCACGCTCACCCAGCCGCTCCGACTGTCGGGGGCGTTCTCCGAGCTACCGACGACCGGCGTCCTTTGCACCGCCAACGGCTCCAGCATCGCCCTGGTCGAGAACCTGGTGGGACTCGGGGACCCCCGTCTCCAGGCGCTCACCGACCCCCGGGTGAGCTTCTTCGAACTCGACACCGGGCACTGGCCGATGCTCTCCACCCCTGACGAGCTGACCGAGGTACTGCTCCGAGCCGCAGCAGGAGAAGGGCACCGGTTGGCCGCCGCGGGGAGCGAGCAGCCGAAGCATCTCCGGCCGTTCCTCATGGACGTACCGGAGCGGCGCCGCGAGCGGGTGGGGCGGGTCGACCTCTACCTGCCTGATGCCGAGCGCCCTCGTCCGGCGGTGGTGTTCGTCCATGGCGGCCCGGTTCCCCCCGAGGTGCGGCCGACGCCACGCGATTGGCCGGCCCTTGTCGGCTACGGCCAGTACGTGGCGAGTCACGGATTGGTGGGCGTGACGCTGGATCACCGGCTGCATGATCTCGCCGACTACGGGCGTGCTGCCGAGGATGTCGCCGAAGCGGTCGAGCTCGTACGAGCCGATCCGCGCGTCGACGGGGATCGCGTCGCTCTGTGGTTCTTCTCCGGTGGCGGGCTGCTGGCGGCGGACTGGCTCGCGGCGCCACCGCCGTGGCTGCGGTGTGTGGCGGCGACCTATCCCATCCTCGCGCCGCTGCCGAACTGGGGGCTTGCCGATTCCCGCTTCCGCCCTGCGGTCGCGGTGCGTACCGCGGGGCAATTGCCGATCGTGGTGACCCGGGTGGAGCTGGAGCTCGCGGAGATCGCGGTGACGGTCGAGGAATTCCTGGCCGCTGCCAAGGTCTGCGAGGCACATGTCGAGGTGGTCGACGTACCGCTCGGCCACCACGGGTTCGAGACGATCGACCACACCGAGCAGGCGCGCCACGCCGTGGACCGCGCGGTGCTATCGGTACTGGGGCACCTGCGGAGCTGAGACATCCCTCACATGATCATTCTTATCCGCCCGGCACAGCGACCGCACGGAACGTCACGGTGAGGTGACCATCGCACTGACGCGGCATATGGCGGCCCACCCACCCTCACCGAGCGCCCGGGCACCGCCCTCGCTTGTGGCAGGTGGGGGGCCGGTCGTAGGCGGGGCATTCCGCGCAGTGCCGCGACTGTTGGCACTTCCCGTAGCCCGTTGCCCGGCGGACGTGGTCGAAATCTCGTCCTGTTGTGACGGTCGGGCTTGCGTTCGACAGTAGTGATCGTGATGGGATGAGCCGATGCGATCCCCCACACGCATGTCCACGCAACCACGCAATCCGTACGACGAACTGGCTCAACTGGCAGACCCCGAACCGGACTACGGCGCAGAGCCGGGCGGTGGCGAAGACGGCTTCTCGGGCTTCGACCGACTCGGAATCCGCTCGGACGGCGACGAGGCGGACGACTGGTCACCACCCAACCACCGCGGCAAGAGCCGCCTCGCGGCCCTTCCCGTCGCGCTGAAGCTCACCGTTGCCGCGGTCGTCACCGCAACGTTCTTCGTGACCGGCGACCGTCTGGCCGTGGCGTACGCGGAGGAGAAGGCCGAGGACAAGATCCAGCAGTCGCTGGACCTCGCCGCCAGACCACAGGTCGACATCGAGGGATTTCCCTTCCTGACCCAAGTGCTGAACCGCCGTATCGACAAGGCCGACGTCACCGTCCCCGACGTCGCCGCCGACAAGGTATCCCTGGCCGAAGTGCACGCCACCGCAACCGATGTGCGGATCGTCGGCGATCTGCCGACGGCCATCCAGGGCGCGGTGATCGACCGCATGGACGGCGACGTACTGCTGTCCTTCGACGACCTCAACCGTGAACTGGGCGCGTCCCAGGTCGAGTTCTCCGACGCCGGACGCGGCAGCATACGCATCATCGGGTCGCTGCCGGTCGCCGGGCGAGATGTGAGCGTTCGGGCCCAGGCCCACCTCCGACGCGACGGCGACCGCGCGGTGTCCACCACCGTGGAGGGCATGCGCCTGGACGTCCCGGGCCTGTTCACCTACCGCCCGGGCAAGGACCCCGCGCACTCGGGACTGCGGCTGCACCCGGAGGCCGTCCGCAGGATCACCCAGGAGGCGGCCCAGGCCAAGGCGCTCCTCGACCTGCCCGCCGTGGTGGAACGGCTCGGCATACCCCGCTCCCAGATCGACCGCGCTCTGAGCAGCGAGAAGGAACTCAGCCGGCTTACCGGCTCACCGCGCTTCATCGAGCAGCTGATGAAGGTCAACCTGGTCGAGCTCGTCATCGACCACCCCTGGCTTCTGGAGAAGGCGGGCATCGACCCGGGCCTTGTCAGCGCCCTGCTCGCGCTCAGGCCGCCGGAGCTGTCCGACCAGCTGTCCCTCTCCTTCGAACTGCCCAAGACCACGGGGGACCTGCGGCTGCGCGGCATCGAGGTCGAGCGTTCCGGCGTACGGGCGGACCTCACCGGCACCGGCCTGACCTTCGGCAAGGTGGCCGGTGCCGGCGGTGACCAGCGGTAGGCACCCGGCGAGAGGCACGGGCAGCTGGGTGCAGCGACCCGTTTCAGCCGTGCGATGAGGGGCACGTGCACGACGAAGGACTACGAAGGGACTGACATGAGTGCCGGAGAGAAGGCCAAGGCCATGGCCGAGCAGGTTGTCGGCAAGGCTGTGAAGAAGGCGGGCCACGCGATCGGCAACGAGTCCGCCGAGGTCAAGGGCGCTGCCCTGGAAACCCGCGGAAAGGCGCGGGGTGCCAAGGAGAAGACCAAGGACACCTTCAAGCACTGACCCTGCTCCCCTCAGCGACGGGCTCGGCGGCATGTTCGTGCCGCCGGGCCTGCACCTGGGTTCACGGACCGATCGTCTTTCGACTTCGTCACGAGGGGTACTCGTCCCACAGTCCCGGAACCGGCCTGAGGAGGAGAAACGATGACTGCCGAATACCGTCCGGAGGGCTTCGAGGACTCGAACGAACCCCTGCCGCGAGACATGCCCGATCAGCAGGCCGAGACGGAGGAATCGTCCGAAGCCGAAGAAGCGCTGGGCCGCTCCGCGGACGAGAAGGGCCTCACATCGGAAGACCTGCCGGACATCGATGAGCCGGCGGCCGGGCCTCGTGGGGCGCCGGACTCCGAAGACGCGGACGCCGACCAGCCGGTACCCGATGAACCCACCGACTGACACCCCTCGGCACCTGGCTCCGCACCCATGGGGGCTTTGTCGTGCGACCACCCCGCCGCCGGCCTCTTGAGCCCCGTGACTCGGGGACACGCGACCACTGGCAGGTGATGCGCCCCGGCCCATGATCTGCCGAGGTGCGCGTCGCCCGGTCTGCGTCAGACCGAAGGGCGGCCATGGAGACCGCTGGGCTCTCGATGACCCGGGGGCTGCTCCCGGGCAGCTCGCCGCAGGAGCAGCCCGGGGAAGGTCACTGCCAGGTGGTGCGGGTCCTCAGAGGCTGAACTCCGCAGGAGACAGGCCCAGCACAGAACACGCTTCCCGGATGATCTGCTCCTCGGCCGGGGCGACGAAGCCGTCCGCGCCGGCCACGACGATCCCCGTCTGGATCACCGCCCTGGCCTCCGTCTGCTTCTTCGCGGCCTTGGCGACCTCCTGCATCGCCTCCGCCTTCCCCTGCTGGAAGTTGACCGCCAACTGGTCGACATGCTTGTTGAACCGCTGGCGCAACTGGTCCGCAGGGAAGTTCCGAAGGACGTCATTGTTGAGAATCAGCGATTCCACATGCTGCCTCTCGGCCGGGTCGACGTGTCCGTCGGCGGCAGCCACCAGGGCACACATGGCCATACTCGCGTCCCGGTAGGCACCGCTCTTCAGCTCGGCCTTCAGCGAAGTGAGCTGCGACTTCAGCGTCTTCACCAGCTGGGCCCGCGAGCCGCCCGCGGATCCCGAACCGTGCCCGTGACCGCTGGAACCCCGCGTCCCCTGGGCCTGCTGCAGACCCTTGGCCTGTTCCTTGATCCGATCCCACATCGCCACTGGTGCCGCCTCGGCTTCTGCTCGTGTCGTTCCGGTCACGCCCGCATGTCCTCGCGGGTCACGATGCCAACGCTTTCCGCCGTCACGAAGTTCCGGCGACCAATGCAGAGCCTACGGGTGCGGGCCCGGGCGCCGGGGCCGCCGCGCTGTCGATGGAACGCGGAAGGTACTCACGGCCGTGTTTCCGGCCGAGAAGCTCTCCTGGAGTGCCGGCAACGCCGGTCTCCTCCCACCGGTGTGCATGCCTAGCGGGCAGTCGTCCGCACCCCTCGACGAGCGGCAGACGGCCGGCTGAGGCAGACGGCCAGCGCGAGCAGCGCGCTGAGCAGGATCACCCCGCCCAGGGTCAGGAAACTGACCTCGAGCGCCGCTCGGTCTCGGGCTCCTCCGCCGCCGGCAGAGGAGCCGCACGGGGGATCGGCTCCGTCGCCTGGCCAAGCCGGCTGGAGGGGGCCAGGCGGCTTCCCCGACACACCGGGGCGCTCGATCGCTCCGGTGTTGACGCCGGCCATGGCCACCCCGCTCCAGGAGGCCGCGACACTCGAACAGCGTCGGACGGCATCTGCTGAGGTGCACTACGAGCCATCGTCGCCCGAGGGGTGTACGAGCTCGCCGATGGCGACCGGTATCCGCTGCCCGTCCGGGGAACGGAGACAACCGCCTCCGGGACCACCAGGATCCGCCGGCCCCTGTGATGTTCAACGCCGCCCGAGCAGGCCGCGGATGAATGCGGCCTGGCCCGCGTGCTGCAAGTCATCGGCAGTGACGCTGACGAGACGAACCCCCAGTGTCACCGGCGGAATCCACGATTTGTCCACGACGCGGTCCAGCGCATCGTCGTCGAGGCTTTCGATGAAACGCAGCGTCTGCTCCACAACGGCATCGTGGTAACCGAGCAGCAGCTCGGGAGAGTCGACGCGTACGGCAGCGACCTGCTTGCTGCTCTGTCCGAACCCTGTCACCTCGGGAGCGAACGGCAGCGCGAATCGGTCCGCCCAGCCCGAGAGCCACACCTGCTCCAGACCGCCCGCGTCAGCAACATGATCGTCCTGAACACGCGTCAGATGCCATACCAACCAGGCAATGGAGTTCGCGTCATCACTGACCCGGGTGTTGAGCTCCTCCGCGGAAAGATCACGGACCGCTCCGTGAACCGCCTCCTGAATGCGGCCGAAAGCATCTGCCAGCACTCCGCAACCGTTCATACCCTGCTCCCAGGCCGCATCTGCCACCGCCGAGCCGGCCGGCCTCACCGGCGTCGGCACACACCGACCCTCACGCCCAGTCCTCTTCCTTGCATCGCCCCGGATCAGTCACTTCCCAAGGCCCTCACACACCCCGCGGACGCCGACCGGGCGGCACACGACGGACATCATAAATGTACCTTTTGTCGCCAATAGCGCGAAACGGTCGTCTACGCCGGTGGGCTGCTTCTTCGAGGTGACGTCGCGTCGTCCATCGTTCCACCCCCAGGTCAGGAATCCGGTTCGTCCGCTGTGGACGCCGCGCGGCGGCGCGGCAGACAGAGCTGTGCGGCCAGCAGCCCGGCCGCGCCGACCAGGGCCCACAATGCCCACGGGCCGATCGCGTACACGGCGCCGCCGATAAGTGGTCCGGCGCCCGTACCGATCGTGTACGCGGCGCCGTACAACCCCTGGTAGCGCCCGACCATCCGCGGCGGAGTCAGACTTCCCAGGTAGGCGTTGGCGACGGAGCTGGACATCATCTCGCCGAGCGTCCACATCAGCACCGTCGCCGACAGCAGGACCATGCCGGTCGTGAACCCGGTCAGCGCGAGACCGACACCGATGAGCAGGTTGCCGATGGCCAGTACGTACTCCGGCCGGTACCGGGAGACCGCGCCGGTGATGGGCAGCTCCAGCACCAACACCGACAGACCGTTGAGCCCGATGAGGAGACCGAAGTCGCGCTCGGTCAGACCCACGTCGCTGACGTGCAGGGGCAGGCCGACGGTGGACTGGATGTAGACGAACTCGGCGACCACGGTCATCAGCAGGAATCGCACCAGGGTGCGGTCGGCGAGCGCCTGCCGGTACCCCACATCCCGGTCCGCTTGCGTGTCCGCGTCGTCCTGGTCGGCCCGCGTCTGGGGCGCATCCCGCAGCAGCACCGCCACGACCACGCCGAACAGCAGGCATGCGGCGGCATTGCCCAGGAAGAGCTCCGCATAGGAGGTGCTGGCCAGCACACCGCCGATGACGCCGCCCAGGGCAGCGCCGATGTTCATCGCGAACCGGAACACCCCGAAGGCGGCGAGCCGTTGCTGGTTGGTCGCCACGGAGTCGAGCAGCACCGCGGCCGCGGCCGGCCGGTAGATCTGCGACGTCACGCCGATGAGACCGACCACCGAGACGATGATCGGCAACGGTCCGAGGAACGGCACGATCGCCGTCGGCCCGGAGGTGGTCACAGCGGACAGCACGATGGTCCAGCGCCGACCGATCTTGTCGGCGAGGTGGCCACCAACGGCGTTGCCGAGCACTTTGCCCAGACCGGACACGCCCAGCACGAACCCCGCGGCACCGGCGGAATAGCCGCGCTCGGTCAGGTAGAGCACGATGAACACGGGCAGGAAGTTGCCGACCTGGTTGACCAGGATGCCGAGACTGATGATCCACACGCGGCCGGGCAGACCGCGAAGCGCGTCGCGGAATCGCGGCTCGTCGACACCCGACCGGTCCGGCGGCGCGATGCTCACGCGACGGGCTCGGTGCGCACGTGTATCGCCGCGGCCAGCCGCCTGCCATGGGCGATCGCTTCGGTGGCGGTGGCGCCGCGGGCGATGACATGACCGACCTTGTCCTCGTTCCAGGTCAGTGGTGGTACCTCGTCGCCCGGCTCCACCCCCAACTGGAGGTCGACGAACGCCGGGTCCGCGAGCACGGCGTCGACGCCGCTCACCTCCACGACCCGCCCGGGCTCCGGAGCGAGGAACCGGACGGCCGCTCCGCCCCGAGGCTCGGGCGACGTGGTCAGCGGCTCCACCACGCCGAACCTGGCGCCCAGCGCGTAGCGCTCCATGTCGACGCCGTAGGCGATCTCGGCCAGTTCGTTGATCCGGTCACCGCCGATGCGGTTGTGCGACTCGACGATCCGCGGGCCGCGCGAGGTCAGCTTGACCTCGGTGTGCCCTGGACCGTTGCGCAGCCCCACCGCGTCGAGGAAGTCCGCCACCAACCGCGTGACCTCGCCCAGCGTCTCGGTCGAGCAGCCGCTGGGCTGCGAATGTCCGATCTCGACGAAACCGGGGCCGCCGCACTCCTTGTCGGTCACCGCGACGACCACATGCCGGCCGTCGAAGGTCAGTGTCTCCACGCTGATCTCCGGGCCGTCCAGGAACTCCTCCATGAGGAATTCGTCGAAGGAATCGGCACAGGACAGGTCCCTGGCGGCCCAATGCCCGTCGTCGAGGGATCGGAACCGTTCGGCGACGACGTCCACGTCGGCTCGGTCACGTATGCAGAACACCCCCAGGCTGCCCGATTCGCGGATCGGCTTGACGATGATCGGGAGCCCGTGCGCCTGAACGAACTCCCGAACGTCCTGCGCGGATCGGCCGACCGCGGAGGCCACCGGGCTGATGCCCCGCGCGGCCAGGTGCCGGCGCATCCGCCACTTGTCCAGCAGCAGTTCCACGGTGGCGACGGACTCGCCGCCGAGGCCGAACGCCTCGTTGATCCGCGCCGTCGGCAGCAGCCCGAGCTCGAACAGCGACACGGCGGCCTGGAACGGATACGCCTCGTGCAACGCCCGGACCAGCGGCAGGAGCCGGTCGGTGTCGCCGTAGTCGAGCAGCAGCGCCTGATCGACGTAGGGCCAGTGGCCGCGGTCGTACTCGTCCGGGAACTGGGCGTGAACCACGTCCAGGCCGAGCTCCCGGGCCTTGCGCACATGCTTGGGCTTGCCACCGATGACCAGGACGCGAGGCCGTCCGGTGGCGACCGCCGAGGACCGTTGGCGGGTGGATACGACATCGTCGGACAACGTGGGTCCCTCTCTCACGTTTCCTCCCGGCGGGCTCGCCGGGAGTCGGGAATGGCGTCACGGCTGAGGAGGTTCAGTTCGGCACCTCCGTGCGGTGCGGCGTCGTCGCGGGCGGCGGGCCTCGCGGTAGGCGTCGCGGAGTTCCCTGACCAGGGCCCAGTCGTTGACGCCGAGCTCCGGGAGCGTCGGGTCGTGATGCTGGGCTGCTCGGGCCTGGGCGAGTGCGTATTCGGCCGAGAGGCTCATGCATCAACGGTGCGCCCGGCCGCTGGGGTTGGCACGTCAATTGACCAACGCCGCTAATCGGGGCGCCGGCTGTCAGTGGGCCCGTGCACCATGGAGCCATGAGCGTCGACATCGACATCACCGGGCTCCCGCAGGAGCGCATCGTCTTCGGGCCGTCCCCACTGGCCGAGCTGGGGGCGGCTCTGCACGTTCTCTCCGAGCCGGGCCACCATCCGGGCCTGCACGGCTGGGCGACGAAGACGGCTGCGGGGCTGAAGCCGGATCTGCTGTGCCGGATGTCGGAGGCGGAGTTCCTGTGGCGGTCGACGCGGTCCGACATCCTGTTGCCCAACCGCCCGATGCCGCCGGCCACGCTGGCGGAGGAGCTGGACGAGGTGGACGGGCTCGATGACGAGACGTACGTCGAGGCCGCGCTCGAGATCAACACCTCCGGCTGCACGCTGCGCTGTGGTGGCGGGCGCTCCCCGCTGGTGGACGACGCCGCTCGGGACGCTGCCCTTGAGAGGGCGTCGGCGCGCGGTCCCCGGCAGCTCGATTTCGCACAACACCTACTGAAGGACCCGGCGACGGTCCGCGCCTGGATCCGGCGTCTCTTCGAGGACTGCGACGACGCGTTCTTCGCTGAGGTCTGGCAGCGTGTCCGCCCTCAACTCGCCGCGGACGCACGGGAGAAAACGGAGCTGCTGCGTCGCAAGGGCCTCGCCGACGCACTCAAGGCGGTGTCGCCGACCGTGACGCTCGAGGAGGACGCGCGGGGCCGGCGCATCAATGTCGACAAGCTGACCCACGGGCGAACGGAGGCCACGCAGCCGGGCGTCGACCCCGGCGTCACGTTCGTGCCGAGTGCGTTCGGCTGGCCACATCTGGTCGTGCAGCACGCGCCGGGGTGGCGTCCAGTCGTTGAATACCCGGTCTCCACACCGCAGTTGAGATCCGGGCCGGGCACGTCGGAGCTGATGGAGAAGCGTTTGATGGCGTTGGCCCACCCCGTCCGGATACGCCTGTGCTGGGCACTGGCCCGCGCACCGTACACGACGAGCGAGTTGGCGAAGAGTTTCGGCATCACGGCGCCCGAGGTCTCGCGCCACCTGAAGACCCTGCGCGAGGCCGGAATGCTCACCACGCAGCGGCACGGGAAGTACGTACAGCACCAGTTGGACGTCACCGTGGTGGCACGGCTGGGGAGCGACTTCCTCGAGTCGATCCTGCGGTGACGGAAGGGCCCGACGGCAAGCACTCCGTTCCCTCCCAGCCCCGGGCCCGGGCCCGCAGCCGCGGCCAATGTGGAGATCACGGCCCGTGACTCTTCGTCTCAGATCGTCCACCGGCTGGAAGCACAGAGGAAGCGGATGCCCGTGAGGGCGCGCCCCACCGCCTGCCCCGCCACACACCCGTCACCGGTCCGACAAACGTGCTAGTCATCCGTACGGGCGGCATTGGTCATACGACCCGGCCGTGGGCCCCTAGTGTGCCGATGTGGCATGGGAGCAGATGAGCGCACTGGCGGTGGCGTCGATCCTCGGCTCGCAGGGGGTCGTTGGCGCGACCGCCTATGCGGCCGGGGTGGGCGAGAGGCCCGTACCGGCGGAGGTGTCGGCGCCGGTACCAACGCCGGCGGCAGCCGACGTGGCGGTGGCGGCTTCCGCGCCGGCGGAAGGATCGGGCTCCGGATCAGGATCCGCGCCTGCGGTGGGTTCCGCCTCGGCGCCCCGACCGGTGGACGCGTCGTGGGGCGCATCGGTGTCCCTCTCGCTCCCGTTGCTGGCGCTGTCCCTCTCGGTATCGGTGCACGTGGAGGACTGCCCGCCATCGCCGCCCGCACCGACTCCGGCCCCGCCGGCCCCTGTCACACCGCCCTCCCCGACACCAACCTCACCGGCCCCCACCACCGCGCCGCCCGCACCGGCTCCGAGCGAGTCCACGCCACCGGCCTCTGTCTCGCCCCCGGCCCCGCAGCCCCCCGAGCAGGTCGCTGCCGTACCGGTCCCAGATGCGCCCCCTGCCACCGCGCCACTGAAGCCACCCGCGGCCCGCCCGCCGGCCCCCGCACCGCACGCCGTCGCCGTGCGCACCTACCGCCCGGCGAAGGGAAAGCCGAAAGCAGCCGGAATGCCGCTGGTGGTCCTCATGCTCGTGACCACGACCCCGGCCGTGCTCGCCGCGGCGCTGCTGCGCCCCCGCTCGCAGTCCGCCGCATCCCGGCGCGGCAACGCCTGAACCCCGCACACATCACCCTTCCTCGGGAGCCCACCATGTCGGAATGGCTGGTCCTTGCCCTCGTGATGGCCGCCGCCTGCGCCGTCGTCCTTGTCGCCATGCTGCTCAGCCAGCGCAGGTCGGACGCACGAGAGGCGGCAGAGCCGGATGCGGACGCGGACGAGACCCCCGACGTTCTTGAGTACATGACGATGATGGTCGGCGTCGTCTACGCGATCGTGCTCGGGCTGGCCATCGCGGGCGTCTGGGAAGCGCGCGGCGCCGCGCAGGACGACGTGCGCCGAGAAGCTCAGGCGCTGCACGAGATCACCGAGCGGGCACGGGTCTACCCGCCTGACTTCCAGGACGAGCTGCGCTCGGACATCGACCACTACGTCTCGCACGTGCTCGACCAAGAGTGGCCGCGGATGATCGACAACAATGAGCTGCCCGGCCGGGGAGCCGAGCTGCTCGGCACCGTACGTGCGGACATCGCGCAACGCAAGCCGTCCGGCGAGCTGGAGGCCGAGGCCTACCAGCCGATGCTGGACCAGATCGCGGTCGCCGACGACGCACGCAATGCGCGGGCGCAGAACGCCGGCGAAACCCTGCCGGGCGTGGTGTGGTTCGGCCTGATCAGCGGTGCCCTGGTCACCATCGGACTGATCTTCACGATGCAGATCGGCCGCTCGTTCCGGGAACTGCTGCTCGCCGGCCTGTTCAGCGCGCTGATCGCCTTTCTGCTCTTCCTGGTCTGGGACTTCGACGCGCCCTTCGGCCGGTCGGGCACCGATTCGGCTGACGCCTTCCGCCACATGTTCCCGAACGCCGTTCGGGAATGAACACTGTGGGTCACCCGGGCTGTTCAGCTGGACAGGAGGCGGTTGAAGAACGACCGGTACTTCCGCAGGGCCATGCGCAGATCCTCGGTGTTCGCCTCCTCCCCCCGGTTCCACTGCCCCTCCAGGTCCTGCTTGTGCTGAGAGAAGGTCGCGGCCATCGTCTGCATCACGTCTGCGACGAGAGAGTCGGCTGCGTGGACCGCTTCGCGCGGGTCGTCGACGAACCGGGTCTGAATCTCCTGCCAGCGCGTGCGGAAGCTCTCCTCGTCCTCCGTCGTCAGGAGTTGGGGTGGTTCTTCCTCCGCCGGAGCGGCCCCGTCCCGAGCCGGTGATCCAGCGGCTTCCGGTGTTCCCTCGGTGGCCTCGCCGGGAAAGGAAGGAGCCTGGGGCCGGCTTTCGGATTCCTCGCCCCGGCCGCGGTCGCGGGGCGCGGCAAAGTCATCGGTGGACAGGCCGCCCTCAGGGGGTTCCGGCGTACGTTCGCGTTCCATCTCTCCTCCGTTCGACTTGATGTCCCTGTCCTGCAGGGAGCCTCACGCCCTGGCAGCGGTCATGCCCGGGCGTCACGAGCCTGGCCCCCGTCGGTGAGCAGTTCGTCGAACAGCACGCGGTAGTGCACCATGGCGCCCCGCAACTGCTCGGTGGTGGCCTCGTGCTTCATGCTGAGCTGATTGACGTCGTGGGCGGCGCGGTAGTGCTCGAGCGTGCGCCCGTGCTCGACCGAGAGGTCCTTGAGCCGCTGCGTCAGGTCCTCGGTCGGGTAGCCGCGCTCACGCATCAGAGAGGTCACCAGCAGGTCCGCGTCCTGAACGGCGTCCTCGGGGCGATCCACGAAGTCTCCCTGCACGCTCTCCCAGTCCCGGGCGTAGCGGTCCCGGACGCTGCCGGACAGTGGCTTGATGTCCAGCTCGTCATGGCGCTTCTCGCGTGTGCTCAGATCACGCTCGGCCTCGCGCCGGCTTCCGGCGTCCTCGACGGTGCGTTCGTACTCCGGGCCGAAGCGCTCACGCAAGCGCCGACGGCGCACCATCAACGAGGTTGCCACGGCAATCACGGCGACTACCACCACGACGAGGATGATGATCGCTACGAGGGTTCCTGTTGACATCGGCCTGACCTCTCACAAGCGCCCGATATACCCACTTTCAGAGTATCCGCGCGGAGCCGGGGCTGCTCGTTCCCCGAGCACCACAGCGGCGAGGGGCACGCGGCGGATCACCCGTCGGGCTTGCGCCACCGTGGATATCCCACCAGGCACTCCCCCAGCAGGTGATCTCACTCGATCTCACTCTCCGGGGATGCCGGGCAGTGGGCGTCGGCCGGCCGAGGTGCCGTCCCGGGCAGCCCGTCCCGCACTCGCGGGCCCCGGCTGCGGCGTGATGCCGGTCGAAAAACTGTGGCTCCCGCGGCGCGTGTGCGGGAGCCCCAGTTGTGAAGTGCTGGACGACACTCAGCTGCGGATGATGTTCTCCGCCTGCGGGCCTTTCTGGCCCTGCGTGACGTCGAACGTCACGGCTTCTCCCTCCCGCAGTTCGCGGTAGCCCGTCCCGGAGATGTTCGAGTAGTGGGCGAAGACGTCCGGGCCGCCGCCGTCCTGGGCAATGAAGCCGAAGCCTTTTTCGGAGTTGAACCACTTCACCGTGCCGCTGGCCATGCTCATCCTTCTGTCCATCCAGCAAGCGGCCCGGGCGCGGGCCGCCGCAGGCGCCCTGTATGGGCGTCCGGGGCAAGATCTACCCCGGCTCGACAAGACCTACCCGAGAAGCTCGGCGTGCGCCCGACCGGGTCCACTCCGTCGGAGCAGGAAGTGGTCCATCGGACCGGGGCACGGGAGGGCCGCCGGGCCCGGTGGTCGGCGCGCTTCTGAGACGGCTCGACCACCGGGGGTGTCCCGAGGGCCGGATACCCACTGTCGGACTATCGGACGAACGTTCTACCTTCGTGATCGTCGGCGGAGCACGACCGCTTCTCCGCAGCAGTCATCTTGCGGCTCTTGACGACCACCGCGTTCTTCTTGCCGTCCGTGCCGTTCTTGGCCGGACCGGTGATGGTGTCCTGCAGGAACCAGTAGTAGTGACCCCACTTGGGGTTGTCGTAGTGGGTCTGCCAGGTGCCGGTGACCTTCTGCATCACCTGTGCACGGGAGATCCAGCCCACCTCACCGGGCTTCACCGTCATGTTCACGGAACTGCTCTCCGAGTGGGAGCTCGTCCAACTGTGGTTGTAGCTCGCCGTCACGCTCAGGTCCACCATCCCCGCGATGCTGCCACCGGCGGTGACCGAAAGGCCGAGCGAGTCGGTGGAACCCACGGTGTCGTCCCACGCCATCGTCTGAGTGGCGTTCGAGGTACTGCAGTTGAAGAGCGAGTCGGAAACCTGGTGGAAGCGACCGAGGTAAGCCTCGCCGAGTACAGGGGAGTTGAAGCTGCACTTGCCTACTCCTGACGCGCAGTCCGCCATCAGCAGTTGCCGGGTGGGCTGCTCATCGGCGGCTGCGGGCGCAGTGGCCGTCGCCGCTGTCCCGCACGCCGCGACCGCGATCGCGATCAGCCTGACGCCGTGGCGCACGAGGGGGTTCACCGTCATCTTGGTGTGCCTTTCGAACTGGGGGGTCGGTGAACCGGCCTGAACCACAAAGGACTTGAGAGCCTTCGAGGCTGCGCCAATGATCACCGCCTGTTGAGTGCGAGGCTGTCTCAACAGCCGAGGCAGCTACACCAAGAGCGGGCAAAGTTGTAGTTGATGACACAACCGGTGGGGCGCCATCAGACAGGGCCGGCCGGACCCGGCCACTCCCTGCGCGGCGTGACCCAGTGCAAGAAGCACCGGTCCGCACCCTCTCCCGGCCGTCAGGTGCGCGCCCGCAGGGAGGCGGTGTGCCGGCGGACCTGCTCCGGCGTCAGATAGACGTCGGTAAATTCGAAGTCGCGCAGGGTGACCCGCTTCTGTTCCTGGAAGCCGGTACGGACGAAGTCGTCCCCGGCGACGGCGTTGAGCACCCAGTTGGTGAGGACCCGGGTCTTGGCGACGTTGGTCCTCAGCGCCGACCAGTGGTAGCCGCGGGCCACCAACTGGGCCGGGAGGCCACGCAGTTCGATGCCCAGTGGTTTGGAGACGGCGTCCTTGCCACCGAGGTCGACCACCAGGCCCAGGTCTTTGTGCACATAAGGCTTCAGTGGCTGATTGCGCAGCGTGGCGACGACGTTGTCGGCGATCCTCCGTCCCTGTCGCATGGCGTGCTGCGCGGTGGGCGGGCAGACCTCGCCCCCGCCCTTGGCCAGGTCCGGCACGGCCGCAGCGTCCCCGAGGGCGAACGCGCCGTCGGCGCCCGGCACGGTCATCTCGGGCCGCACCACGAGCCGGCCGCGGAGAGTCTCGGCGTCCAACGTGCCGACCAACGGGCTCGCGGCAACACCGGCCGTCCAGATGAGGGTACGGGTGGGCAGCACGCGCCCGTCGGTGAACGTCACCTGCTCGGCCCCGGCTTCGGCGACCGACACTCCGAGGGACACCTCGATCCCGCGCCTGCGCAGGATGTCCAGAGCAGCACGTCCGAGCCTGTCGCCGAGTTCGGGCATCAGCTTGGGCGCGAGATCGACCACATGCCACTTGATCAGCTCGGGGTTCAGACGGGGGTAGCGCTTCACCGCGTGCTGTGTCACACGTTGGAGGCAGGCGGCCGTCTCGGTGCCGGCGTACCCTGCGCCGACCACCACGAACTGAAGCCGGGACCTCCGCTCCTCCTCATCAGGGCTGGCGTCCGCCAGATCGAGCTGGGCAATCACATGGTCACGGATATAGGCGGCCTCGGCCAGCGTCTTCATCCCCCGCCCATGCTCGAGCAGGCCTGGGATGTCGAAGGTACGGGTGATGCTGCCGGGAGCGAGAACGATGTAGTCGTATGTCTGATCGACGATCTCGCCCGTGATCTTGCGGATCACGCACACCTTCGCCTTGGTGTCCACCCCGATCGCGCCACCGGGAATGATCCGGGTGCGGCGCTTGCTGACGCGGCGCAGCGAGACGGCAACGGACTGCGGCGTCAGGACACCTGAGGCGACTTGAGGCAGCAGCGGGAGGTAGAGCTGGTAGGAAAACGGCGTGACGAGCACGATCTCCGCTTCCGCCTCGGTCAGTTTGCGCTCCAGTCGGCGTACGCACTCCAACCCGGCAAAGCCCGCCCCCACCACAAGAATCGTCGGTCGCTCCACGATGTCCTTCCCTTCTCCGGTCCGGCAGGTCCCTCATCGACTGCCCCGCCTCGAAGGACTTGCACGCCGCGCTCATGACGGGCACGGAAACGGCGCTCTTGTGGAGGCCGGCGTGGCCGAAACAGGTGCCTCCATCTCCTGAGGTCCACGCTTTGCCTGTATCGCTCTCTCGGGTGCTCATAGCATGGCCGCCCTACACGACATGATTGCCGAAGATGCGGGTGAGGACTGGATGCAACGCGAGTCGTGGCGCCCGGATGCCATCGACACGAAGGTGCCCAGCGTGGCGCGTATGTACGACTACTTTCTTGGGGGCGACGACAACTACCAGTCCGACCGCGAGGCCTGCGAGCAGTTGCTGGAGCAGGTTCCCAGCACGAAGACGCTGGCGGTCAACAACCGTCGTTTTCTGCAGCGTGTCGTACGTCTGCTGGCGGCCGAGTACGGGGTGCGTCAGTTCATCGACCACGGCTCCGGGCTCCCTACCAGGGACAATGTCCACCAGGTGGCCCAGGCTGTCGATCCCGACTCACGCGTGGTGTACGTCGACAACGACCCCATCGTTCTGGCACACGGCCGAGCCCTGCTGGAGGAGAACGACCGCACGGCCGTCATACAGGCCGACATGCGTGACACCGAGGCCATCTTCGGCCACGAGGAGACGACGCGGCTGATCGACTTCAGCCAACCGGTGGCGGCCCTGTTCGTATCGGTGATGCACTGCATTCCGGACGAGTCGGACCCGGGCGCACTCGTCCGTCGAGTTGCGGATCATCTCGCGCCGGGGAGCTTTCTCGTCGTCTGCCAGCTCGTCAGCGACCGGCCGGAGATCCGGAAATTCGTCACCGACTTCATGGCGGATGCCACGGGAGGTCACTGGGGACGGGTCCGCGAGGAACACGAAGTGGCGGACTACTTCACCGGTATGGAGATCGTGGAGCCGGGCCTGGTGGAAGTGTCGACCTGGCGACCGGACTCCGACCTCGCGCCCACGCAGCTGACCGATGAATGGATCGAGTGGGGCGGCGTCGCCCGGCTCTCGTAGCGTCGGCGCCGGCGTCGATCTGGGCTTCGCCTGATGTTCGGCGGTTCCGGGTGGACAGCGCGTCAGGCGTTCCACCCGGAACACCGCTGTGTTCACGAGCCGGACAGGCGCCGTCGAATCAGCTCGATGGACCCCTTGGGAGTGAGGGCGCAGGCCCCGAGCCGGTCCATCATGTCGCGGTACTGCTCGACGACCTGCGGCTTCTGACTGAACGTGCTGTCGGTCAGATGCTCGATGTACACGGCGTCCTTGAGCTCGCTCAGTGCGAAGCGCAGGTAGGTCACGCCCGTCCCGACGCCGACCGAGGCGGTCACATCCAGCGGGGCGATCTGGAGCACCACACGGCGCTGCTCCATCATGGCGACGAGATACTCGAGCTGCCCGCGCATCACATCGGGTCCGCCGATGGTGCGCATGAGAACGGACTCGTCGATCAGTGCCCACAGACGGGGGGCGTCCGGCTGATCCAGCTGCCGTTGCCGTTCCTGCCTGAGGGCCACCCGTCGCTCGACGTCATGCGGATAGAGGTGGGCGGGTCCCGAGCGGACGACCGCGCGTGCGTACTCCGGCGTTTGCAGCAAGCCCGGCACATAGAAGGGCTCGTAGGTACGGATGGTAGCCGCCGCCCCCTCCAGGGCGACCAGCGGAGCGAAGAAGTCGGACAGGACATCGCTGAACGAGCGCCACCAGTCCGGTCGGCGGGACTGGTGCACCAGCCGCAGGAACTCGAGCACACGCTCCTCGTCGCTCACCCCGTACAGGCTCAGCAGGGCCAGAGCGTCGTCGGGCTTGCAACCGTGACGGCCCAGCTCGATCCTGCTCGTCTTCGACCGGGAGAAGCCCAGCTTGGTGTCGACGCCGGACGGGTCGAGTCCGGCGGTGATGCGCAGCTCGCGCAACTTGCCGCCCAGAATCAGCTTCAGAGCGGTCGGATTGCTCTCGACCGCGCCCAGCGACTCGCCGAACAACGACGGGCTCGGTACTGCTGCAGCCATCGCGCGCTCCTGCGGTGTATGGGAAGGCCCCGACATTATCGAGCACAGGCAGGTGCGGGCCAGAGGCAACCGGCGGCCACCCGGGCCTGTTTCAGCCAATCAGGGAGTCGAAATCGCCGACGCGGGCTCCCTCCATGAAGGCAGCCATCTCGTCCCGGGTGTAGACGAGCGCCGGCCCTTGTGGATCGCGGGAGTTGCGCACAGCTATGTGACCACCCGGCAGTACTGCCATCTCCACGCAGTTTCCGGTCGCGTTGCTGTGACTGCTCTTGATCCACGTCACCGCACTCAGTGCACTCGCCTGCACGCCGTTGAGGAACTCCATACCCACAACCCCTCCCCATTCGCACGTTCGTTCGCCTCGGAACCGGCCATGCAATCTCAGGTGCAATTGCATTCTCGGGGCCGGCACGACAATACTCGTCCGGCATCGGCTGCCGCAGCATCGAACACCGGAGCCTGCAGGGAGACATGACCAGTGACGATTCACATGTCAACTGCCTCGACGATGAAGGTCGAGCACGAGGTGCCGCTTCGATGTGCGGATCGCGCGACCCAACCGCCGCCGCAAGGCCTGGCTGAGGACCCGCCGGACCCCGGCCATGACGAGTACCCCGGCCCCGGCCTGTTCGCCGCATGCGGGCTGGACGGCAGACTCCAGAATGCGGGCCAGGCACGTCAGTTCGTGAGCATGACCCTGAACGGATGGGCGCTGCAGCCGCTCGTACCCGATGCGAAGCTGGTCGTCAGCGAACTCGTCACCAACGCCGTCCAGCACGCTTTGACGCACACCGCGGAGGAAGCGGTCGACTACCCCCTCTGGCTGGGCCTCTTCCGGCACCCCGGACATCTCCTGTGCGCCGTAGCCGATCCAAGCCCTGATCCGCCGCGCCCGGGCAGCTGCGATCCCTCTGCATCCGGGGGCAGAGGGCTTGCGCTGATCGATGCACTGAGCGACTCCTGGTCCTGGAGCCGGACGCCGCCGCGGGGGAAGACCGTCTGGGCGATGCTGCCCCTGCCCGGCCCGAGCGGTCCAACCCCTCGCTCCCCGCACCGGCGCACCGACTAGGGCGGGCACCAGCGCCCGAACCCGCTGGGACTCATATCAGGGCAGAGGATTCCCCGGTGGCATTGAGGATCTCCGCGGTGATGCAACTGGCCTGCGGCGGGGCGAGGAACACTCAGGCAGGAGCCCTCTGCGCCGACTGCACCGGGCGCCTCAGCGGCGTCCGGACCGGGCCCGGGGCGACCGCACTGACTCGGATACCTCCGAGGCCACCCTCTGCGCCAGCCCGACCCGGCCGGAGCGCGGTGCACGAAAGCAGCCCTCATGACCCATCGCTGGATCGCCACGCTTGTGCACTGGTCGCGCCGTGGCCCCACTTCACCAGTAGTGACGCCGACCGCCGACCGCGTGTCCCAATGCACCGAGGATCCACAGCACGACGCCGACTCCTACGAGAATGATCCCGATGGTCCACAAGATACCGATACCGGCCACGAGGCCGATGATCAGAAGGATGACTCCGAGGACGATCATTGGTGCCTCCGATGACGGAGCGGCCCCCTGATCTACGAGTCCCCGAACGTTCTGGTGACAAACCCCGGGAACCGGTTGCCGTCGCCCCGGCGGGACCGTGACCGGCCTGGTCACCGCATGCCGTCACGCGATGGAGTCGTCTCCGGCCCAGCCAGGGGGCGAGCCCGGCCCGGGCGGGATCAGCTCGGACGGTCGGGGTCCGACCGTGGAGCCTGTCCTGCGTCGCGGCGCTGCTCATCGCTCCACTTGCGGGTGTCCCGCGGCTCGACGTAGGGCTCCTCCTCCTCGGGGAAGCCGCCCACGATCGCGCGTTCGCGAGCCAGTTCGGCGTCGAATTCGAGGCCCAGCAGGATGGCCAGGTTCGTGATCCACAGCCACACCAGGAAAACGATCACTCCGGCAAGGGTGCCGTACGTCTTGTTGTACGAGCCGAAATTCGACACGTACAGCGCGAAGCCCGCGGAGGCGAGCATCCAGAGCACAACGGCCAGGAAGCTGCCCGGCGTGACCCATGCGAATCCGCGGCCCTTCGCGTTCGGGGCGGCCCAGTACAGCAGGGCGATCATCAAGGTGACCAACAGGATCAGAACCGGCCACTTCGCGACCGACCACACGGTCATCGCGGTGTCACCGACGCCCAGGGCCGTCCCGATCCGTCGGGCGAGGCCGCCGGAAAGGATGACGATCAGCGCGCTGGCGCACGCCAGGACCATGAGCGCGACCGTCACACCGAGTCGTACCGGCAGCACCTTCCACGCAGGCCGGCCCTCGGGCATGTCGTAGACAGCGTTGGAGGAGCGGATGAACGCGGCGACGTATCCGGAAGCTGACCACACGGCCACCAGGAGGCCGACGACGGCCAGCACCGACCCGGTGACGCTGCTGCCCTGCAGTTGCGTCACCGCATCGGTGATCACGTCCCTAGCTGCGCCCGGGGCGAGCTGCCGAAGATTGTCCAGCACCTTCTGCGTGGTGCTCTTCCCCGCGGTGCCCAGCAGGGAGACAAGCACCAACAGGGCCGGGAACAGGGCCAGCACACCGTAGTAGGTAAGGGCCGCTGCCCGGTCCGTGAGCTCGTCGTCCCGGAACTCCTTGACGGTTCGACGCAGCACCTGGCCCCAGGACTTCTTGGGCAACTCGGTGGGGTTGTCCGGCGCTCTGCGTTCCACCTCGGGGCCCGGGCCCGGGCCGGGCTCCGGTCCGGCAGCGGGCTGCGGTCCGGCAGCGGGCTGCGGTCCGGCAGCGGGCTGCGGTCCGGCAGCGGGCTGCGGTCCCTCCATGCCGGATCGGCGGTCTCCTGATGGGGAGGCTTGTTCGTCTCGATGCCGCATCTTCCACATCCGTGTCATATGCGCGCCACCGTCCGCTCAGCAGAACGAGAAACATGTCGGAGCAACGAGGCCACCCACCGCCTCCTGGCCGGGCCGGGGGCTGCCGTGGTCAGCGCCCGCGGGCCGCTGTGGGGACGAACCGCTTCAGCCGGGCCACGTCCCGGTGAGACGTTTGGTGACTGTGGCGCCGCCACGGTCAACGGCCGCCTTGACTGCTGCGAAGATGGCGCCCTGCAATGACGCGGCGATGAGTATCTCGCGCCACGTGCGGTCCTCGTCGGTGGCGTCGGGCGCCTCGTCGTCGTGCCCGATCCTTTTCCACACCTGCCCGAACAAGGCACCGGCCAGTGCGCCGCTGAGGGCGCCGAGCACGAACCCGACCGGCTTGTACGCGATCTTCGATGTCTTCATCGCCGCCTCCTGCGCCGTACCAGCATCAGCAGCACCAGGACCGCGGCCGCACCAGCGAGAAGCGCAGCCCGATTGCCACGCGCCGCTTCTGCGACCACGTACGACTTTTCCTGTACGGGCTGTGGCGTGGCATCGCGCAGCTTGGCGCCGACTGCCGCGGCCGATTCCGTCAGCTGCTCCTTGGCGTGCGCGGCCTTCTCGCCCACCTGGTGCTTCATCTCGGCGGCGGTCTGCTGTGCGCGCGCTTTCACATCCGCCTTCCGGGCCAGTGCTTCCACCGTCCGGCCGAGTTCCTCACGGGTGTGCTCGACCTGCGCCCGCAATTTCTCGGCGCTGGGCTGTTCTTCCTCGTGAGACCGGGAAGCGTCACTCATCGGTGTGCCCTTTCCCTGAGTTCGGCGATGTCGGCCTTGACACTGTCGATCGTCTGCTGCGGTGCCGGGGGCGTCGCCTGCTTGATGTTCTTACGGCCCGCAGCGGCCAGGACCGACGCGACGAGGAACAGGATGCCGCTGATGATCAGCGCGGAAGCCCACCACGGCAGCACCATCGCGAGCGCGATGATCGCCGCCGCGACCAACGCCTGCAGCGCAAGGACCGCCACCAGGCCGGCACCACCGAACAGACCCCCGCCCCTGCCGAAATGCTTCCCCTTGTGCATCATCTCGGCCTGGGCCAGTCGCATCTCCTCCCGTACCAGTTGCGAAATCTGCTGTGCCGCTTGAGAGACCAGAGCACTCACCGACTCGTCGGCCCTGATTCGAGGCACGTCGCTCATGGGTCATCACCACCTTTCGTACTCTTTGCGTCCGGTTACCCATTCGAAGCGATCTCAGACGCCGTGAGCCACGCGGCGGCTGCGGGGTGGCGGCGGCCCCGGCACACGCACTTCAGGCCTACTGACACCAGACGCATGCAGGCAGATACTTGTCTGGTGAACGTTTCCGAGCGCAGGGTCTTTGACCTGCGGGAGCGACTCGGCAGGGGCCTCCTCACCCGCGTCGCGGGTCCCCAGGGCGCAGATGTTCGCGCCCGCATCCACGGCACGCCGGGGCCTCGCTGGTTCGGTCCGGACCGGCCCATCCGGACCGTCCACGGCGACGCGTCGATGTTCATCGGTGGGCTGAGGGCCTTGCTGCTCCAGTCCCTGCACCCGTTGGCCATGGCCGCCGTCGCCGGCCACTCGGGATACCAGGGCGACCCATGGGGACGGCTGCAGCGCACCAGCACCTTCCTTGCCGTGACGACCTACGGCACCGAGACCGACGCGCAGAAGGCAGTCGACCGCGTCCGGGCAGTACATGACCGCGTGAAAGGGACCACCGCAGCGGGAGAGGCTTACCACGCCGCTGACCCTCACCTGCTCACCTGGGTCCACGTCGCAGAGGTCGACAGTTTTCTCCGCGCCCACCAGCGGTACGGCGCACACCCTCTGGACGACGCCGGCTGCGACGAGTACATCGCCGACACGTCGCGCATAGCCGTCGCACTCGGTGTCACCGACCCCCCGCACAACCGGAGTGAGCTGGCCGACCGACTCGCCGCCTACCGCCCGGAGCTGCGCGCCGCCTTCCAGGCCCGCGAAGCGGCGCACTTCCTTCTCTTCCACCCGCCCTTGCCCTGGGTCGTACGGACCCCCTACGCCGTCCTCGCCGCGAACGCGGTGTCCACCCTGCCCATGTGGGCCCGCAAGGAGCTCGGACTGCCCTACGTGCCGGGTCTCGAGGAAGCCTGTGTACGCCCGGCGGGGCACGCTCTGACCAGGACCATCCGATGGGCCATGGCACGGCCACCGGACTCCACCGCGGCCGCTCGTCCGAATGGCTTGTCCTGACCGGCGCAGTGCACCGCAGCTGCTAGAAACGCCTCGTCACCTACCGCACACACAACACACCGGCACCGTGGTGGCAGGTGCGGAGTCTCTCGGCGGAGGGCAGGCCATGGCGGAATTCGAGATCCGGAACGCGAGCGCCCACGACCTCGGGCTGATGCGCGACTGGGCCGAGGAAGAGGGTTGGAATCCGGGCGACTCCGACCCGTACGCCTTCACCGTCGCCGATCCGCGGGGCTTCCTCGTCGGATGCCTGGACGGTGACCCTGTGGGCTGCATCTCGGCGGTGCGCTACGGAGCCGGGTTCGGATTCATCGGCTTCTACATCACCCGCCCCTCGGTGCGCGGACAGGGCTACGGGATCCAGCTCTGGCACGCCGGCATGGCGCGCCTGGACGGCCGTGTCGTCGGGCTCGACGGCGTCGTCGACCAGCAGGACAACTACCGCAGATCGGGGTTCGGCCCGGCCTGGAACAACATGCGCTTCGAAGGGGTACCGGTTCAGGACACAGTCGAGCCCGAGGGCGTCGTACTCGTCGATGCCCGCTCCCTTCCTTTCGGTCAACTGGCCGCCTACGACCGCCGTTTCTTCCCCGAGCCACGCGACGCCTTCCTCGCAGCGTGGGCCGGTCTGCCCGGCCGCACCGCCGTCGCCGCCCTGCGCGAGGGCGAGTTGCACGGACTCGGCGTCATCCGTCCGTGCAGCGGTGCGTCCCGCATCGGCCCCCTCTATGCGGCTGCACCGGATGTCGCGGCCGCACTGGTCCACGCTCTGGCGGCGACCGCACCCGGTAGCGCCGTGGCGATCGACGTCCCCGATCACAACAAGGCGTCCATCGACCTCATGGAGCACCTCGGTCTCGCACCCACCTTCGAAGCGGCCCGGATGTACACCGGACCGGCTCCCGAGATCGACCGGTCCGGCCTGTTCGGCATCACCAGCCTGGAACTCGGCTGACACTCTGCGCCGTGGGAATCGCTGCTCCGCCCGAGTGATGTCACCGACCTGCCCCGGCCACCCCGTGCCTGTGTTCAGCGGGGCGGCATAACCTCGAAAAACCCGCTGCTGAATGCCGGGTTCGCCGGGTGCAGGGAAGCGACGGCCGGGGACTCGACAAGGCCCGGGCGCAGTGACCCGGAGCAGAGCAGCCACCGTCGTCGTCATCTCATTTCCACAAGGGGCGTTGTATGAACGAGAGCATCTGGAGCTACCCGACGAAGAGCGGCCACACCGCCGGCATCGAACTGGCGGGTTTCAAGGTCGAGGCGACGGATGGAAGCATCGGCAGGGTGGACAAGCATTCCGATGACGTCGGATCGGCATATCTGGTGGTCGACATCGGTTTGTGGATCTTCGGCAAGCATGTACTGCTGCCCGCAGGCACCATTGACCGCATCGATACGGCGGCCGAGACGATCTTCGTCGGCCGCACCAAGGAACAGATCAAGGCCGCACCGGAGTTCGACAGGCAACGGCACGACAGCGACCCGGAGTACCACGACCAGATCGGCACGTATTACGTGAGCCACCGCGCCTGATCGGCACGGGCCCCGGACTGCTGCATTCGAATCCCGGGCGCCCGTCACCCGGCTCACGCCACTCCCCCGCACCGGGCGACGCCGAGGAGCGGGCTCGCCCGGCCGTTTCCCCGTGCCTGCCAGGGGAACCCGCGTACGGGAGGTTCACCAGATGAACGTACGTACGATGAAGCTCCACGGGCGCGCCACGGCCCGCAGGGCGGCGAACAGTTCTGTTGTCGACGCAGCCGCGCGCTGGGGCCTCGCGGCCCGCGGGGTGATCTACCTGCTCGTCGGGATGCTCGCCCTGCAGATCGCCTTCGGCGGCAGCAGGCAACAGGCCGACCGGGGCGGCGCGCTCGCCGAACTCTCCGAGCAGCCCATGGGAGCCGTGCTGCTGTGGGCTCTTGGCATCGGACTGGTCGGGATGGCTGTGTGGCGGTTGTCGGAAGCGCTGTTCGGGGCGGCGGGGCCGAACGGCCACAAGGCGAGCAAGCGACTGCTGTCGGCAGGCCGGTTCCTCTTCTACGGCTTCGTCGCCTGGTCCGTCCTCGCCTTCGCGGCGGGCGACCGCGGCAGCGGGGGATCGTCGGGCGACAAGCAGTCCCAGGACCTCACCGCCAAGGCACTCGAGGCGCCTTGGGGTCAGTGGCTGACCGGCGTCGCCGGTGCCGGCATCGCGGTCGCCGGTCTGTGGATCGCCGTCAGCGCGGTGCGGCGCGAGTACCACAAGCACCTCAAACTCGGCGGCATGTCCCGGCGGGCCCGGCAGTTCGTCGACGTGACGGGAGTCGCCGGCGGAACAGCGCGCGGCTTCCTGTTCGCGGGGATCGGAGTGTTCGTCGTACGTGCCGCGGTGGAGTACAAGCCCGACGAGGCCAAAGGCTTGGACGACACGCTCCGCTCCTTCGCCGACACCCCGGCCGGACCCTGGCTGCTGGTGCTGACCGCCGTGGGCCTCGTGCTGTTCGGCCTCTTCTCCTTCGCGATGGCCCGCTGGCGCAAGGTCTGAGACGTCCGTCCGCGGATCGCCCCCGATGAACTGCGGTCGCGGGTCGAGCGGTTGCCGCCGACGCCGGTTCACCAGTGACAGATCAGGCAATCGCCCTCGTCGACGGCCGCCCATCGGGAGGCGGCCGCGTCAAGGGCAGGGCCTGTGCGGGCGAGGTCGGTGTCATGGAGCGGGCTACGGCCGATGCCACGCCCCTCGATGGGCAGCCCGGACCAGACCCGGTAGGCCCAGTTGACCGACAGCTCGGCCGCCATCACCGCATCGCCCTTGCGCCGCAGCACCTTGAGGCCCGAGCGACGGTGCCTGCCCGCTGTGAGGAGTTCGAAGCCCTGGAAGGTGGCGCCCTGCGCGACTGCTCCCCAGAATCCGTCGGCAAGACCGAGCGCCTGCTCGACGGCGAGATGGACCAGGTCGTGCGGCATGGTCGGCCCCACCGGCTGCGCGGGGAGCCGGACATCCGGGCCGCGGCGGTCACGGACCACTATCTCGTGCTGGTTGTCCGGCAGTTTCCGGAAGAAGATCTCCATCGCACCCGACGGTAGGCCGCCGTTCCCGCCCCGCCAACCGGTTTTCGGCGGCCGGCGGGGCACAGGTGGGCCGGATGCTCCGCCCTCATGAACCCGGCGGGGCTGCGCAGATAACGATGGGTGACCGTTCCGGATGCGCGGATACGAGGGCGCTGCTTCGCTGGTGTGGCCCGCTTTCCCCATCACACTCAAGGAGTGATCATGAGCGTTTCAGGCGAGTCCGGCGGTCGTGCCCAGCAGATGCGCCGCCAGGCGAAGGAGATGGAGCAGGCTGCGGAGCGTGCCACTGACCCGCAGGAGCGTCAGCGGCTGATGGAGAAGGCCCGCCAGCTCAAGGAGCAGAGCGAGCAGCACAGAAGCATGGGCAGCGGGGACATCGATCCCATGGTGTAGCAGACCTGCGCAGGCACCGGCCGGTGGCTGCGACCGCGACGCTTCGAGCGCGCGAGCCATCGGCCGGACGTCTCTGTCCGCGGCCACGACCGCCGGTGCGGCATCACGCCTGGCCCACGGGCCGAAGAAGAGCCGGCCCGGTCTCCACGCTGCAACTGCCTTGCCCCGGCCTGCCTCAGCAGAGTCCCGCAGGCCGGGGCACCGTTGTGGTGAAGCGTCGCTGGACGAACCGCGGCAGCTCGGCCGCGTCGAGAAGGTGCATGCGCAATTCCCCGACCTGCCGCCGGAGCCATGGCGCCGGCCCTGCGCATCCGGGGCCACCCGCACGGTCCGGTCTCCGGGCCTCACGCCGTCGGGTGGGCCAAGGCTTCCCTGTGTCAGTCCGCCAGCATCGCTCTGCGTAGCGTGATCAGCATGCGGGACAGCAGGCGGGAGACGTGCATCTGCGAGATGCCGAGCTCGCAGCCGATCTCGGATTGGGTCATCTCCTTGCCGAAGCGCATCTCAAGAATTCTGCGTGACCGGTCGTCCAGCTCCGTGAGCAGTGGGGCCAGCGCCTGGAAGTCGTCGACGAGTTCCATCTCCGGATCGTTGTCGCCGACGAAATCGGCGTAGGAACGGCCCTTACCGAAGGCCGGGGCGCCTTCGTTGTCCGTTTCCGGGGTGTCGAGGGATCCGGCAGTGTAACCGTTGGCCGCCACCAGGCCCTCGATGGTCTCGTTCTCGCTCAGCTCGAGGTGTGCGGCGAGTTCCTTGACCGTGGGTTCGCCGTCGTGTGTGGTGGCCAGGTGTTCCTTGGCCTTGGCCAGTTCCACCCGCAGTTCCTGCAGGCGTCGGGGGACGTGGACGGCCCAGCAGGAGTCCCGGAAGTATCGCTTGACCTCGCCGACGATGTACGGAATGGCGAAGGAGGTGAACTCGACACCCCGGGCGAGGTCGAACCGGTCGATGGCCTTGATGAGGCCGACCGTGCCCACCTGGATGATGTCTTCCATCTCGCCGTTGCCGCGGTTGCGGTAACGGCCGGCTGCGAATTTGACCAGGGAGAGATTCATCTCGATCAGCGTGTTGCGGGCGTACTGGTACTCGCGGGTTCCCTCTTCCCGTACCTGTAGCTGTTCGAAGAACAGCTTCGACAGCTGTCTGGCATCCCGCGGTGCGACCTTTGCCGCTTCCTCGATCCACGGCAGATCTCTTCCTGTAGCCGGGCCCGGCGCTGCCGGAGCCTGCGTCCCTGTCGACCACGCGGGCCTGTGGCCGGACTGCGTCGATGTCGTCATGGATTCCCTTCGTGGGGCGTCGGCGGGTGGCACCTTGCCGCCTTCCCTGATTACCCTTCGTCACGCGCCCCTTCATTCAGCGACTTTCAGCTGAACCGGCGATTGCTCCGCTTCTGAGGTTGCTCGTAGGACCTGTCGGCAGCGGGTTTGCGGTGGGGATGACCGAGAGCCTCGACGAAGCCGAGCTCGACCGGGGCCTTGTCCTGTCCAGCGCCTGCGTCGGCGCGCCGGGCGGCGACATGGGCGGCCAACACACAGGGCGTACAGCCGCGTTCCGTCGGCCGGCCGGGCCCGACGGTGCTCAGCGGCCGCCGTCCACGTCACGGGGTCCCAGAGGGTGGACCGCCGGGCCCTGGAGCACGCCGCCGTCCATGTCGAAACGGGAGCCGTGGCAAGGACACTCCCACGCGCTCTCCGCCTCGTTGAAGTGGACGATGCAACCCAGGTGGGTACAGCGGGCGGAGACGCAGTGCGGCGCGCCGGAGGCGTCCCGGGACACCGCCAGGGGTCCTTCGCCACGGCTACGCAGTACCGCGCCCTCGCCCGGCCCGATCTCGTCGACCGAATCGGCGTGCCCGCCCGGCAGGCGGTCGCCGACGAGGTGCTTGGCGGTCTTCGCCCCCAGCCGGAGCATTTTGGGCCCCTCGTGAAGCGGGTGCAGCCGTGCGGGGTCGTAGAGGCCCGACCAGGAAGGGGGACTGTCGGTGATCATGGCGGCGAGCAGTCGGCCCGACATCACGCCTCCGCTCAGGCCCCAGCCACCGAATCCGGTCGCCACATATGCGTGGTCGGCCATCGGATGGAGTCGGCCCACGTAGGGCACATGGTCGGTGGAGAAGTTGTCCTGGGTGGCCCAGCGGTGAGTGACCGTGAAGTCCTTGAAGTGCGTGCCGGCCCACTGGGCCAGTGTCTCGAAGTGCGCCGCGGCGCCGTCCTTCGGGGCGCCCGGGGTGAACTTCTCACCGGTGACGATCAACAGGCGTCCGTGCCCGTCATGCGGTGCGGTACGCAGGGACCGTGTGTTGTTCTCCTCGGTGAGGAACATGCCGTCCGGAACCGGGCTGTCCGGCGGAAGCGGCCCCGCGACGACGGCTTCCCTCTTCGGCTCCAGCCTGGTGAACAGCAGCGCTCGGTCGAACACCGGGTAGTGCGTGGCCACTACGACGTCCTCCGCGTGGACGGTGTGACCCGCGCTGGTGGTCAGCCGACAGGGATCCCCTTCCCGCAGGTCCGTCACCCGGCTGCGTTCGAAGATCTTCCCTCCACGGCGCACCAGGTCGGCGGCGAGGGCCAGCAGGTACTTGCGGGGGTGGAACTGCACCTGATCGTCCAGCCGTACGGCCGCCGCGACCGGGAAGGGCAGCGGCGTCTCCTCCACGTACACGGCGTCCAGGCCCGCCGCCCGGGCCACTTCCGCTTCGTGACGCATGTCCTCGGCATGAGCAGGGTCGGTCACGTAGGTGTACGCGGCGGTTCGTTCCAGATCGCAGTCGATGCCCAGCTGGTCGCTGAGGCGTTGCACATGCCCCACGGCGTCCTGCTGCGAGGCGGCGTACTGGCGGGCGCCGACGGCCCCACGAGCCTTGCGGATGCGGCTGTACGCCACACCTTGCAGGGCCGAGAGTTTTGCGGTGGTGTGGCCGGTCACGCCGTGTGCGATCCGGTCCGCCTCCACGAGAGCCACCGTCCTGCCCGCTTGCGCGAGCTCCCAGGCGGCGCTGATTCCGGCAATTCCGCCGCCGACCACGGCGACGTCCACCCGGATGTCTCCCTGCAGGAGCGGATACGCGGGGCCCGGGTCGTACTCCATCCACAGCGACCCGGCCGAATGCCCGGACACGGTCATGGCTGCCTCCTTGATTGTCGGCGAGAGGTCCGCCCCCAGAGGGCGGACCGGACCCATATCGGCGCTGCGCCGCCTACCTGTCCCTGTCGCCCCTCTGCGCGTCCTCCTGCGCCTGTCGGTTCGTCGTGAGCGCGTCCCCCGCCTCACCGTGCGGGATACGGCGTTCGGTCACATCGAGCTCCGCATCCCTGATCTCCTGCTTGAGCTCTTCCGCGGCTCCGCGGTCGGGCTTGCCGTGCTGCCTGGCGCGCTTCATGTCGGTCTCCTCCGTCAGGTCTGGAGTCTGTGCCGCCCGGTTACCCGAACCTGTCGTCCTCACCCGTCCACACACCGCCCGAGCGACATAAACATAAAATGACATATCACCTTTCAGACAGGAGAATGTCTGGAATCGTCACGGAAGAAGAAAACCCCGGCGGCTAAGTTGACGGTCATGGTCAAGACCCTGATCGGAGCCCGCTGTGTGCTGCGGCCCGCAACGATGGAAGACGTCGCTGCCCTCGCCGCGATCCGCGCGACACCACAGGTGTACGCACGATGGCGCGGCGGTCAGGACTTGGCGGCGGCCGTCGCCCGCGACCTCGGCGACGCGGATGTCTCCACGCTGGTCATCGTGCACGCAGACCGTACGGCCGGCGCGATCCAGTGGGGCAGCGAGGAGGAACCCGACTACCGGCACGCGAACATCGACATCTATCTCGATCCGGCCGTGCACGGGCACGGAATCGGAACGGACGCGGTGCGGACACTGGCCCGGCATCTGATCGACGATCACGGGTACCACCGGATCGTGATCGACCCGGCCGCGGACAACACCGCCGCCATCCGCTGCTACACCAAGGCCGGATTCCACCCGGTCGGCATCATGCGGCAGTACGAACGCGGGGCGGACGGCACCTGGCACGACTCCCTGCTCATGGACCTCCTGGCCGGCGAACTCACCTGACAGGGAGAGCACCGACGCCCTTCGGCGCCACGGGCTCCGGCGCGGGCCTCATGTCGTGGGAAAGCGTGGCTGGGACACGTACAGGGCGGCCAGGATCAGTACCACCGCGGCCACCAGGAACAGCGTCGCGGGTACCGGCCACTCCAGTTGCACCAGGCACGCGCCGACGAGACCGCCGGCGAACATCGCCAGTACCGAGGCGACGCGGCGCCGCGTAGCTCCGGACCCGTAACCGAACGCGACGTCGTGCCCCAGCGGTGATCCGCTCAGCATTACGGTCATGGCGCGGGTGAGCACGTTCGTGGGCAGGTCCGGGACGTGCAGGCGCATCGCCGTGACATTGCGGAATCCCATGGCGGTGGCGAGGATTCCGATTACAAGGACGTGCCGGGCGGACGGTGTGCCGTGCGACGGCTCAAGTCCCCATGCCGCGAAGCCGGCTGCCGCGATCAACAGACCCTCGATCACCAGGGCGGGGATGAGCCACTGGTGGCCACGGGGCTCGAGTCGCGACTCCATCCGGGCGCCGATCACCGTACCGACGGCGAACGCACCGAGCGAGACCGATGGAGCCAGAGTCGACAGGCCGCCCTCCCCCACCGTTCCGAACGCGAGGAAGAGCACATTGGCCGTCTGCATGGCCGTGAAGACCGGACCCAGCACGAGGAAGGAGACCGCTTCCACCACACCGGTGGTCACCGTCAGTGCGACCACCAGCGACGTCAGAACCCCTGGCCTCGACTGCACATCCCCTCCTCGCGACAGGCGCTGCTGCCGTCGAGTCTGGGAGAGCCGCCCGAGCCATGGGGGGATTACGCCGATCGCGGGCACCGGCACCCGGTTCCCCGGCGCCGGGGAACCGTACGCGCCGGAGCCCGACGTCAGCAGCCGCGGTCCGGCGCCTACGAACTCACTCCGGAGGACCGGGCGGGTCTCGCTTCGCCGCCGGGGTGGCCGGCCTCAGCGGGCCAGCGCGTCCCCGGCCGCGGTGTGGGCGGCCCGGCGGTCGTGCGGGACCAGGCCGATTCGGGTGCGGCGATCGAGGACATCCGACTCGTCGAGCGCCCCTTCATGGCGTACGGCCCACAGGAGTTCGGCTCCGGTGACCGGGTGGCCGGGGGCGACGGGGTGGGCGAGCGACGGGTCGGTGAGGCCGAGGGCGTGGATCGCCGGGGCTTCGGTCCCGTAGCGGCGTACCAGGCGCCGGGGTGCGTCCAGCGTGGCGAGTGCGCCGGGGCGGGCGGCGCCGACCAGCGGGAGGGATGCGGTGCGGCACCGCCCGGCCGCCAGTCCACTTGCGGTGACAGCGGCGTCGACGGCGTCCTGCGCCATCCGCCGGTAGGTGGTGAGCTTTCCGCCGACGACGGTGACGACGCCGTCGGGCGAGGTCAGCACCGCGTGTTTGCGGGAGAGGTCGGCAGTGCGGCCGGTGTCCCCCGCCGTGTCGAGCAGGGGGCGCAGCCCGGCGAAGGCTCCCACCAGGTCGGCGCGGCTCACGGTGACGTCGAGGGCCGAGCCGAGGACGTCGAGGAGGAAGCCGATGTCCGTCTCGGGTACCTCGGGGATGTCGGGAATGTCGCCGTCGACGGGCTCGTCGGTCAGGCCCACGTACACCCGGCCGTCGCCCTGTGGCAGGACGAGGACGAACCGGTTGGCCTCCCCGGGGATCGGGATGTGCATGCCGGCCGTGAGGTTGCCGAGGTCCTCGCAGCGCAGGACCAGGTGCGTGCCGCGGGAGGGGCGCAGCCGGATGTCGTCGACCAGGCCGCCGGCCCAGACGCCCGCTGCGTTGATCACCGTCCGGGCCCGGATGTCCAGCTCCTGGCCGGTGAGTTCGTCGCGGACCCGGGCACCGGAGCCGCTGAGGGAGAGTGCGCGGGTACGGGTGAGGATGCGGGCGCCGTGGGCGGCGGCGGTGCGGGCGATGGCGGTCACCAGGCGGGCGTCGTCGGTGAGCTGGCCGTCCCAGGACAGCAGTCCCCCGCGCAGGCCGGTCGGCCGCAGGGCGGGAGCCATGTGGCGGGTCTCCACCGCCGAGAGGGTACGGGGCGCGGGCAGGGTGGTGCGTGAGGTGCGGGCGGAGGCGCGCAGCAGGTCGCCGGCCCTGAAGCCGGCCCAGGCGAGTGCGGCCTGGCCGCGGGAGACCAGGGGGGTCAGCGGCAGGACGAAGGGCTGGGCACGTACCAGGTGCGGGGCGGTGCGTTCCATGAGGACGCCGCGTTCGACCGCGCTCTCGTGGGCGACGTCGAGCTGTCCGGTGGCGAGGTAGCGCAGTCCGCCGTGGATGAGTTTGGAGCTCCACCGGGAGGTGCCGAAAGCGAGGTCGTGGGCGTCGATCGCGGCGACGGCCAGTCCGCGTGAGGCGGCGTCGAGGGCGACGCCGGCGCCGGTCGCGCCGAGGCCGACGACGAGTACATCGACCTCGCTGCCGTCGGCGAGTTGGGCGAGTTCTCGGGCGCGGCGCGCCGCGTTCAGCGAGGACGCGGCGGGAGAGGGCGTGGCGAGGGCGGGGCTGCTCGGGCGGCTCATGGTGTGAGGGTCCTCTCCAGAAGGGTCCGCAGTTCGTCGAGGAAGGCCGTGTCGGTGAGTTCGGGGTCGGCCTCGTCGGTCATCGTGCGCAGCGAGAGCGTGAAGGACTGCACGACGAGCAGCAGCGAGCGGGCCTGCAGATCGCACGGCGCTCTGCGGATGGATCCGTCGGCGTGACCCTCTTTCAGTGCGCCGGTGATGAGACCGAGCAGGGCGTCCTGGCTGGCGCCGCGGCGGTCGAGCACGTAGGGCAGCAGCAGTTCGGGATCCACATCCAGGATCTTGTGGAACAGCGGGTGGGCGCGGAAGGCCGCGACTCCGGTGACCAGCCCGTCGACCAGCTGGGCGCGGGTGGGGGCGTGGGGATCGCTCTCGGGCATCGCACCGACGGCGAGCGCGATCCATTCCCGGGTCATCAGGTCGCCGACCAGAGTCCGTACGTCCGGCCAGCGCCGGTAGAGCGTCATGCGGGACACGCCGGCGCGGCGGGCCACGTCGGTCAGGGTCGTGCGGCGTACGCCGACGGCCAGGACGCAGTCGCGTGCCGCGTCGAGGACGGCATCTGCATCCGAATGGTTGTGACGAATGGGCGTCATCTGTCACAGTGTAATGGCAGTGCAGGCCGCGCGGCACGGGCCGCGCGAAACCGACGGTGAGGAAACGACTCAAGTGGACATGTTGTGGAGCGGCTGGGGAGACCCGGCCAAGGCGGCCCCGCTGCCCGACACGGTGATAGGCCTGCTGCAGGACCTGCTCGGGGTCACGCCCCGCGAGAGCGGGCCGGCCGTGCTCGACGGCATCGACGTCCCCGACTCACCGCTCACCGACGACGCGCTCCGGGCCCTCACCGGCTGTGTGGGCGACGCCGCGTACGTACGTACCGATGCCGAGAGCCGTATCCGGCACACCCGGGGCAAGTCCACCCCCGACCTGCTGCGCATCCGCGCCGGCGAGGTCGACGACATCCCCGCTGCCGTCCTGCTGCCGGGCAGTCACGACGAGGTACTGGCCGTCCTGCGCGCCTGCGTCGAACACGGCGTGGCCGCCGTGCCGTTCGGCGGCGGGACCTCCGTCGTCGGTGGCCTCGCCCCGGAGGTCAAGCGCTGCTTCGTCGCCCTGGACCTGCGCCGGCTGGACGGGCTGCTCGCGCTCGACGAGATTTCCCGGACCGCCACCCTTCAGCCGGGACTGCGCGCACCGCAGGCGGAGGCGCTGCTCAACGAGCGCGGGTTCACACTCGGCCACTTTCCCCAGTCCTACGAGTGGGCCTCGATCGGCGGTTTCGCGGCTGCCCGCTCCAGCGGCCAGGCCTCGGCCGGCTACGGCCGCTTCGACGAGATGGTGCTCGGCCTCACCGTCGCCACCCCGGAAGGCACCTGGGAGGCGGGGCGGGCCCCCCGCTCGGCGGCCGGCCCCGACCTGCGCCAGCTCATCCTCGGGTCCGAGGGCGCGCTCGGTGTGATCACCTCGGTGACCGTACGGATCCGGCCACTGCCCGAGACCCGGATCTACGAGGGCTGGCGTTTCGCCTCCTTCGAGGCGGGCGCGGCGGCGCTGCGCAAGCTGGCACAGGACGGCCCGCGGCCGACCGTGCTGCGGCTGTCGGACGAGACGGAGACCTTCATCGGGCTCGCCCAGCCCGACAAGATCGGCAATCCGGGCGCACCGCAGCCGGGCGGATGCATGGCGATCGCCGGATACGAGGGCACCCCCGAGGACACCGCGGACCGGCGCTCCCGCGCCCGTGAGGTCCTCCTCGCGTGCGGAGGCGAGCTCGTGGGTGAGGAGCCCGGGGACCGCTGGGCAGGCGGGCGCTACAACGCCCCGTATCTGCGCGACGCGCTGCTGGATGCCGGCGCGTTCGCCGAGACCCTGGAGACCGCCGCCTTCTGGTCCGCGCTCCCGGCGCTGTACGACGCGGTACGCCTCTCACTCACCGCGGAACTGACCGGGGCAGGCACCCCGCCGCTGGTCATGTGCCATATCTCCCATGTGTACGAGAACGGTGCGTCGTTGTACTTCACCGTGGTCTCGGCGCAAGGGGACGACCCGGTCGCCCACTGGGTCCCGGCCAAGCGGGCCGCCAACGACGCGATCCTGGCGGCGGGGGGCACCATCAGCCATCATCACGGGGTCGGCACCGATCACCGTGACTGGTACACCGACGAGATCGGCCCTCTCGGCGTCCGTGCACTGCAGGCGCTCAAGGCCGAACTCGACCCTGCCGGGGTCCTCAACCCCGGCGTACTCATCCCCGTCCGCTGACCCGATCCCCCTGCCTTCCGAAAGGCGCACTCATGCGACAGTTCACCGCCGTCGTCAATCCGACCGCAGGGGGTTCCAGCGGCACGGCGGCCCTGCTGGTGCTGGCCCGCCTCCTCAGGGAGGCCGGAGCGCAGCTCGACACCCAGTACAGCCGCAGCCTGGAGCACGCCCGGGAGCTGGCGCGGCAGGCCGGCGAACAGGGGCACACCGTGCTCGCCGTCGGGGGCGACGGGATAGCCGGGGGCGTCGGCGGAGCGCTCAGCGGGACGGACACCGTCCTCGGTCTCGTACCGGCGGGCCGCGGCAACGACTTCGCCCGTGCGCTGGGGCTGCCCTCCGACCCGGCGGCCCTGGCCGAACTGCTGCTGAACGGCACGCCGCGGCGGGTCGACACCATCGAGGTCGAGTCGGCCGTGCACGCGAGGACCTCCGTGCTGGGCAGCGTGTACGCGGGTGTCGACGCGGTGGCCAACCGGCACGCCAACACCTCCCGGCTGCTGCGCGGCGCGGCCTCGTACTACGCGGGCGGGCTGCGGGCCGTGGCGGCCTGGCGGCCTGCCGCGTACCGCATCACCGTCGACGGGGTCCAGCACGAGCGCCGTGGCTACACGGTCGTCGCGGCCAACTCCGGCTTCTACGGGTTCGGTCGCAACATCGCCCCGGGCGCACGACTCGACGACGGGCTGCTGGACGTCGTGGTCATCAAGCACGCGCCCAAGCGGCTGTTCTTCGCGATGATGAACGAGCTCAAGACGGGCGCGCACCTGGGGCGCCCCGAGGTGGAGATCCTGCAGGGCAAGGAGATCCGTGTCGAGGCCGACCGGGACATCCCGTACGGCGCGGACGGCGAGGTCGAGGCGACGCTGCCGGTGACGGCGAGGGTGCAGCCGGGCGCGCTCAACGTGCTCTGCTGACAGCCGCCCCCGGGGCGGCCCCCGGTCGGGGGCCGCCCCGGGGCTGCCTACTGCTCGCGCATGCCCCAGGGGGAGCCGTACTCCTCGAGGAGGTCGAGGAAGGGGCGCGCGTCGAAGGCTTCCGGTCCCGCGATGCCCGTCCCCGACCACGCGCCGGTCGAAAGGAGTTCGAGGGCGACGACCGGGTTGAGGGCCGTCTGCCAGACCACGGCCTGGCTGCCGTACTCCTTCATGGACCACTCGTTGTCCACGACGTGGTACAGGTAGACCTCGCGCGGCCGGCCCTCCTTGGTGCCCTTGACCCAGGTGCCCGCGCAGGTCTTGCCGCGCATCAGGTGGCCGAGCGTGGCCGGATCGGGCAGACAGGCCGCGACGACGTCACGGGGCGACACCTGGACCGGCCCTTCGGGACCCTTCACTGTGACCGTATCGGTCCGGTCGAGGCCCACCTGGTGCAGGACCTGCAGGGTGTTGATGAAGTCCGTACCGAGCCCGTACTTGAACGTGACGCGATCGGCCTCGACCCAGCGCGGGATCAGCAGCACCTCCTCGTGCTCGACGTTGACGCACTCGACAGGGCCGATGCCCTCCGGGAAGTCGAACACCTCGGGTTCGCTGAACGGCGCCGTCGTGAACCAGCCTCGGCCGGCCTCGAAGATCACCGGCGGGTTGAGGCACTCCTCGATCGTGGTCCAAATACTGAACGAGGGCGCGAAGTCGTACCCCTCCACCGTGAGGTTGGCACCGTCCCGGACCCCGATCTCCTCGATGGAGTCGAAGAGTTCGTCGGCGGCGTAGCGGGCGAAGACATCGGACAGCCCCGGTTCCACGCCCATGCCGACAAGGGCGAGCCGGCCCGAGTTCTTCCAGTCCTCCCCCAGCGAGAACTGCTCGTCCCCCAGCTTGACGCCGCACGCCTCGTAGGGCCGCTCCGGGTGCGGGTGCGACAAGGACATGGCCATGTCCATGTAGTGGGCGCCGGCGGCGAGCGCCGCACGGAACAGCGGCATCACGAAGCGGGGATCGGTCGCGTTGAGCAGGACGTCGCACCGCTCCCGTACGAGGAGATCCGTGACCGCGGACTCGTCCGAGGCATCGATCCGGGAGGCGGCGAATCGGACCTCGGCCGTCGGACGCGCTTCGGCATCCGCAGGGGCGACTGCCGCCACGGCGGCTTCGGCGCGCGACTTGTCGTAGTCGGCGACCACCAGCCGTTCGAAGAATCCACGGCGGGCGGCGATACGGGTGACGGCCGTACCCACACCACCGGCACCAATCAGCAAAATGCGCATAAACAGCTACTTCCCATCTTTCGAGGCTTCTCCCGGTGCCTCGATGAAACTCACCGGCGATTGGTACCGTCAATGGCGTTGACATAAGGGTCCAAGAAGCGAGGAGGACCGGCAGATGCCGAAGAGGGTGGTGGCAGAGGCCGAGCGACGCCGGCGTCGTCCCACGAAAGCGGGCGTGGTCCTGTCCGAGCAGCTGATCGTGTCGACAGCGTTGCGGATGCTGCGTGAGCACGGCACCGCCGGGCTGACCGCCCGCCGGATCGGGGTCGCACTGGGAGCCGATCCCAGCTCGCTGTACCGGTATTTCCGCGGCATGGACGAGTTGACGCTGGCGGTCGGCGACGAGCTGATCGGCCGCGCGCTGCGGGGATGGTCCCCCACGGCTGACTGGCAGGCGGACCTGCGTGGGCTGGGCCTGCGCATCCACGCCGCCTATCTGGATCATCCGCAGGCTGCTGTGCTGACGGCGAGCCGCGTCTCCGGCCGGGCCCACGAGATCGCGGCGGACGAGATCATCCTCGGTGTTCTGCACCGGGCGGGTTTTCCCACGCCCGCGGCGGTACGCGTCTACCACTGCTTCATCGACCAGACGCTGGCCTTCGCCGCACTGGATGCCGCCACGCTCGCGCTGCCCGACGCCGCCCGCCGTGCCGACGAGACCGTATGGCGGGCCACCTACGCCCGGCTTCCGGCGGACACGCATCCCCACATCGCGCCGGCTGCCCCGCATCTGATCGCGGAGATGAACGTCAGCGCCTATCCGGCGGCGCTGGACATGCTCATCGAGAGCGCTGCGGCCAGGCTCGCGGCGTTGTGACGAGCTGCGCAGGTCGGGGGTGTCGGACCTGGGCTGCGCGGCACCGGCTCGGCGAGGGGGAGGCTGCGCGTGCGCCGCGCACGCGCTCATCTGCCGGGGGGCACCGAATGCTCGATCCGGTCGAGTTGGGCGCTCAGGCTGCGCAGCCAGTGCTCGAGGTCGATGAGCATGGGCAGAGGAGGGCTTTCCGGATCCGCGGCGGGTGAGAGCCGTTCCGGATGGGCGGGCTGCTCGGGCCGGGCTTGTTCGCCGTCGCACAGCGCGGCGACCCGGTCGGCGGCCAGGGCGATGCGGTCGGCCGCCGTACGGGCCCAGGCGGCGGCGTCCGCGGGGACCGGGACGGCAGGCAGGTCGAAGCGGGGCAGCCACTGCACGCCGAGCAGCACATGGTTCGCCATGATGAGCACGGCCTGCCAGTCCATGGGCGTGTCCGACCGCTCACCCGGCTCGCTCTGCAGCTGGACATAGGCGGCCTCGGCCAGCCGCAGCCGGTGCAGGGCACGGTCCGTGGACGGCGTTGGCTCGGCCGCGGCCTGCGGGGCCAGCAGTACTTCGACCGTGCGCGGGATCAGCGGGGCGCAGGAGTGCAGCAGTCCTGCCATGGTTCTGCGCACTTCGCGCCGCGCACCGGCCGGCCAGGCGAGCAGTCCGCACAGCAGGCCGATCACGCTGCCCGTGAACACATCCACCATACGGATCTCGGCCAACTGCCATGATGCGGGGGCGAGTTGAGCGAACGCGGCAGACACCACCAGCGTGAAAAAGGCCTGCGCCCAGGCGATTCCGAGCAGCGGCCCGAGCGCGAACGCGGCGAACATGACCGGCGCGAGCACCGCCGCGTACGCTTCGGTGTGCCGCCCGACCACAAGCAGCAGTGCGCCCGCCGCAACCGCGCCGACGAGGGTGCCGATCAGCGCCGAGCGCACCGCCGACCACGTTGCCCCGGCGGTCGTGCGACCTAGCGTCAGCACGGCGAGCAGCACCCAGAAGCCGTGGGTCAGATCGAGGGATCCTGCCACCAGGCGGGCCGCGCCCAGACCCAGCGCGATCCGGACGGCGTTCTGGAACTGGACCGACCGCAGGGTCATATGGCCGGTGAAACGCCGCCACCACAGATACGGGGTGCTCACGTCGGCGTACCAGAACAGTGCCCGCGGTGGAATCGGTTCCGTGCGCCTGCCGTCCAGTCCGACGCGTACCGCCGTCTGCACGATCCGGGCCGACTCGGCCATGGCGAGGACCGCGGCCTGGCGGCGCAGCGCGGGGACAGGCGGTACGGCGCCGGGCGGCCCGGTCGCCTGCTCCAGACGCAGCGCCTGGAAGCCCCGGATCGCCTGGTCCATGGCCTTTGCCCCGGACACGAGGAGGGGCGCACCACTGCGCAGGGCGGTGGCGGTGCCGGCGCACAGCTCGGCGACGAGGCCGAGGAGTTCGGCCGACGCCGCGTCCGCCGCGGCACCCGGGTCCGCGGCCGCGCCGCTCTGCTGCGGGGCGCCCATGCGGGGCGCCGGGGTCTGCCCCGCCCGCGCCAGTTGGTCGAGCAGCCTGCGGGCCGCGGTACCGGCCTGAGCGAGGGCCCGGTCCACGCGTCCTGCCCCGGCGGGCCGTTCGGCGGGCGGCAGGCGGGACATCCGCAGGCGCCGGCCGGTGGCGCGCAGCCGCTCCGGAGAGTCTGCCGTCACCTCGGCGGCCCGCCCGGGTGCGGCCGCAGCTTCGGCGGCACGGCCCGCGACGGCGAGTGCGCCCGCAAGTCTCGTCCGGTAGGAGACGGTCGGCGGCTCGGGCAGGAGGAAGACCTCGCATGCGGCGAGCAGCAGAACCCCCACGGTGAGCCCGATCAGCCGTCCCCCCAGGGCCTGCGGTGCGTACGGCGGGAAGCAGGCCAGGATGTAGAAGAGCTGAAGTCCCGGTGCCGCTCCGGCCGCACGCGGCCCCGCGACCGATGCGAACGTGAGAACGAACGCAACGACGAGCATTCCGAGCACGGCCGTCCAGGTGTGCACGGCCAGCGCCGTCCCCAGAGCGACCAGCACCAGGCCGACCGGGAGCGCACGCAGTATCACGGCCGCCCGCTGTCGGCCCGACCCGGGGATCGGGGACAGTATCCCGAGAGCCACCGGTCCGAACAGGGCGTACAGCGAGGCGGCCGGGCGGTCCAGCGCGTACACGAACGGGTAGAAGCCGGCGCAGGCGGCCGTGGTCACCCGGACCGCCCGGTGCACGATCTTCGTTCGTTCCGGTCCGGCGGGCGCCGGACGGTGACGCTTGCGGCCCGGCCGGTCCGTGGCGGGGCGCGTCACGGCTTGTCCTGCCGGGTTTCGACGCCCGTGCTCACGGGCGGCCAGGACGCGTGCATGGACAGCGGCGGCAGTTTGCCGTGGACGACGAGCCGATGGCGTACAGCCATGACGACGACGGACGCCGCCAGGATCACGGCCCCGCCGAAGCGCAGGACGGTGTCGTACGCATCCTCGGGCGGATTCTGAGGGGTCATCGCCGTGATCGTGGCCGCAGCTCCGGCGAGGGCGATCGCGCCCAGAGTGACCAGGAACGTCAGCAGGACGCCCGATGCCTCGCCGGCCCTCGCGGGCGGTACGACCTGCTGGGTGGCCACGGTGGAGAAGGACCAGCCGAGTCCGAGGCCGAGCCCGCACCAGGCGAACACAGGTACGTACAGCCACCATGCGGTGACATGGGCGAGCGCGATCATTCCCGTCCCCGCGATCGCACCGGCGAGTGCCATCACCGCTGTGGGGCGCATCCGCGGGGCGAGCCGAGCCCCCATCGGTCCGCTGAGGGCCACCAGCGTGGCCGGGGCCAGGAACACAATGCCCGCCACCAGCGGGGACAGCCCGCGTACGCCCTGGAGGTAGAGCGTCGCGACGAAGACCGTGACGGCGTAGCCCATATTGGCGACCGAGCCCATGCCGGTCACCAGGACGTACGGGAGGTTACGGAACAGACGCAGATCCACCAGCGGATGCCGGGCGAGGCGTTCGCGTACCACGAACAGCCCACCGGCCAGCAACGCCACCCCGAGGAGCGCGAGGGTGCGGGGGTGGTCCCACCCCCAGGCACTGCCGCGCTCCACGGCCAGGGTGAGGGCGGCCAGCGCGCACACGATGACGAAACAGCCCGTCAGGTCGAGCTGACGGGGCGCCGACGGGTCCCGCGAGTCGGGGACGTACGCGACGGCGACGAGGAACGACAGGGCACCGAGCGGTGCGAGCAGCCAGAAGATCCAGCGCCAGCCGGGCCCTTCGGTGAATCCGCCGCCGACGAACGGCCCCAGGGCGGTGCCGATGTTGGCCACACCGAACGCGGCGCCCAGTGCGCGGGCGCGGCTCTCGTCCGGGAAGGCGTTGCTGATCACGGCGACGGACACCGGGAAGACGAAGCCGGCGCCGATGCCCTGGACGATCCGCGCGGCCACCAGCAGTCCCAGTCCGGGGGCGAGCGCACACCCGATGCAACCGGCCGTGAACAGGGCGATGCCCGCCAGCAGGGTGCCCCGGCGTCCGAACACGTCCCCGAGCCTGCCGCCCACGATGAAGCAGGAGCCGATGGCGAGCATGTACGCGGAGAGTGTCCACTGGGCGGCGGCAGGCGTGACCGCGAACTGGTCCGCGATGCCGGGGATGGCCAGGTTCAGGGCGAAGAAGTCGACCTGAATACAGAACAACGCGACCGCGACCGCAATGAAGGCCCCCGTCCGCGCGGCCGCCTGCGACTCTGCGCGCATGGGCACGTTCCTCTCAGCCGACCGCCCCTGGCGTCGCGAGTGGGCCGGGCATGCGCCCTCGTCCCATTGTGGGTGCGCACCCGGCGGTCCGCAGCCCGGGCGGTCCGGATCGCGCGGGACGGCTCGCGGGGGCGACGATGGCAGAAAGGTGCAAGGAGGTCCCATGTCTTCCGAGCAGGCCGTCCCGCATATCTCTGTCCCGTATGCCGCCGCCCCGCCGATCTGGGACGCGATGGAGCGGTACTTCACCCTGTTGCAGGACCATGCGTCCGCGGAGCGGATGCGGGACGAGGTCCTCACCGACGACTTCCGTACCGGCTTCACCGACGGTCTGATGTGGCACGGCGAACAGGGACTGCGGGACTTCCTCGCCGCCCGCTCCACATTCTTCGACGAGTCCCACACGGTGGAACAGATGTCCACCCCCGAGCAGCTGCCCGACGGCCGCTGGCGCGCCCGCACCCGGCTGCGCTTCTTCCTTCGGCAGCGTCTCGGCACCGCGCCGGTGAGCGACACCTTCACCGGAATCGCGTTCCATCTGTGGGAGTTCGCTCCAGGCCCGGGCGGGGCGTGGCGGGTGGCGGCCCAGATCGTCGAGGGCTTCGCCGCGCTCGACGACAATGCCCGGCGGCTGTTCTCCCAGCCCGCCTCCGGTCTGACCCACGACGACCGCTGACCTGCGGAGGCCGACCACGTGAGCACGCTGCTTCCCGTCCTGTTCGCGCTGTGTGCGGCACTCAGCAACGCCGTCGCCACCGTTCTCCAGCGCAAGGCCGCCCTCAGTGTGCCGCGGTCCGAGGGCCTTCGCGCGGGGCTGATGATCGATCTGCTGCGGCGGCCACTGTGGCTGGCCGGGATCCTCGCCGTCATCGCGGCAGCCGTCTGTCAGGCTCTGGCACTGGCGACCGGTCCGCTGACGATCGTTCAGCCTCTGTTCATTCTGGAGCTGCCCCTCACGCTGGTCGTCGCCTCACTCCTGATGCACCGGGGCCTGCCGCGCACCGGCTGGCTGGCGGTGGCGGTGGTGGTGGCCGGTCTCGCCGTGGCTCTCGCCGCCGCGTCGCCCACGGGCAACCGCACCCATGTGGCGCTGGATCGCTGGATCCCCGCGCTCGTGGTGTGCATGGCAGTGGTCGTAGGGCTCGCCGTGGCCGCCGTCAAACGCCCGGAGGGCCGGGCTCGAGCGGCCTGTCTGGGGGCGGCGACCGCCATCAGCTACGCGGTGACCGCGGCGCTGATGAAGGCGTCGATGCACATCCTGGCCGACGAGGGGGTCGAGGCCTTCTTCACCGCCTGGCAGACCTATTCCTTCGCGGCGGTCGGCGCCGGCGCGCTCTTTCTCCTGGAGAACGCGATGCAGGCCGGTCCGCTGGTCGCGTCCCAGCCTGCGCTCACTCTCGGTGACGCGACAGTGAGCCTGGCGCTCGGCATCCTCCTGTACGAGGAACATGTCCGCGCCGGCTGGTGGTTGCTGCCTCAGCTGCTCGGCGTCGCCATGATCGCCACGGGTGTTCTCGCGCTCTCGCGGATTCCGCTCACCCGGTCACTGGTCTCCCCCGACGAGCCTCGGGCAGGAGTCGAGGCTCCGTAGGCCCGCGGCCCGGCGGTGTCGCGCCCATCGCCCTTGATCGCGGGGTATGCGAAGGCAGGACGCCGGCGTCCACGGCGTCGGTCCGCCACGTCGTCCGGTCGGCGGCCGGCGGACCGGGCCCGCGGGCGCGGGACGACCGGCCCGCCGCTCGTACGGTGCCACTTCGCGGCAATGGGCCTGCATGCGAATGACGTTGGCGTACGGCTCGGGCCACGCGCCGCGGCGGGATCCGATCGTGTCGTTCCCTTGCCTCCGGCTCACGCATCGTGGTTCAGTGGCTCATCCACTCAGCCACTGAGGAGAATTGTGGAGACTCTGCCCCGCCAGACGATCGTCGACGTGCTGGAGATGCGGCTCCGCGAGGACATTCTCACGGGGCGACATCCCACCGGCAGTTATCTGCCGCCCGAGCGTGAACTCGCGGACGGCTACGGCGTCACCCGCACCACCCTCAAGCATGCCTTCGGCCGTCTGGTGCAGGCAGGTCTGCTGGAGACGCGGCACGGTGTCGGTACCCGGGTGCGCGACTACGCGCGGCTCGGTGGCGCAGACCTGCTGCCGATGCTGGTGCGGCACAGTCCCGGCTGGCTGGGCGAGATCTTCGAAGTGCGGCGCGGGATCGGCGCGCTGATCGCGGGTCGCGCCGCCGAGAAGGGCACGGCGGATCAGCGCCGCGAGCTGCATGAGCTGCTGGCCGCCGTCGCCGCGGCCGAGGGAGGGGATCCGGTCCAGCTCGCCGACATCGAAGTGCACCGCGCGCTGGCCCGCGCGACCGGCAACCGGGTCTACACCCTGTTGACCAACACCCTGTTCAACGCGTATCTGCCGATGCGTGCCCACCTCGTCGGACCGTTCCTGGATCCAGCAGCCGCCCACGCGCGTCTCGCGCCGGTCGTCGGAGCGGTCTGTGCCCGCGACGGCGCGGCGGCCCGCGTGGCCGCCGACGCGTATCTGGGCGCAACCGAGCGGATCATGCTCGACGGACTGGGGATGGCGTGATGAGCCGGCGCGGAACCGAGTTCACCGAGACCATGACCGGATCGGTGCGTCTGGCCGGGGAGAGCGAGACGCGGCCGATGCGGCTGGACCTGGCCGTCCGGGCCGAGGAGTTGATGCTTCCGCACCGTACGACCGACGGCCGGCTCACCGGCCGCGTACGCGTCGCGGGATGGGCCGACGACCCTGATGCCGAGGGCGAGTTGGAGATATCGCCGCTCGCCCGGCGCCGGATCCGCTACCGGCTGGACTTCACCGCCCAGGGCCACCGCTACTGCCTCGACGGCTGGAAGTCCGTGTCGGCACTGCGGTCGCTGGAGTCGCTGACGGTCCTTCCGTTCATGCTGCGGGACGGCGGGGAGGAGGCCGGGCGTGGCACTCTGCGGTTCCCCGTGGCGAGCGCACTGCTGCCCTTCCTGGCCAGTTTCCGCTTCCCCCGCATCCAGGACGCGAAGGACACCGACCGTCATCTGACGCCGCGCTGGAACGGGGCTCCCGGCCGTACCGAGGTCTGGTACACCACTCTCACCGACCCCGCCACGCGTACGGGACTGTGGCTGCACCACGAACTGACCGCGCCTGCCGACGGCTCCCCCGCCTACGCACACGGCTGGGTCGCCCTGTTCCCGCCGGAAGGCCCCGTCGAGCACGCCCGGTTCGGCCCGGAGCCGTGGAAGGCCGATCCGACGGGCTTTCGCTCCGGAGGTGTCGAGGCCGGACCCGGCCGACTGCGCGGATCCGCCGGCACCTTCGACTGGGCCCTCACCGAACGCCCCGAAGGCGAACCGCTGTTCACCTTCCCGCGCTGGTCCTGGCGCCGCCCTCTGCTGCCGGCCGCGCAGATCCTGCCTGCCGCGCGCGCCGCCTACACCGGCACGGTCAAGCACCCCGGCGGCGAACTGCGCGTCGACGGCGCTCCGGGCGCGTCGGCCCGGATCTACGGACACGGCAACGCTCGCCGCTGGGCCTGGCTCCATGCCGACCTCGGCGGCGGCGACGTCCTGGAGATCGTGGCCGCCGTGTCCATGCGGCCCGGTCTCGACAGGCTGCCGCCCCTGACCTTCCTGCGGCTGCGCAGGAACGGCCGCACGTGGCCCCGCAGGGCGGAGCGCGCCGCGGTCGGCTGGGCGGGTCTCGGCCGGTTCCGGGCGCGCATCGGCCTGCCCGTATGGACCGTCACCGGCACGGCCGGGCTGCGCCGTATCAGGGTCGAGGTCACCCAGCCCGAGGAGCGGACCCTGGCGCTGGACTACACGGACCCGGACGGCGGGGCCGCCGTATGCCGCAACAGTGAGAGTGCCGACGCGCGGGTCCTTCTGGAACGGTGGTGGGGCCGGTGGCGTACCGAGGCGGAATGGTTCCTCGACGGGTGTGCGCACGCGGAGGTGGGAGACCGGTGAGCCGCCCACTGCGAGGCCTCGTCGCCGCCCTTCTGGCCGACGACGGCAGCGTGCCGTGGCCCGGCGGCGTTCCGGACCGGCTGGGCAAGCTGCTCGCCGCGATGCCCGGACCGGCGCGCGCCGGAGTGCACGGTGCGGCCTCGGCCATCGACGCGTACGCGGCCGTACGCACCGGACGGCGACTGCACGCTCTCACCCCGGGTGAGCGGGAGACCGTACTGGCTTCGCTCGCCGCCCGGCCCGCGCTGCTTGCGCTGCTGGACGCGGTGAAGGTTCCCGTCATGCTGGCCGCGGGAACCGAGCGAATGCTCCAGGAGGAGCCGCGCCCCGCCCCACTGGTCGCACCCGACGATCCCCCGCTGGACTGTGTGGCGTCGGCCGAGTGGCCGGACCGTTCGACCGCCGACGCCGTCGTGGTCGGTTCCGGTGCCGGCGGCGCGATCGCCGCGCGCACGCTCGCCCGCGCCGGGATGCGCGTGATCGTGCTGGAGGAAGGACGGCGGTACACCACGGCCGACTTCGGGCGCCGCGCGCCGCTGGACCGGTTCGGTGAGCTGTACCGCGACGGAGGTGCGACCGTCGCCCTCGGCAACCCGCCCGTGGTCCTGCCCGTCGGCCGGGCGGTGGGAGGCACCACCGTCGTCAACTCCGGTACGTGCTACCGCACACCGGACCATGTGCTGGCCCGCTGGCGCGACACCTTCGGTCTCGCTCTGGCCGATGCCGGATCCTTCGCCGGCCACCTCGACGAGGTCGAACGCACCCTGCGTGTGGCCTTCCAGCCTCTCGACGTCCTCGGCCGAAACGGCAGCACAGCGCTGCGCGGTGCCGGACGCCTCGGCTGGCAGGCGGGACCGCTGCGGCGCAACGCACCCGGCTGCAAGGGTTCGTGCCAGTGTGTCGTCGGCTGTCCGACCGGCGCCAAGCAGAGTGTCCAGCTGTCCGTGCTGCCCGACGCCTGCGCGGCCGGCGCGCGTATCGTCACCGGCGCCTACGTCCGCCGGGTCATGACCGACCCCGACCGCCCCGGCGGTCCCCGCGCCTGTGGCGTCACCGTACGGCGGCCCGACGGCACGGACTTCGAGATCCTCTCCCCGCTGGTCGTCGTAGCGGCCGGGGCGCTGCACTCTCCCCCTCTGCTGCGACGGTCCGGCCTGGGCCGTCACCCCCGGCTCGGGCGGAACCTCGCCGTGCACCCGGCGATCAGTGTCGCCGGGCGGTTCGCGGAGCCGGTCACGGCCTGGGAGGGCGTGCTGCAGAGCGTGGGGGTCGAGCAGCACCACGGTGACGGGATCCTGATCGAGGCGACGGCCGGGCCGCCGGGCATGGGGTCGTTCGTCCTCCCCGGTGTGGGGCGCGCCCTGCGCCGGGAACTGGAGGACGCGGGCTCGCTCGCCACCCTCGGCGCGATGATCGCCGACAGGCCCTCGGGCCAGGTCCTGGGTGCCCGGCCCAGTGTGCTGCGCTACGACCTCGATCCGCGCGACGGCCGACTGCTGCTGCGCGCGGTCCAGGCCATGGGCGATCTGCTGTTCGCAGCCGGCGCCGAGGAAATCCTCACCGGCATCCCGGCAGCGCCCCGAGCCCGGTCGGCGGCCGGACTGCGGGAGCTGTTGCGTCAGGTGACGCCGCGGCAGCTGCATCTGTCGGCGTTCCACCCGACCGGGACGGTGGCACTGGGCGGCGACCCGCGGACCGCGCCCGCCGATCCCGCGGGATGGCTGCGGGGCGTGCACGGCGTGCTGATCGCGGACGGCTCGGCGCTGCCGAGCTGTCCCGAGGTGAACCCTCAAGTCACCATCATGGCAACGTCCCTGGCCCTGAGCGAGGCCGCAGCGGCGTGAGGCCGGCCACGGTGCCGGCGCCCTGCGCGCCGGCACCGTGGCCGGCCGGGGTCCCGGGCGTCGCCTCAGCGTCCGCGCAGCGCTCCCGCGGTGCTGCCCGTGCGCTCGCGCAGCAGGATCCGCAGGGTGTTCGCGTGCTCATAACCGACTTTGCGTGCGATGGAGTCCAGGGACAGGTCCGTTGTCCGCAGCAGATGCGTGGCCTGCTCGACGCGCAGGTCCTGGACGAAGCGCACGGGTGACGTGCCAAGGACACGGCGGACGGTCCGCTGGAGGGTGCGTTCGCTCACGCCGAGGGAACGTGCCGCTTCGGCCATGCCGATCGGCCCGTCGAGATGCAGCCTGGCCCAGCGTTCGAACGCGGCGACGAGGGGATCGCTCTGCGCGAGGGCACTCGGGATGGTGTATGCCGACTGCGAGGGCCGCTCGTCGACGACCAGATAGCGGGCGACGAGATCCGCGAGGGCGGGGCTGGCCGTCCGGACGACGGCGAGTGCGAGGTCGACATGCCCGAAAGCCGCTCCGGCGGTCATCACCCCGTCCGAGGTGGCGACCATCCGGGTCTCGTCGATCGTGACCGCCGGATAGCGCTTGCGGAAGACCGGTGCCAGCCACCAGCTCGTGGTCGCCTCCCGCCCGTCGAGGACCCCGGACTCGGCCAGCACGAACGTCCCCGTGCAGGCCGAGGCGACGGGTGCGCCTCGTTCGCGGGTGCCCGCTACCAGGTCACGTACCGGTGCGAGCGCTGGACCCGCCACGTGCTGGAGGAGCGCGTCGGGCCGCCGTTCGGCGAGTGCGGGTACGAGCAGCAGATCCGTGTTCGCCGCCTCGGCCGCCGGCTCGGTCTCGACGACATGTCCCGCGCCGGTGCGGACCCGGCGCCGGAAGCCGACCGTCGTGACCCGCCAGGCGGGCGGCGGCTGCGCAAGCTCGCCGCGCATCGCGTTGGCGGCGTCCAGCACGTCGAGCAGAGCCGAGAGCCCGGAGTCGAACACGCCGTCGTACACCACCACTGCCACATCCATGGCGGGAATGGTATCCGACACGTCGTTTACGACACTGGGGTGGTGAGATTCCGCGGCCTGGGTTGGTGATGTCCCCGGGACCCGGGGCACGGCACAGAACCCATGGAGCGACCCTATGAACATCGGCCTGCTGGCTCGTATCGAGGCCAAGCCCGAGTACGCCGACCAGGTGGAAGGCATGCTGCGCAGCGCCTTGCAGCTCGCCCGCGAGGAGGAACGGACCGTCACCTGGTTCGCGTTCCGCGAGGACGAGACGACCTTCGGTGTCTTCGGCACGTTCGAGAACGAGGAAGGGCGTGCGAGTCATCTGCAGGGCCGGATCGCCGCGGCGCTGATGGAGGCGGCGCAGACCATGCTCGCCTCGCCGCCCGACATCCGTCCCGTCGACCTCCTCGCGGCCAAGCTGCCCTGATCGCGGCCCGGTCTCACGCGCGTGAGGGGTCCGGCCGGCTGAAGCCGGACGCCTCCGTGTGCTCCCGGCCTGTCCGGCCCCAGGTCGTCGGTTCCTGGCGGTGCGCCTCCGCTCGCGGAGGCCGATGCGGCATCGGCCTCCGCGAGCGGAGGGGCAGGCGCATGCTGCCCGCACCGGCGGGGCAGGGCCGTCGGATGGTTCACCAGGCCCGTCAGCGCCGTCCGCGCAGCCGGCCGAGAAGCTGACGGGCCTGGGCCCGTCGCCTCGGGTCGGCGGCGGCCCTCCGGGCCGAGCCGATCGCCCTCTGGCCCTGCGGGGTGCGGCTCAACTGCTTGATCCGTGCGATCAGTCCGGCCACGACGCTTCCCTTCGGTGCGGCAACTCGGACGGCGGAGCGTCCCTTTCGCGGCTGCGTCTACCCCGCGGCGTCGTCATGTATGCCCGTACGCGCGCGAGGCGAACAGGACAGTGGGCGATGGATGTACCCCGTCCCCACCGTCCTGTCCATCCCTCGCCGGCAGAACCTCATTGCCCGCTGGAGATCCAGCGGGCAATCGTCGCGTTGGTCAGGTCGTCCAGGACGCAGAGGGCTTCAATGGCTGCCAGGTCGCCGGGATGCGGAGCGATTCCCGCGGTGGTCAGCGCGGCGTGCAGATCCAGCCGCCGCCGGTCCGCCGGCTCCAGCGACATCGGCATGCGCTCGCCCGCGTCCGGGGCCGGCAGGAAGTAGTCACCGGTTCCATGGGCCTCGGCCGCGTCGTCGAACGGGTCGAGCGGGTCCGTGCCGATGAAGCGGTAGGGGTCGGCCGTCGATCCCGTCGTGGGTGTCACGTGAGTGGAAAGCTGCCAAGTAGTCACACGTTCCTCCTCAGTTGTGGTGTCGCTGAGGGATAGGAAGCCCACACGGGTACGTCCAGTTGCGCTTCGGGCGGGGTACCACCCGAATGTCCCCTATGGCATTTCTTCACACCGGCCGAACCTCCGGTCTGTGTGCCGTTCAACTGGCGCGGTACGTCCGCCGGCCGCCGTAATCGCTGTGCTGCCGTCGGCGGGTTCGATGCGGCCGATCGCCATGGGGCGGGGCAGCGCGGCGGTCAGGGTGCCTCAGGCCATCGGCGGGCAGTTCCCAGATCTCGGCCTCGATGGCGCTGCCCCCTCGCCGGTGTGGACGAGTCCGGTTCCGGCGGATCGGTGCGCAGGGCGAACAGCCGGTGGACGGGTGCGATGGAGGTGCGGGAGTGCAACCGGGCTCCGAGAGCGAGGAGTACTGCGGTGTCGCTGTCGCCGGTGCGCGGCGGGATCGGGTCGTACGCCACTGGGAGCGGTGGCGGTCACGGCAGCCACTGTCGGCGATTCCTGTCGTGCGACAGAAATTAGCGTTTCCCCCGCATGACGCGGCCGTGTCCACCCGCACCCAAGTCCTCACGCCCCGTCACCGTGGAGCGAGCCCGCTCCACGGCCCTCAGTGGTCCCCCACGCCGTTGAGTGGGACGCTTGGGTTGGAAACTGCCGAGGGGACTCGGGAGGGCCGATGGGACGAGATGTCCCGGCGCTGGTGTTCACCCGTGATGACCGTCGCCGGTACCGCGGCAAGATGCAGCACTGTCTCGACGCGTTCGCGCGGATGCTGCGTGAGGAACGTTTCGAGTTCGAACGGCCCCAGGTGGGTCTGGAGATCGAACTGAACCTGGTGGACTCCGCCGGGGAGCCCGCGATGCGCAGCACCGAGGTGCTGGACGCGATCGCGGATCCGGCCTGGTCGAGCGAGCTCGGCCGGTTCAATCTGGAGATCAACATCCCGCCGCGCACGCGGCTGACCGCCGGGGGTCCCGATTCATGGGAGCAGGAGATCCGGGACGCGCTCAACCATGCCGAGGAACGCGCGGCGGCGGTGGGGGCGCATCTGGTCATGATCGGGATCCTGCCGACCCTGCGGCAGGAGGACGTGAGCGAGGCGGCACTGTCGGAGAACCCGCGGTACCGACTGCTGAACGAGCAGGTGTTCTCGGCCCGCGGCGAGGATCTGCGGATCGAGCTGGACGGGGTGGACCAGCTGCGGACGTACGCGGACACCATCACACCCGAGGCGGCCTGCACCAGCACCCAGTTCCACCTGCAGGTCTCCCCCGACGAGTTCCCCCGCTACTGGAACGCCGCTCAGGCGATCGCGGGCGTGCAGGTGGCCCTCGCGGCGAACTCGCCCTTCCTGTTCGGCAACGAGCTGTGGTGCGAGACCCGTATCCCCCTGTTCGAGCAGGCCACGGACACCCGCCCGGAAGAGATCAAAGTACAGGGGGTGCGGCCCCGGGTGTGGTTCGGCGAACGGTGGATCACGAGCGTCTTCGATCTCTTCGAGGAGAACGCGCGCTACTTCCCCGCGCTGCTGCCGCTGTGCGAGGAAGAGGATCCGCTGGACAAGCTCGACAGCGGCGGCGTCCCCGAACTCGGCGAACTCACCCTGCACAACGGCACGATCTACCGGTGGAACCGTCCGGTGTACGCCGTCGCCGGCGGCGAACCGCATCTACGGGTGGAGAACCGGGTACTGCCGGCCGGGCCCACAGTGGCCGACACCCTCGCCAACGGCGCCTTCTACTACGGACTCACCCGCGCCCTGGTCGACGAGGAACGGCCGGTGTGGTCCCGGATGTCGTTCTCGGCCGCGGAGGAGAACCTGCACAACGCGGCACGGCACGGGATCGACGCCCGCCTGTACTGGCCCGGGGCCGGCGAGGTCCCGGCCGCCGAGCTCGTACTGCGGCGCCTGCTGCCCCTCGCGCACCAAGGACTGGAGCGGACGGGCATGGACGCCGCCTGGCGGGAACCGCTCCTCGGCATCATCGAACAGCGGTGTGTCACCGGCCGCAACGGCGCCGTGTGGCAGTCGGAGATGTTCCACCACCTCCACGGCAGCGGGCAGGCCGAGCGCCATGAAGCGCTGCGGCGCATGACCATGCACTACGTCGACTACATGCATCTCAACGCCCCGGCCCACACCTGGCCGGTAGACTGAGCCCGGCCGGCCACGGGCTCGTGCCGCCGCGCCGTCACCGCCGCGCCGTCAGTCAGCGGGCTTCCTTCGCCTCGACCTTGTCGAGCGCGGCGTCGAGCTCCATCGCGGCGCCGATCAACGCCAGATGGGTGAACGCCTGTGGGAAATTGCCCAGTTGCTCGCCGGTCGGCCCGATCTCCTCGGCGAACAGACCGACATGGTTGGCGTAGGTGAGCATCTTGTCGAACGCGTAACGGGCCTGGCCCACCCGCCCCGCGCGGGCCTGGGCACCGACGTAGAAGAAGCTGCACATGGAGAACGTGCCCTCGCTGCCGCGCAGACCGTCGGGGGACGCTGCCGGGTCGTAGCGGTAGACGAGGCTGTCGGAGACCAGCTCCTCCTCCATGGCGTCCAGCGTGGACAACCAGCGCGGATCCTTGGGGGACACGAATCCGACGGCAGGCATCAACAGCAGTGAGGCGTCCAGCACTTCGCCGCCGTAGTGCTGGATGAACGCCTTGCGCCGATCACTCCAGCCGCGTTCCATCACCTGTTCGAGGATCTGGTCGCGGACCGCTGTCCACGTGGCCAGATCGGCCGGACGGGCCAGCTCGGTCGCCAGCCGGACTCCGCGGTCGAAGGCCACCCAGCACATCAGCCGGCTGTAGGTGAAATCCTTCCGGCCGCCTCGGGTCTCCCAGATGCCCTCGTCCGGCCGGTCCCAGTTCTTCGCCAGCCAGTCCAGGAACTCGGCGAACTTCCGCCAGCCGTCGTAGCCGATGAACTGCATGACGTCCCGGGCCTCGGAGAACGCGTAGACCGCCTCACCGTAGATATCGAGTTGAAGCTGACCCGCCGCGCCGTTGCCGAGCCGTACCGGGGCCGAGCCCTGATAGCCCTCGAGGTGGTCGAGGATCTCCTCCGCCAGATGGGGATCGCCGTCCACCCGATACATGATCTGCAGAGGTTCGCCGGTGACCGTCCGTCCCGCACTGATGCGGTCACCCAGCCATTGGCGGAAGCCATTCGCCTCCTCCTCGAGGCCCAGGTCCAGCAGGGCGCGTACGGACAGGGAGGCATCGCGGACCCAGGTGTAGCGGTAGTCCCAGTTGCGTTCGCCGCCGGGTTGTTCCGGCAGGCCCATGGTGGCTGCCGCGACCGGGGCACCCGTGGGGGCGTAGGTGAGCAGTTTGAGCGTGATCGCCGAGCGGTTGACCATCTGCTGCCAGCGGCCCCGGTAGCGGCTGCGGCGGATCCAGGTGTGCCAGAACTCGCGTGTGGCCTCGAATTCCTCGAGAACACCGGCCTCGGTGATCGGCTCGGGCACCCCGCCCTGCCCGTCGTACACAGTCAGCACCGCTGCCGCGGTCTCCCCCTGCCGCAGGACGGCCGAGCCGACCGCGTCATCGCCGTCGCGCTCCAGGCTCAACGGACCCGCGGTCTGCAGATGGGCGTGCGTGGCCAGGTCGCCGAGGGCGGAGAAACGAGCGGCGGTGGGCTTCAGGTCGAGGCGGTGGGCGGCGCGTCCGTAGTCGAAGCGGGGACGGCAGGAGAGCGTGAAACGGACCGTACCGCGCGTCACCCGCAGTACCCTCACCAGCCGGGTCGGCCCAGAGGTTTCGTGGAGCCCGTCGGGCTCCACGGGCATGAAGTCGAGGATCTCACCCACGCCGTCGGGGGTGAGGAACCGGGTGACCAGGACGGCCGTGTCGGGCAGATAGAGCTGCCGCACCGTGGTGCCGGGGGCTTCGCAGGTAAGGGCGAAGAGGCCTCCCCGGTCGTGGTCGAGGAGCGCCGCGAAGAGGCTGGCTGCGTCGAACCGCGGCGTGCAGAACCAGTCGACCACGCCTTCGGAGGAGACCAGGGCGGCGGTTCTCAGGTTGCCGACGAGGCCGTGGTCCGCGATCGGAGGGTAGCGACGCATGAGGTCCGGCCCTTCGTGTGGCCCCCTGACGTGCTCCCACGGTAGATCACGGCCACCGGGCGAGCACGTCGACCGCGGCCCCTCGGACGAAGGGCCGCGGTCGGAAGAGCTGCGCGTGCGCGCGGGATGGCGGTCGGAGCCGGCCTTGGGTACGGGTGCGGTGCCGCGGTGCGCCGGGCGCGTACGGCCCGTGTGCCGCCAACGCGGCCAGGCATGCTCGCGGTGCAGCCGCATCAACGGCCGAACATCCCTCGGCACAGGGCCGTGATGTCCGGGTTCGTCATGCCGTCGGAGGCGTTGCACAGACTGCGCATGTCGTGCGTCCGCCGAAGGCGCGGCGTGCGCACCGCGGGGCGCGGCTGCGGCACATGCGCGCGCCGGGCCTTGCGCTGCGGCACCGGGGCACGACGCACGGGCTGGTCGGGTACGGCGCGTGGTGCTGGTACAGCGCGTGGTGGCGGTACGGCGCGTGGTGGCGGTACGGCGCGTGGTGGCGGTACGGCGCGTGGTGGCGGTACGGGACGGGATGCCGGTACGGGACGGGATGCCGGTACGGGACGGGATGGGGGTACGGGACGACCGTCGAAGCGGTTCCGCGGCGACAGACCTGGCTGCTGAGTCCGGGACTTGTGCGTCGGACCGGTGGCCGCCAGCTCCTCGCGCGCGGACGGTTGCGTGGCGGGCGGCTGCGGTTCGACGGGTGCGGGCGAGTGGCCGCCCGCCGCTGCCGGGCGGGGTGGCGCGGGCCGGACGGCCGGCTCGACCGACGTACAGCCGATGCCCCCCAGAAGGACAAGGGAGACAAGGGCAAGGGGCATGATCGCAAGGCGCATCCGCTCACCCTGCCGCACCCTGCCCGGGCAATCGGCGGTGGCGCACCCCGGACCACCGGCACGAGTGACGGCGTCACCGAGTTCGGCGGTCACGGCCGGCAGCACCGCTCATGGCTGCTTGTGTGCTGCCGGTCCCTCGGACTCGCACTGCGGGGCGGCGCACGGCTGAGGTGACGGCAACTCGCTGTCGGCAGAAGGGAAGGCAAGCGGCAGTACCAGCAGTGAGCGGCCGAAGGGCTCTCGAGGACTCGGGACCGCCCGGTGCTGACTGCGCCACGAGCGTACGAGCGCGTCGTAGATGGGCGATTCGGACGGCGCGTCACAGGGCGGCGACATCACCGGGATTTCCGCCTCGTCCATGGTGATCGTTTCTTCTTCCATGGCACATCCAACGGCGATGAAGCCGGCAGGGGTACTTTTCGCCGATCACCGGGATTCAGGAATTGCTGCTGTCATTGCGCGGCGATCACGAAGTGATGCAGGGCGCACGCATAGGAGTAGGTCACATTCCAGCGCGCAACCGTCTCCATTCGGTAACAAAGCCCACCTTCCGCAGGCATAGTCCACCGCTTTGCGACACCTTGTTCCCCAAACCGGATGGGACACCAAGGAATCAACACGACGAAACCGCGAACATCCGCTCGACAAACGGGATTCGAGCAGATGACAGCGCCACCGGAATGCCGTTGACACAACCAGCGGATCAGTAGGTCCGGCCCCCTCCGGAGATCCACATAAGCGGGGCCGCCGGCTGCAACCCGGCGACCCCTGTTCGACCCACCCCGCAAGCCAGAAATGGGGAAGGCCTTGACAGAAAAGGTTATCCGAAGAATCGCGACCTCATCACTCGGTCCCACGATCGAGCGAGCTCGCACCGGTGACGGGCAGGCGTTCGCCAGCCTGTACCGCGACTACTACCACGAAGTGTTCCGCTTCGTACTGGTGCGCGTATCCGATCGCCACCTGGCCGAAGACATCGCAAGCGAAACGTTCCTTCGCGCCTACGGCGCCATGCATCGCTACGCCCCGAACGGAGCGGATGTCGGCGCCTGGTTCATCACCATCGCCCGCAATCTGGTCATCGACCACTTCCGGTCGTCGCGGGTGCGACGCGAAGTGCTCGTCGGCGACTCCAGGACTCAGGACACGGTCACCGCGCCGTCGGCCGAGGACCAGGCTCTGGAGGTGTTCCGCCACGAACCCCTGCGGTCCGCGCTCGATGCCCTGCCGGCCCATCACCGCAAGGCCATCCTGCTGCAGTACTGGGCAGGTTGGCCCAATCACCGCATCGCACAGGAGATGAACGGCCGCACCACCGGAGCGGTGAAGGCGATGCGGCGCCGCGCGTTCGTGCACCTGCGCACGTCACTGCGAGCGGAGGTCGTCGCAAAATGACATGGAGTGAACGGGGCAGAAGGAAAGGTCCCGCGCCGCGCCCGATGGAGACGCCGCTGCTACCGATCACCGTGCCGCGGCCCTTCCCGGAATCCGGTGCGGCCCTCACCCCTGTCGATGCACACCGCGTCCTTCTGCACTGCGCACTGGACGCGGCCGGGGTTCCCCTCGACGCGGCGGACCACATTGCCGTCACACATGTCGCGGAGCTCGACTTCTCCTCCGTGACCCGCGTGATGTCCTGGATCTCGCGCTCCTCGTCCGGCAACGTCTGACGCCGCCTACAATCCGCCCGCGACGCGCAGCACTGCTCCCGTCGTGTACGACGCATCCGGGGAGAGCAGCCAGGCCACCGCTCCGGCGATCTCCTGTGGCTGCCCTGCCCGGCCCAGGGGAATGGCGGCGGCAACCTTGGCGGGGCGCTGCGGGTCTTCGTGGAAAGCCGTCCACATGGTGCCGGGTGCCACGCAGTTGACCCGGATGCCGTCGGCGGCAACCTCCTTGGACAGTCCGACGGTAAGGGCGTCGACGGCTGCCTTGCCGGCGGCGTAGTGGACGTACTGGCCCGGGCTGCCCAGGGTGGCTGCCGCGGAGGAGATGTTGACGACCGCCCCGCCACCGGACGTGGTCATGTCCCGGACCGCGCGGCGGGCGCACAGGAGATATCCCAGCACGTTGATGTGCAGGGCGCGGCGCATGCCGTCGGCGTCGGCGTCCGCGAGGCGGCCGTTGGGGCCACTGACTCCGGCGTTGTTGACCAGCCCGGTCACGGTGCCGAGCGTGGCGGCCATGTCGAAGAGCCGGTCGACGGACCTCTCGTCGGCGGTGTCGACCTGGACGGCGAGGGAGGCGCGACCTGCCTCGCGGACCGCCTCGGCGACGGCTTCCGCGACGGCCGCCTCCGAGCGGTAGCCGACGACGACATCGTGGCCTTCGGCTGCGAGGCGTGCGCAGATTGCGGCGCCGATGCCGCGGCTGCCGCCGGTGACGACGGTGAGGTGCTGGTGCACAACGGCTCTCCGATTCCTCGGTGGACTGCGTCAAGGCTCTCATCCGCCTCTGCCCGGCTCAGTGGTGGAGGAGTCTGCGGAAGTCCTCCTGGGCTGACCGTAGTTACGCGAGCAGCCCGCGCGCTGCGCCCGGGCCGGCCGGGCTCGGGACCGGCGCAGGCCCGGGGCCGAGCGGGCCCGATGCGCCGCGGAGGTCGGCGCGACGGCTGCCGTGGGGCGAGTACGGCACTGTCGCTCTCCCCGGCCACAGCGAGCATATCGGGTAAAATACCTATAGGGGTATATATCGAAGGAGTGGCTTGTGGAACTGGCGATGGCGGCCGAGGAATTGAAGACCGTGGTCAACAGGCTGCGCCGGGCCCAGGGCCAGATCACCGGCGTGATCAAGATGATCGAGGAAGGGCGGGACTGCGAGGACGTCGTCACGCAGCTCGCGGCGGCCGCACGGGCGCTGGACAAGGCGGGCTTCGCGATCATCGCCACCGGTCTGCAGCATTGCCTGACCGATGCCGACATGGCCCGCAGCGAGGACAGGGAACAGATGCGCGCACGCTTGGAGAAGCTGTTCCTCTCCCTGGCCTGAACCTGTCGGCACGGACGTCGCGGGCGGGGCGCGGTCAGTCACGGCGTCGACCGGCAGGGGCGGCGGCGTAGGCGGCCGCGGCCACTCGACGCGGCGGGGCCCGTCAGCGTGGACGGCCTGGGCCCGTCAGCGGCAGTCCGGCCCGTGCCGCCGAGTCGAAGCCGTCGTCGACGGCGACCACGTCCCGGCCGACGGCGTCCAGCAGGGAGGCTGCGATCGCCGCGCGCATCCCGGTGGCGCAGTGCACCCACACCTCGCCGGAGGGCACCTCGTCGATACGCGCGTGCAGTTGGTGGACAGGGACGTGCACCGAGCCGTCGATGTGTCCACCGGCCCGTTCCGTGTCGCGGCGTACGTCCAGCACCACCGGTTCCTGGCCACCGCTCGCGCCGACGGCCGCCAGGTCGGCGAAGGTGGCGCGGCGGAAGGAGCGCAGCTTCTCCCCGTCACATATCCAGCCGGCCGGGTCCCCGCTCGCCGCGGCGGCGGGGCGGTCGATGCCCACCCGTACCAGCTCCCGCTGCGCGTCGGCGATCTGCTCATGGGTCGCGGCGAGCAGGGTGACAGGCTTGCCCCAGGGAATCAGCCAGGCCAGGTAGGTGGCGAGTTTTCCCTCGCCCTCGAAGTTGAACGACCCCGCGACATGCCCTTCCGCGAAGGCGACGCGGCTGCGCAGATCCACCACCCACTCCCCCGCGGCCAGCCGCCGGGCAATCTGCTCGGCGTCGGCGCGCCGGGGCTCGGTCAGGTCCACCGGGGCGGGACCGGCGGCGTTGGCCGGGCCCATGTGTGCGTAGTAGGCCGGTACGTCCTCCAGCCCGGCGAGCAACTCGGCGACGAACGTGTCCACGTCCTTGGTCAGCGCGTCATTGCTCCCGCGTTCGGCGCCGATCGTGGTCGAGCGCCCTGCGGACTGCGCCGAGGAGCAGAAACTGCCGAAGCCGTGCGTGGGCAGCACTTCCACGTCGTCGCCGAGCTCGTCGGCCAGACGGTGCGCGGAGGCATGCTGGGCGCGAGCCAGCTGGTTCGTCAGCCGCGGCTCGACAAGGTCGGGACGCCCGACGGTGCCGACCAGCAGTGAGCCTCCGGTGAACACCGCCGCCCCTGTCCCGTCCTCCTCCAGAACGTAGGAGGTGTGGTGCGGGGTATGACCGGGAGTGGCCAGCGCCCGCAGCACCAGGCCGTCATCCACCGTCACCGTGTCGCCGTCGTCGACCGGGGTGCGGGCGAAGGACACCGACGCACCGGCCGGAACGAGATACCGGGCTCCGCTGATCCGGGCCAGCTCCAGCCCTCCGGAGACGTAGTCGTTGTGCACATGGGTCTCCGCCACATATGCGATCCGCACACCGTGCCGGGCCGCGGCCGCGACGACCTGATCGATGTCCCTCGGCGGATCCACCGCCACGGCGGCGGCACGACCGCCGACCAGATAGCTGCGGTTGCCCAGGCCTTCGAGTTCCAGGGTGTCGACGAAGAACACGACTACGACTCCTTACTCGGCAAATGTACCCCGGGGGGTATCTGCCGGCCACTTCAACAGGACGACCCCCGGAGGGGCATGACTCGCGGACGCGGGCCGCGGCCGACGGTCAGTCCAGTGCCCCACCACCCGTATCGCGCCGGGCACCTGTGCGGTGCGTCGCCGGTGCGAGCGCAGCAGGGCACCGACCCCCACCGCAACGCCTCTTCGCCGACTGGCGCGGCACGCCCCTACTGCGGAGGGACGGCACCGGACGGATGGGTGTGCAGCTGCTCCAGGCGACGCTGGAGCAGCCGCAGCGCACCGCGCTGCCGGCCCGGCACCCGGCGCCGCAGAGCGACAAGGCCGGGCGCGAGTCCGCGGGCCCGCGCCACGTCGCGGATCTGTTCCCACTGGTGGTGTGCGCGGTCCACGGCCCCTTCGACGTCCGGGTCGTCGGCCGTCTGCTGCCGGTTCAACCGGGCTTCGGCAGCCGCCATCCACAACTCGCAGCTACGGACCGGGTCCTGCGCCAGGCGTGCGAGATCCGCCCGTACCTCCAGCCAGTGCAGCGCCTGCTGCGAGCCGGGGCCGTGGGTACGCAGAGCCTCGCTCTCCCACGCCGCGGCGGCCCCGGCGGCCTCGGTGTGGTGGCCTGCCTGAGCGGCAGCGAAGATCGCCGGATGCGGATCGGCCTGGGGCGGAGGGGTGTGCGGTGCGGTGGCGCGGGCTTCCGTGCCGACGGCGAGGAAGCGCGCGCCGTCGGTGCCGGTCTGGGCGGCTGCCTGTTCATGCAGCTGGGCGAGCGGCGGTCGCCCTCCACTGCGCCAGATCGTGGCCATGGCCTTCAGGTAAGCGGGTACGGCGAGCGCGCGACGGCCCGGCGCGGGGGTGATGCGTCCGTACAGCTGCGTCCCGGTGCCGAGAGCGAGGCCGTCGCGGCGCTCTCCGGTGAGCTGCCGCCAGGCTTCGGTGTCGGCGACCAGGTCGACGACCACGGTGGTGGATCCCGGCCGGCGAATGCCCAGTTCAGCGGCCAGCCAGTGCCAGGGCAGCGCCGTGTAGCGCATGGTCGCCGGGGTGGTGCGCGCGAGGGCGAGATGCAGCAGCCGCTGCTTGCGGTCCAGGTGCAACTGGCCCGCCAGGTAGAGGTACAGCGGGCCGGGAGCGGTGGCCGCCGCACGGATACGGGTGAGGACTGTCTGAGGGTCGAGCGGGTCGGCGAGTTCGATCACTGTCGCCGCATCCGTGCCGGTCAGGGCACTCGGATGTACCGCCGCAAGCGCAGGCAGCACGGACGCCGCGTCGATGAGACAGCCTTTGCCGGCGGGAGCGGCTGCGAGCAGCAGCGCGGTCCCCGGTGCCGGTTTCTCCCCTGTGATCACCACATACGCACCGTAGCCGTTGGCGGAACCCTCTGGCCAAGTCACCGAATGCCGGTGTCGCCACCGACGGGCAGGGGGACAGCACGTACGAGGCTTCCTGCCGGGCCGAGTTGGGCAGGCACAGCTGAAGGAAGGCCTATCGGATGAAGGCCTGTCAGACCTCCATCACGGCATCGCACTGGGCACAGACGAGCCGGGCGTGCTCCGGTGGGTACCACGACGAACCGCAATGCTCCGAGGCCTTCCAGGAGGCCGTTTCCATGGCGAACGTGTCCTGACCGCAGAGGGTGCGCGGCCCTGGTTTGGAGGAGGAGCCGGGGGCGGCGCTCGCCGCGTGCACGCGCAGGACGGGCCGCTCCTCGACCCGTGACTCCCCGGTGAGGGATCGCGCCGCGGGCCGCTGATCGAGCTCGTACATCAAGAAGATCTCGCTCATACCTCGACGGTAAGCCGATACAGGTGGTCATGCAGTGGTGACGCGGGCCGACCGTCCGGGCAGCTCCGCCATGACGTCGGGCCTCAGCGATCCGCAGGCCGACTGAAGCCGCCGGCCCTGAAGAACGGGTTCGGGGCGCGCCCTGCGCCCCGATTCGGCCTCCTCGAAAGGGCGTTGTGGCGCAATGGTGTCAGCGGACGGGGAGGGGGATCCGGCGCTCGGCCTCGGGTCGCGGACCGAAGATGCGGCGTTCCGACTCCGTGATGGGTACGTCGTTGATGCTCGCCTCGCGGCGCGCCATCAGCCCGGACTCGTCGAACTCCCAGAGCTCGTTGCCGTACGAGCGCCACCACTGGCCGTCGGCGTCGCGGCACTCGTACTGGAAGCGGACGGCGATGCGGTTGCCGTCGTACGCCCACAGGTCCTTGCGCAGGGCGTACTCGTGCTCGCGTTCCCATTTCTTGGTCAACAGCTCCACGATCGCGTCGCGGCCGGTGACGAACGTGTCGCGGTTACGCCAGACCGAGTCCAACGTGTAGGCGAGCGACACCTTCTGCGGGTCTCGGGTGTTCCAGGCGTCCTCGGCGGCCTGCACCTTCTGGGCTGCGGTCTCGGCGGTGAACGGGGGCAGGGGCGGTCGAACGGTCATCGCGGACTCCTTCTCCCAGCGAAGAACGATCGTTCTCCTCGATGTTGATACCGTAGAGAACGATGGTTCTCAGGTCAAGGAGAGGTCCGGGGATGGACAGCGCGGCCGCCAGGGAACAGGTGCTGGACGCAGCGGAGGAGCTGTACTACGCCCGGGGCATCCAGACCGTCGGCATGGACGCCGTCCGGGCCGCGTCCGGCGTATCCCTCAAGCGCCTCTACCAGCTCTTCCCTGCCAAGGAAGCGCTTGTGGAGGCATATCTGCGGCGCCGCGACGTCCGGTGGCGGCAGCAGCTCGCCGACCGCGTCGACCGCCACAGGGAACCGCGCGACCGCATCCTCGCCGTCTACGACCGGCTGCACGAGTGGTTCGCCGAACCCGGCTTCCACGGCTGCGCGTGGATCAACAGCTACGGGGAGCTGGGCGCCACCTCGCCCGCGGTGGCGGACCTTGCCCGCTCGCACAAGCAGGCGTTCCAGGACTATCTGACGCTTCTGGTCACGGATGCCGGTCTGCCCGCGGACGTCGCCGGCCAACTCCATCTGCTCGCCGAGGGAGCGATCACCACAGCCGCGATCTTCGGCACGCCGGGCACCGCGCTGCAGGCGAAGGAAGCCGCGGCCCGGCTGCTCGACGCTGCGGGTCCGTAAGGCCCTCGGGCGGCAGTCCGGGAAACCCGGTGCCGCAAAGACCTTGGGGATCAGCGGCGGCCTTGGCATCCTTGAGCGCACCCGTGACGCGTGATGCGCGCGCAGGGGTTCTGCGCTCCGCCATGCGCGGTTCGCCCAGCGTATGCGGGAGGTGTACAAAGAGCATATGGCCGGACGCTACGGCCGCCCGCGCTCGGTTCTGGGGATGCGAACTGTCGCAGGTCAGGTCTTTCTCCTGCAGGTGGCGATCGTGGTGTTGCTCGTCGCCGCGTCCATGGCAGCGCTCTTCCTCCAATCCCGCGCGGACAGCGAACGCGAGGCCCGCAACCGGTCGGTCGCCGTGGCCGAGACGTTCGCCAACTCACCGGGTATCGCGGAGGCCCTGAAGAGTCCCGACCCGACCGCCGTGCTGCAGCCGAAGGCGGAGGAGGCCCGTAAGCACTCCGGGGTCGACTTCATCGTCGTGCTGAGTACGGACGGCATCCGCTACACCCACCCCCTGCCCGATCGGATCGGGAAGCAGTTCGTCGGCAACCTTCAACCCGCGCTGTCCGGCGAGGTCGTCACCGAGAAGATCACGGGGACCATAGGGCCCCTCGTACAGGCCGTCGTACCCGTGCCGGGGCGGAACGGGACGGTCGTCGGACTGGTCTCGGCGGGCATCACCATCGAGCACGTCAGTGGTGTGGTCGAGGACCAGTTCCCGCTGCTGTTCGGCGCCGCCGCCGGCGTACTGCTGCTCGCCACCGGCGGCACGGCGCTGATGACCCGTCGTCTGCGCCGCCAGACACACGGTCTCGGCCCGGTCGAGATGACCCGGATGTACGAGCACCACGACGCGGTGCTGCACGCCGTACGGGAGGGGGTCCTCATCGTCGGCGGGGACGGCGGAGTGCTGCTCGCCAACGACGAGGCGCACAGGCTGCTCGATCTGCCCACGGACGTGGAGGGTCACCAGGTCACCGAGTTGGGGCTCGACCCGCTCACGACGCGGCTGCTGTCCTCGGGGCGGATCGCCAACGACGAGGTGTACCCGGTCGGTGATCGGCTGCTCGCCGTCAACCAGCGCTCGACGGACAAGGACGGCGGGCCACCGGGCAGCGTCGCGACGCTGCGCGACACCACCGAGTTGCGTGCGCTCACAGGAAGTGCCGACGTGGCGCGCGGACGGCTGAAACTGCTGTACGACGCCGGTACGGAGATCGGCACCACGCTCGACGTGGTGCGCACCTGCGAGGAGCTGGCCGAGTTCGCGGCCGCGCGGTTCGCCGACTTCGCCACCGTGGACCTGGCGGAGACGGTGCTCAACGGCGAGGAGCCCACCGCCGCGGGAGCCGGCAACGACCTGCGGCGCACGGCATTCAGCGGCGCCGGGGACACCGCGCTCTATCCGCTCGGCGAGCTGATCCGTTTCGTCCCGACGACCCGCATGGGTACCGGGCTGCGCAGGGGCGAGGCGGTTCTCGAGGCTGATCTGACGGTGCTCTCCGGCTGGCAGGAACAGGATCCGGTACGGGCGCGCAAGCTCGTCGAGTACGGCATCCACTCCATGATCGCGGTTCCGCTCCGTGCGCGCGGCGTCATACTGGGCGTCGCGATGTTCTGGCGCGCCCGGAAGCCCCAGTCGTTCGAGGCGGAGGACCTCTCGCTCGCCGAGGAGCTCGTGGCCCGGGCAGCGGTCAGTATCGACAACGCCCGCCGCTACTCACGCGAGCACACGATGGCGGTGACACTGCAGCGCAGCCTGCTGCCGCGTGGACTTCCGCAGCAGGACGCCGTGGACGTCGCCTATCGCTACCGGCCCGCACAGGCCGGTCTCGGCGGTCTCGGAGGTGTCGGCGGGGACTGGTTCGACATCATCCCACTGCCCGGCGCCCGGGTGGCCCTCGTCGTCGGCGATGTCGTGGGACACGGGCTGCACGCCGCGGCCACCATGGGCCGGCTGCGCACGGCGGTGCACAACTTCTCGAGCCTGGACCTGCCTCCGGACGAACTGCTCGGACACCTCGACGAACTCGTGGCCCGGATCGACCAGGACGAGGACGCGGAGCGCGCCGGGGCCGGGGTCACCGGGGCCACGTGCATCTACGTCATCTACGACCCGGTGACCGGTCACTGCAGCATGGCGCGGGCCGGCCATCATCAGCCGGTGATCGTCCACCCCGACGGCAGGGCCGAGTTCGCCGACGTGCCCGGCAGCCCGCCGCTGGGGCTCGGCGGAATGCCTTTCGAGACACTGGAGTTGGAGCTGCCCGAGGGCAGCCGACTTGTGCTCTACACGGACGGGCTGGTCGAGGACCGGGGCCGTGAGATCGACGAGGGTCTCGAGCTCTTGCGCCTCACGCTCGCCCAGAACTCCACCGGCACGCCGGAGCAGACGTGCGAGGCGGTGCTGCGCGCGCTGCTGCCCGCGCATCCGCGCGACGACATCGCCCTGCTGGTGGGCCGTACGCGCATCATGGACTCAGCCCGGATCGCCGAATGGAGCGTGCCGCCGGATCCGGCGGCCGTGGCACGGGTGCGCGCGGCAGTGACCCGTCAGCTGGAGGACTGGGGAGTGGGCGAGGATGCTTTCACCACCGAGCTGATTCTCAGCGAGCTGGTCACCAACGCCATCCGCTACTCCAGCGGGCCGATCGGCGTACGGCTGATCCGCGGTCGCAGCCTGATCTGCGAGGTCTCGGACCACAGCAGCACCTCGCCCCATCTGCGGCAGGCGGCGACCACGGACGAGGGAGGACGGGGGCTGTTCCTCGTCGCGCAGTTCGCGGATCGCTGGGGGACGCGGTACACCGCGAACGGGAAGGTCATCTGGACGGAGCAGCCGCTGCCCGCGGAGCCCCGGCCGGCCGGCCGGGGCGAGTGACGCTCGTCGAGGCCGGGTTCAGCTCCGGGTGCGGAAGGTTCAGCTCCGGGTGCGGAAGCGGCGGTGGAGTTCGCGCACCCGCTCGGCGAGCTCCGGGACCGGTCCTGCCACCTCAAGGCCGGGGACGATCTCGCGGATCGACAGGGTGGCCACGGGTGAGGCGGAGACACCCAGTTCCGTGAGCCAGTCCACGAGCTGGTGCGACGAGACCGCGTAGACGATGCGGCCGAGGCCGACCCAGCCGTGGGCGGCGGCGCACATCGGACAGTGCTCACCGGACGTGAAGACCGTCGCCGTGCTGCGCTCCTGCGCTGTCATGTGTTCCGCCGCCCAGCGCGCCAGAGCGAACTCGGGGTGACGGGTCGGGTCGGCGAGGGACCTCTCGCGGTTGCGGTCCTCGGCCAGTACGGTTCCGTCGCCGGAGACCAGTACGGACCCGAACGGCTCGTCGCCGGCGTCCACGGCTTCCGCCGCCAGTTCCACACAGCGCGTCAGGTGGCGCAGCTCGATGCCGTTGATCATCAATCTCCCAGGTGTGCGATTCCGGGCCCATGTCATAGGCCCTGAGGGTGACCGATGTCAGCGCTCGCTCCCGGGCAGTGAGCCGGGACAGCCATGCCGGTTGAGGCCCGGTGCTCGAGAGGTGGCCGCGGATCTCGGCGTGGGACGCCGTCCGCCCACGCGAAACTACCGTCCGCCCAGCGGTCGTTCAAGTGATCGGACGACTTATGTGCGCCGGCGCCCGGCGCGGCGGGAGTCAGCCCTTGGTCGCGACGTAGTAGACGTTCAGCGGGTCGCCCTCGATGGAGCGGATATCGACCTGCCGGAAGCCTGCCTCGTTGAGCATCCTGGTGGCGGTCTCCTCGCCCCAGAGCGTGCCGAGGCCCGCTCCTCCCGTGCCGAGCGAGGTGGTCATGCATTGAAGCGCTCCCCTCCTTCCAAAGGCTGGCGCGGCGTGTCGGCGGGACCGGCCCGCAATTGCCACAGTACGCCCGGGCCGGGGCCCCGACCTTGCGGAGCGGAACCACCCTCGGCATCGCCGGTGTGCTCCCGGCACGAGCACGGTGCTGCCGCACACGCCGCATCGGACGGCCGTACCCGAAAATGCACGACGGCTTCGATCACGGGGGTACCTGATCATAGGCTGCCTGCGTGACCAGACACATCGACTTCGAACGCCTGCACAACTTCCGGGACTTGGGCGGCTATCGCGCCGCGGACGGCCGCACCGTGCGGTGGGGGACGCTGTTCAGGTCCGATTCCCTGGCCAAGCTCAAGGGCGACGACTGGGACCGCTTCCTCACGCTCGGCATCCGTACCGTGATCGATCTGCGGTACCCGTGGGAGATAGCCGCGAAGGGCCGTGTGCCCGACAGTGATGGGTTCGCCTACGTCAACCTGAGTGTGGAGCACCGGCCTTACGACCAGGCGGCGATCCCGGCCGATCTCGATCCTTGGCGCTATCTCGCCGACCGGTACGCCGAGGTTGCCCTCGACGGCGCCAAGGAGCTGCGCCAGGCCCTTGAGCTGATTGCCGCCGAGAGCGGACCGGTGGTGTTCCACTGCGCCTCGGGCAAGGACCGGACCGGACTGCTGGCCGCCCTGGTGCTCGGTCTGGCAGGTGTGTCCGACGACGACATCGCCGCCGACTTCGCGCTGACGGAGCTGGCCACGCAGCGGCTGATCGCCGACTGGCAGGAGGCGAACCCGGGCGGGACGCCGGGGTGGCCCGGCTACGGGCGGGCTCCGCAGGAGGTCATCCGGCTGTTCCTGGCCGATCTGACGACCACGTACGGCTCGTTGGCCTCGTACGCCACCGGGCATCTCGGCGTCGACCAGGAGCTGGTCGAGCGGCTGCGGGCACAGCTTCTGGACTGAGCCCGCACGAGCAAGCCGCTGCCGGGCTCAGTTGATCGGGATCACCAGCTCGGGGCGGTCCCAGAGCATCGCGGGCGGGCGGGCGGTCACTGTGCCCGTCCGCCGCGCGCCGACGCTGCTGTAGAAGCCCTCGGCCGGCGGATGGGCGACGATCCGGACGGCGTCGAGACCGGCGACACGAGCGCGATCGGTCATGTGTTCGACCAGGAGGCGGCCGATACCGAGGCCCTGTACGTCGTCGGCGACGAACATCAGGTCCAGTTCCGGCGGGGTCAGCACCAGGGCGTAGAACCCGAGCAGCCGGTCGTCCCGTCCGGTGGCGAGGAACACGTCGTGGGTCTCTATGTAGTCCGGGCCCACCCGGTATCCCGCGACCGCCGCCGCGTAATGCCCCTCGTAGGCGCGCGAACCCCGCACCAGGCGGGTGAGTCGCCTTGCGTCCCGGGCAGTGGCGCGTCTGATCTGCGGGATCCGGCGGCCCGCACCGCCGTCCGGCCCTGTCCTGAACGAGGTCATGGAACGAGTATGCCGCCGGCCGCGGTCCCCTTCCCCATTCATATGCACAAATACATACATTGCCGTTGTGCAAGCAATTCGCCGCCCCGCCCGCGCGGAAACGACCGCGTGCCCCCATCAGACACGCCCGGGTGGACCACGAGGCGTCAGGTGTGCTGTACGTGGCCGGTGTTGCGGTCTGGCGCGGGCGGCCGGTCCGCGATGGAATGTGCGCGCGCTTGCCGCGTGATCGTCACTTTCCCCGGTCCTGGAGGCACGATGGCAAGACCCACCGCTTTACGTACGGCACGTCGGCCCTTCGTCGCCGCCCTTGCCGTCACGGCGCTGCTGGCCGCGCTGCCGGCGCCCGCGGCGCGTGCCGACGACCCGGCGCTGAAGATCGTCGGCAACCGGACCCAGCCCGCGTTCTCCCGTGCGGATGCCATTTCTCAGCAGGTGGACGTCGAAACGCAGACGGACAGCGACGGTGACGGGCGGCTCGACACCGTGCGGATGCGGATCCTGCGCCCGAAGGAGACCGACGCCGGGCTCGAAGTCGCCACCATCATCGAGGCGAGCCCCTATTGGGGCGGCGGAAACGATGTGCCGTTCCACCAGGTCGATCTGGACGAGGACGGACTGCCCTCCGGCAGCAGGCTGTCGGTCGAGAAGCGGCTGCCGGGTGCGATCGGACCGTCCGTGCCCTTCCCCGGATACACGGACAACTACTTCCTGCCGCGCGGCTATGCGGTCGCGCAGGTGGACAGTCTCGGCACGGGAGGGTCGACGGGCTGCCCGACCTCCGGCGGCCACAACGAGACGCTCGGAGCCAAGGCGGCCGTGGACTGGCTGGGCGGACGGGCGCGCGGCTGGGACATGGACGGCAGGCCGGTGAGCGCCTCGTGGTCCACGGGGAGTTCGGCAATGATGGGGATCTCGTACAACGGGACGCTGCCGACCGCGGTCGCCGCGACCGGCGTCGAGGGCCTCAAGGCGATCGTGCCGATCTCCGGAATCTCCTCCTGGTACGACTACTACCGGGCCAACGGCGGGGTCGTGGCACCGGGCGGCTACCAGGGCGAGGACACCGACATCCTCGCCAAGGGTGTCTACAGCCGCAGCGACCGGGAGATCTGCCGGCCGGTCCTGGACCGGCTGACGGCCGAGCAGGACCGGGTGAGCGGTGACTGGAGCCCGTTCTGGGCGGAGCGCGACTATCTGGCCGATGCACGCAGGATCAGGGCCGGGGTCTTCCTCGTCCACGGAGGCAACGACTGGAACGTGAAGACCCAGCACTTCGGCCAGTTGTGGGACGTGCTCAAGGAGTACGACGTACCGCGCAAGCTGTGGCTGCACCAGGCGGGCCACAGCAATCCGATGCCGCTGCGGATGGAGGAGTGGCTCACTCAGCTGCACCAGTGGTTCGACTACTGGCTGTACGACCTGGACAACGGCGCAGTGGACGCGGCGCCCGTCCATGTCGAGCAGTCGGACTTCAGCTGGCGCGAGCAGTCCGACTGGCCGGCCCGTGGCACACGCGGGATGACACTGCGTCTGAACGAGGAGGGCCTCGCACCGCTGCCGGAAGCGCCGGTGAAGCAGTCGCTGACGGACGCGGGCCGCACCATCAGCGCGCAGGAGCTGGTCGCAGCCCCCGATGCCGAGAACCCGAACCGCCTTGCCTATACGACCGGTCCGCTGACGAAGGACGTACGGGTCAACGGTGTACCGACCCTGTCGGTGCGGGCCTCGCTGGACGGGACCTCACCGTATGTGACGGCGCTGCTGGTGGACTACGGCACCGACACCCGCGCGACCGCGGGCACCGTCGCCGACACCTCGCAGCTCGTCTGTTACGGCGAGGGGATCCCTGGCGACACGGGCTGCCTCTACCGGACCAGGCACCGTACCGAGACGGCCGACTTCAAGATCGTGTCGCGGGGCTGGCTGGACGTCCGCAACCGTCGCTCCCCCGCTTGGCAGGACAAGGTGGTGGAGGGCCGGGAGTACCGGCTGGAGTGGGGCATGCAGCCGCAGGACTACGTCTTCAAGAAGGGGCACCGGCTGGGTGTGGTGCTGATCTCGACGGACCACGAACACACGCTGCGGTATCCGGCGGGTACGCGGATGACGGTGCGGACCGGGGTGAGCACCGTGACGCTCCCGGTCGGGCGTTAGGCATGGGGGCCGGGCGGCGCGGCCCGGCCCCGCGCGGTCCGTCCGTCAGGCCGCGCGCCAGTACCCGAGGGCGTGGACGCGGCTCTTGGGCAGGGCGAGTTCGCCCCGCACATACGAGGCAAGAGTCCTGGTCGTCGCCGTGTCGCAGGCGATCCAGACATACGCGCCGGCCGGGTCGTCGAGCAGGCCCGGCAGTGCTGCCTTCACCTCGTCGACCAGGTGGGCGCCGCCGTCGCGGCGCGGAATGCGGCGCACGTCGTGGAGCGCGGTGTCCAGGCGCAGCGGGAGTTCGGCGTCCGAGGCGTGTGCCGTCTCGAACCAGATCGTGGCCGGCACCCCGGGCAGGGCCTCGAGCAGGGTGTTGATCGCGGGCAGCGAGGCGGGGTCTCCGATGACGAAGAGCCGTGACGGCTCGGGAGCGGGGGCGGCGAAGCCGGTGCCCTGAAGAGTTGCCTCGATACTGTCGCCGGGCTGGGCCTTGCGGGCCCAGTCGCTGGCGCAGCCGTCGTGGAGGGCGAACTCGAGGCTGAACGTCCCGGCGGCGGGATCCGCGTCGACCAGGGTGTACGCGCGCTGATGCGGTCTGCCGCCGTTGCTGAACCAGATACGCACCCACATGGTGGGGTGTACGCCGGTCCGGGCGAGCATGCCGCCGTCGGTGAAGTGCACCCGCCGGAAGTGATCGGTGACGTCCTCCGCGCCCGTCACGGTGAACTCGAAGTCCTTGCCGCGCATCAGTTTAAGGACGACGCCTTCCCAGCCATGTCCCACTGCGGTCCCCTCCTCTGAGCCCGGGATTGTGCCCCGAACACGCGTGATCTAAGTTAGGCCAGCCTAACCTAAATCAGTCTGTCGAGTCATGGGACAAATGTGAGAACGACGACCTACCGGGACGCCTGGGGGATCCCGCATCTGCGGGCCCGGAACGCAGCCGACCTCGCCTTTGCCCAGGGACGCAATGCCGCCGTCGACCGGGCCTGGCAGATCGAGGTCGAACGGCACCGGTCGCAGGGCACCTCCGCATCCTTCCTCGGCGAGGAAGCCATCGCCTGGGACCGCTTCGCCCGGATGTCGCGCATGGACGACACTGCCCGGCGCTGCTTCGCCGCGCTCGACGAGGAGAGTGCGGCCTGGATCGGCCGGTATGCCGACGGGGTCAACGCCGGGCTCGCGGAAGGGGCCCGCCAGGCGGCCCAGTTCGCATCCGTGAAGCTCGCTCCTGGGCACTGGGAGCCGTGGACCCCGCTGGGGATCTGGCTGGCCACCCACATCCTGTTCGCGGGCTTCCCCACCAAGATCTGGCGTCATGAGGTCGCCCGGGTCCTCGGCGACGAGGCGATCGGGCTGTTCGCCACGGACGGCCCCGGCACCTCGGGCAGCAACGGCTGGCTCATCAGCGGCGAGCGGACCGAGTCCGGTTCCGCACTCATCGCGGGCGACCCGCACCGCTTCCTGGAGGATCCCGGCATCTATCAGCAGATCCATCTGGCCTGCCCGGAGTTCGACGTGGTCGGACTCGCCGTGCCGGGCGTGCCCGGAGTAGCCCATTTCGGCCACACGGGCACAGTGGCCTGGGCCATCACCAACGCCATGGCCGACTATCAGGACCTGTACCGCGAACGGCTGCGCCGGCGCGACTCGCTCGTCGAGGCCCTGGGCCCCGGAGGCTGGCGCCCGGCCGAGGTCCACACCGAGACCATCGAAGTCGCCGGCGCCGATCCGGTCGAGGTCGAGGTGATCGAGACCGAGCGCGGCCCGGTCGTCGCCGGCGGCGTCGACGACGGGGAGGCGCTCAGTCTGCGCTGTCCGGTGCGGGTGGGCGAGGACATCGGTTTCGGTGCGCTGCTCCCCCTGCTGCGTGCCCGCAGTGTCGCCGATGTCGACCGGGCCGTGGATCAGTGGGTCGAGCCCGTCAACGTCGTGCAGGCCGCGGACACTTCGGGTGGCCTGCTGCATCGGGTGGCCGGGCGGGTGCCGCAGCGCCACCCCGACAACCGGCTGCGGGTGGTGCCCGCCTGGGAGGCGCGGCACACCTGGCACGGGTCGTACGAGCCGCTCCCCCTCGCGACGGTGGACGGCGTGGCCGTGATGGCGAACCAGAGGGAGCTGGCCGGCCCGCTGGGAGTCGAGTTCGCTCCTCCCCATCGTGCTGATCGCATACAGGAGTTGCTGGACGAGCGGGCAGGCTGGACCGCCAAGGACATGGCGGCCGTTCACATGGACACGTATCTGGCGTCCGCACGGCCCCTGTTGGCGCAGCTCGCCGCCTTGGAGGGGCTGGGGCCTGATGCGGCACGCCTGCGGGACCGGCTGGTGCGCTGGGACCGGCGGATGGACGCGGACAGCTCCGACGCGGCGGCGTACGCCGCGCTGCGTTCGGAGGTGGTGCGCAGGATCGCGGCACATCCGGCGCTGGCCGGTCTGACGCAACTCCCCTCGTATCCCGACGCGTTCCTGCCATGGCTGGCTCTGCTGCCGCGGGTCGCGTTCGCGCTGGAGACGCTGGTCTCGCCCGGGGCCCTGCCCGGCCTCGACACCGCGCAAACGGTGCGTGAGGCCGTGGAGACGGTGGCGGCCGCCGGTGAGGTGACCGGCACCTGGGGTGACACACACAGGCTCGCGCCATGGCAGGCCCTGCCGGACGAGCGGACCCAGGAGTGGCCGGGACTGTCCGGTGATCACGACTGTGTGCTGTCGACGTCGAGCGTGGCGGGTCTGACCGACCGCAGTGCGCGGGGCCCGGCGGCCCGTTACGTGTGGGACCTGGCGCGGCGCGAGGACAGCTTGTGGGTTGTCCCCTTCGGCGCCTCCGGTGTGCCCGGCGACCCCCACCGACGCGACCAACTGCCGCTGTGGCTGGGCGGCGCACTCGTTCCGGTCATCACCGACTGGGACGCCCTTACCGAGGAGAGAGATGACTGCTGAATCCGCCACGGGCCGCCGCGCGGCCGTCTACGAGCAGACCGTCGGCCACTTCGGGACGGTCCGCATCGTCCCGCTGGATCCGGTCGGCGATGTCGATCTGATCCACGCCTGGGTCACCGAGGAGCGCGCGCGGTTCTGGGGCATGCTCGAGCACAGCCGCGAGCAGGTGCTGGAGATCTACGAGTACCTGGACTCCCTCACCACTCACCATGCTTTCCTCGTTCTGCTGGACGACGAGCCGGCCTGCCTGTTCCAGACCTATGAACCGGACGCCGACCCGGTCGGCGAGTGTTACGACGTCGAGCCCGGGGACTTCGGTGTCCATCTGCTGATGGCTCCGGCCACGGCGGGAAGACAGCCTGGCTTCACCGGCGCCGTCATGACCGCGCTGATGGGCTATTCGTTCTCCGACCCCGGCCATCTGCGGATCGTGGTCGAGCCGGACGCACGCAACGAGAAAGCGATCGAACGGATGGTGCGGGCGGGGTTCACCCTCGGGCCGGAGATCGACAAGCCCGAGAAGCGGGCCCGGCTGGCCTTCCTCAGCCGCAAGATTCTCTTCGGCCGCGACTGAGCACGTGAGGGGCCGGGTGACCGGCCCCTCACGCCGTCATGCCTGTGTGTCGAGGAAGTCGGCAACGATGGCGGCGAATTCGTCCGGCGTGGCGATCCTCGTACCCATTTCCTCGGCCTTGGCCCGCTTGGATCCGGCGTTGTCCCCGGCGACCAGGAGCGAGGTGCGCTTGGAGATACTGGAGGACGACTTGCCGCCCGCCCGCTCGACGAGTTCGTTCACCTGGTTGCGCGACAGCTTCACCAGCGCTCCGGTCATGGCGCCGGTGACGACGACGGTCATACCGTCGAGCGGTCCCTTGTCCCGCACCTGTTCCGCTTCCTCGCCGCCGCTCTCCTGCGCCTCCCCGTCGCCGCCCGGCTGTCCGGCGGCCGGCGGGGTCGCGCCCGGCTCGGTCATATTGACCCCTGCGGCGGCGAGCCGGTCGATGAGCGGAGCCAGCTCGGCAAGTTCGTCGACGACCGTCCTGGCCTTCTCCACGCCGATGCCGTCGACCTGCTGCAGCGCCTCGGCGTCGGCGGCGAGTATGTGCTCCATCGTCGCGAAGTGGCGCGCAATGCGACGGGACATGGAACGGCCCGTGCCGCGCACGCCCAGAGCGCAGAACACCCGCGACAGCGGTCGGGTGCGCGCCACCTCGATGGCGGCGAGGAGATTGTCGGTGCTCGTCTCGCCCATCCGCTCCAGCCGTAGCAGCTGCTCGCGGGTGAGGGTGAAGAGATCTGCTGTGTCGCTCACCAGTCCGGCGTCGATGAGCTGGACGACACGGGTCACGCCGAGCCCTTCGATGTCGAGCTGGTCGCGGCCTGCCGCGTACGAGACGGATGCCACCAGATGGCAGTTGCGGCCGCGCACACATCGCCAGCGCTGCTCGGAGGTGTCGATGCCGGAGCCGCACTGCGGGCAGTTCTCGGGGAAGGCGATGGCCTTCTCCGCGCCGGTGCGCAGATGTGCGACGGGAGCCTCGATGCGCGGGATGATGTCGCCCGCCTTGTAGACCATCACCCGGTCCCCGATGCGCAGATCGCGGCGGGTGATGTCGGAGGGGTTGTGCAAGGTCGCATAGGTGACGGTCGATCCGTCGATCTCCACGGGCTCCAGCACGGCGCGGGGAGCGACGATCCCTGTCCGCCCCACGTTCCACTCCACGCCGAGCAGCGTGGTGACCTTCTCCACGGCGGGGAGTTTGTACGCGATCGCCCAGCGCGGGGCTCGTGAGCCGGTGCCGGCCGCTGCCTGGTCCGCGGCACGGTCCGCCTTCACCACGATCCCGTCGATGCCGAACGGCAGATCCGCGCGGGTGGCGGCGATCTCGTCTATACGCGCCTGCACTTCGCCAACCGTGGAGAGGGTGCGGGCCGCGACCTCGGTGCTGTCCGCGGTGTGCACGCCGAGGTCCGCGACATACCGCATGACCTGGTGGTGCGGCCACTCGCCCAGCCGCTCGGCGAGGTCCGCGCCGGAGGCGGAGAGCGCCAGCGCGCCGTATCCGAAGAAGGTCATCTCCACCGTGTACGCACGGTCCTTGGCGCGAAGGGTGCCCGCCGCGCCGTTGCGCGGGTTGGCGAACGGCGCGCCGCCGTGCTCGGTGCGGACCGCGTTGGCGAGCTCGAATTGCTCGTTCGTCATGAGCACTTCGCCGCGCACCTCGAGCGTCACCGGCTCGGTGAGCTTGTCCGGCAGACCGACGACGGTGCCCATCGCGTGGGAGACGTCTTCGCCGGCGGTGCCGTCACCGCGGGTGATGAGGCGGGTCAGCCGCCCCTCCTCGTACCGCGCCGCTATGGCGAGGCCGTCCAGCTTCGGCTCCACGCTCCATGCCTCGACGGGTCGTCCGATGCGGCGCTCCACCGACGCCGTCCAGCCGACGAGTTGCTCGGCGGAGAAGACGTTGTCGAGAGACAGCATCGGCACGGTGTGCGGCACATCGCCGAGAACCGCACCACCTGCGACCTTCCCGGTCGGCGAGTCGGCCAGGACCGCGTCGGGGTGTGCCTGCTCGTATGCCTCGATACCCCGCACCAGGCGGTCGTAGGCGTCGTCGTCGAGGGTGCTCTCGCCCGTCGCGTAATACGCGGCGGCTGCCTTCGTCGCGGTCTCGACCGCCTCCGCGTACGCGGAGGCATCGTCGACCGAAGCGGCGGGGGCGGCGGAAACGGCAGGTGAAGTCGTCATGACCCCAATTTTGCCGTCGACCACTGACAATGACCCTGACCTGCGGTTTTACGGACCGCGGCGGATGTGCAGATGGGCGTCGTTCGGGAACGGCGGGCGGGGCGGGAGAGTCGTCCTGTAGGCGAATCCGCATTTCTGGGCCACGCGGCACGAGGCGGTGTTGTCCACCTGGTGCAGCAGTTCGAGATATTCAAGATCGCCGGTACAGTGGTCGAAGGCCCATTCGATGAGCGCCTCGAGCGCGCGGGGGGCGACACCCCTGCCGCGGGCCGTTGCCGCGGTCCAGTAGCCGACCTCGGCGCCCGGCAAGCCCGCTTCGGGCCTCTTCAGCGCGACGTTGGCGACGAGCGGGCCCTCGCCTCCGTCACCCCGCTCCTCGAAGACGGCGAAGCCGAGATACGTGCCGGTCCGCCAACCCCGCTGCCGTATCTCCAGCCAGCGCAGCCCGTCTTCGTCACCGGCCACCGGCATCCTGGTGTAGCGGCGCAGGTCGCGATCGCGGTAGACGGTGACGAGCGCGGGCAGGTCCCGCTCGAGCCAGGGGCGAAGCAGCAGAGCCGGGGCGGAGGATGTGGCAGGCGCGCGCAGTTGGGTGATCACCGCTACTCCCCCGTATACCCGTGCGTAACTCATCTGGATCGACAGGCTATCCGCACAAAGCCCATGGCATATGACGAAGGCACCACCGGATCGAGTGTTGCCAAATGCCTTACGGCCCCTCGCTCCCTGTGCAACAGTCGTAACCGGTCCCCCTTGTCGGGACTTGGCCGTGGCAGCGCCTGTATCGGAGTACGACATGCCGTCCCATGTGTTCGCGGACCGTCCCGCCCAGCCGCCCGAGCGCGGCACGGTCGATGAGCTGATCTCTCAGACGCGTCGGCTGCGCGGAGACGTCGACACCATCCGCCGGGATGCCGTGATCGCGGAGGACGACCCGCACGGCCGGTGGCAGCGAGCACTGTGTGATCTGGCGGTCCATCATCTCGACGACCTCGGCACGCACTTGGGGCAGCTCAAGGAAGGGCTGTCACAGGAGGGCGAAGTCCTCGACCCGGAGCTCGCCGAGCACGAGGCGGACTCCGTCACCGCGGCCACAGGCTCGCTCCTCAGCCGGGTCGGCAGCGCCGAGTGGAACCTCCTCACCGACGAGGTGAGTTGGTCGGACGAGCTGTACCAGATCCTCGGGCGCGATACGAAGAACGGTCCCATGTCCCTTGACGAGCTGCCGTCCATGGTGTTCACCGAGGACCAGCCGCTGCTCACCGCACTGGTGACGGACTGTCTGGTGGACGGACGCCCCATCGACGGCGAGTTCCGGATGGTGCGTGCCGACGGACGGGTCCGCACGGTGCACATGATGGGCGAGCCTGTTCTGGACGCGGACGGGTCCACCGCATCGATGTGGGCGGTCCTCCGGGATGTCAGCGAGCTCCGCCGCAGTCAGCGGACCGTGCGTGAGACACGTGACTCGGTTCGGCGCCGGCAGCACATGGAGGAGACCGAGCGCCGGCTCGCCGTGGAGATGCAGGAAGCCGTACTGCCTCCCTGGCGCTGCTCGCTGCGGTTCCCGTCGAACGGCCCCACCGCGCTGGATGTCGCCGCGCACTATCTTCCCTCGCCCAACGGAGCACTGATCGGCGGGAACTGGCACGACGCTCTGCAACTGCCGACCGGGGAATCCCTGTTGAGCGTCGGCGACCTGACCGGCCACGGAGTGGCCGCAACCTCGGCGATGGCGACGCTGCTGGGGGCACTGCGCGGTATGGCCGTGGCCGGCATCCGGCCAGGACAGCTGATGGAGCATCTCAACCAGCTGCTCGAGACCTCGTCGCAGCCCGCCCTCGGCAGCGCGGTGTGCTGCCGGTACGACCCGGTGGCCCGCTCCCTGTCCTGGGCGCAGGCAGGACACCCCGCCCCGGTGCTGTTCCGCAACGGGACGGGGCGTGCGCTCTCCACGCCCGACGGTGTGCTGCTGGGAGCAACCACCGGCGCGACGTACGAGCAGGCCGAGCTGAAGATGCTGCCCGGCGATCTGCTGGTCCTGCACACGGACGGACTGACACGCAGGGGCGCGACCACCGACGACGACACGGACCGGCTGACGGCACTGGCACCACGCTTCGCCAAGGCCCGTGATGCGCAGGAATGCGTACGCGTGGTCGTCGAGGAGTTCGGAGAGAACGGCCGCGAGGACGACGCCTGTGTGATGGTGGCAAGGATCAGCTCGTAACGTTCCGGACCCAGGGTCGTCGTCCAGGAAGGCGATGGCCCGCGTGCATGCGCGTACGAGTAACGGCTCGCCGTCGGCGACGCTCTAGAGCCCGGCGGTCCTCAGCTTCCTCGACGGGCTGGTGGGCAGCGCGAGCTGGATCTCCTCCCTGAGGTCCTGGATCTTCGCGTATCCCGCGTACTGACCCGTCAGCCGGTACATCTCCCGCAGCCTGTCCCAGGTGCGGTGCGAGGAGGTCTCCCCCATCGACACCAGCGCCAGCCTGGCGTAACGGTCGGCCTGTTCGGGGTCGTCGGCGATGAAGCATGCCGAGGCCAGTGAGATGTAGTCGAAGATCTTCGAGCGCTGACGTCCGCCTTCACGCAGCTCCAGTGCCTGTTTGGCATGCCGCTGTGCGATGCTCGCGGCGCCCGGCTCGTGGTCGGCGAGGGTGCGGTAGGCCAGTGCCTGCATTCCGTGCATATCCGCCTCGTCGAACATCTGCATCCAACTCGGCGGCGGTACATCACCCTTGTCGGACACGAACAGCTCCTCGGCCTCGCCGAGCGTGCGGCGCATCGCCTGTCCGTGACCCATGGACGCCTGTGCCCAGGCCTCGATGGTGTGCAGCATGGCCCGGGTGCGCGGCAGGGTCTGGTGCCCGGAACCGGACTTGGCGAGTTTCATCAGGTCCAGGGCATCGTCTGGACGGCCCAGGTGCACCATCTGACGGGCAGCCCGGGACAGCGCTTCGCCGGCGCGTGGACGGTCGCCGCCTTCGCGGGCCGCATGAGCGGCGATGACGAAATACTTCTGGGCGGTGGGTTCGAGGCCGACGTCGTGGGACATCCAGCCCGCGAGGACGGCGAGATTGGCGGCGACGCCCCACAGGCGCCGCTGGAGATGATCGGGGTGACGGTAGGCGAGCATGCCGCCCACTTCGTTGAGCTGCCCCACGACCGCTTTGCGCTGGAGCCCGCCGCCGCGTGAGGCGTCCCAGGCACGGAACACCTCGACCGAACGCTCCAGTGCGTCGATCTCCTGCGAACCGATGGGGGCTGCCTCGTAGCGGTCGTATCCAGCGGGGTCGGCGTGCAGGGAGTCGGTGAGCCGGGGAGCGCCCGGGGCGGTAGCCGGATCGGTCTTGAGCCAGTCGTACATGGCGCTGCTGAGTGCTGAGCCCGCGGCAAGCGCTGCGCCCGCGCCCACCAAGCCGCGTCGGTTGAGCATGAGGTCCATTCCCGTGAATTCGGTGAGGACCGCCGCCGTCCGGTCGGGCGCCCACGGCAGACCGTCAGGGTTGCCAGCTCCCTGGACGGCCTGTCGTTTGCCCGCGCGCCCGTTCCGTACGAACCCGAGGTCCTCGATGGTCACGACACGACCGAGTCGCTCGGTGAACAGAGCTGCCAGCACTCTGGGGACGGGATCGCGCGGGGTCTCCCCCATGTCGATCCAACGCCGTACCCGCGAGGTGTCGGTCGCCAGTTGGGGGTGGCCCATGGCCGCCGCCTGCCGGTTCACGAGTCTTGCGAGTTCGCCCTTGGACCAGCCGGCCAGGCCGAACAGGTCGCTCAGGCGGGTGTTGGGTTCTCCGCTCACGTCAAGCCCCCAGGTTCTCGGCTGAGTTGACAGTAGCCCGGTGGCAGATGCGTTGGGACTATTCGCCAGGGTTCGCCAGGGTTCGCCAGATGGTCCGCAACCCGCGGCCGGGTGTCAGGTAGGAATGCGCCACCTCGCCCCGGCAGCCGGGCGCATTCCCCAGGGTGTTGTCCGGTTGCCTGGGCGGGGCTGCGCACGCAAATAGTCGGCACACGAAGGGATCTGTCTCTCCCATGTACACAGCATCGTCCTCCGTGTCCGCCCCGCCCCGGCCGCAGCGCTCCGCCGTTCCGGCCGGTACCGGACCGTATCTCGACCCCACGCAGGCCGGCCGGGCACGCAGGCCGGCCGGGGCGGTCGCCCAGCCCCTCAGCGGGAGAATCGACTTGTCCGGTCCTCAGGGCGCACAGCTGCGCAAAGCTGTTGCGTCGGTGCACCGGATCTGCCCGGAGTTCAACCCGGTGCAGGTACTGCGCCGCAGCGGACGTTCGGTACTGATCGTCGGAACCACCGGGCGTACCACCGCGGTCGCCAAGTGCTTACTGGATCACTCCCCCGTATGGGTTGAGCACTTCAGGCAGGAAATAGCTTCCTACCGCGCGTTCGTGCGGCACCGCCCGCCGGTGCGGGTGCCGAGACTGATCGCCGCGGATCCTGAGAACTGCACCTTGGTGATCGAGCGGATGCCGGGCCGTGCCGCGGCGCTCGCCCGGCATCCCGCCGAGGCTCCGCCCCGGGCGGACGTACGGGCCGTGCTCGGCGCGATCGCCCGACTGAACGCCTGGCGGCCGCCGGCCGGAATGTTCGACGCCCCGCTCGACTACGGATCGCGGATCTCGCGCTACCACGAGCTGGGGCTCTTCACCGACCGCGACCTCGGGGACCTGCAGAAGCTGCTGCACGGTCTGACCTACGCGGGCGGCCGCCAGGGCATGGGACAGTTCTGTCACGGCGATGCCCTGCTCTCCAACGTCCTGCTGTCGCCGACCGGTCCGGTGCTGGTCGACTGGGAGCACGCGGGCTGGTATCTGCCCGGGTACGACCTGGCGACGCTGTGGGCGGTGCTGGGGGACGCGCCGGTGGCACGCCGTCAGATCAGCCAGCTGGCGCAGCAGGCCGGGCCGGCCGCACGGGACGCGTTCCTGGTGAATCTGATGCTCGTACTGACCAGGGAGATCCGTACGTACGAGACTGCTGTGCAGCGCGCGATGCGTGAGGCCCCGCCCGCGGGTGTCGGTCAGGCGCACCCGGTCGGGGTGCCGGCCGGGGAAGAACAGCGGCTGCTGCTCCGGCGGCTGCACGACGACTGCGCAATGGCCCGGCGGGCCGTGCGTGCGGCGGTCGGCACTCGCTGACCGACCGCCACAGAGGGGGAAGCGCGCTGCGCGCCCGGTGCCGACACACCGGGCGCGCAGCGCACTGTGCGTGAGCCCTCGAACGCGCTCCGGCAGAGAGGCGGTGGTCGGCGAGCACGGGGCTCGTCATGCCGGTGACGACGGTCAGGGCCGGATGCCGGGGCGGGGACGTCGTCGGCCGTTGTGACGGCGGCGCCCAGCACGCCGGTGCCGCCGATGCTGCGCACCGTCACCTTCCACGCGCCCGGGGCGCATGCGGCACGGACAGCGCCGACGACGGCGCCCGGAAACCGCTCCGGCCCGACCGTATGGCAATGGCTCTCATCGCCCAGCCGATCGACGGTCTCGTCGGCAACTCACCGGTTGTCGACATTCAAAGCGCCCAGGATGTGACGGGGCAGGCTTCACGCCGTCATCGTGACCCACTGCCATCCTTCGACGCGTGGTCAGGTCGTGGCCGGTGTGGCCGACCCGTCACGCCACCAGGCGCGGCACCAGGCATGAAGGACCTCCGGCGGGCGTTCCTGCGCCGTGCATTCCGCTGCCGACCGGATGGAACGGGCGCACATACCGCACGCGGCCGGGCCTTCTCCCGTGTGGAAATTCCGCCGCGCCCTGACCCGGACATTGGTCCAGGCCACTGACGCGCCGCAGGCCTGCGCGACATGCCCGCGAAACTCCGTGGCACGCGCGCTGACGTGCAAAGACCTTGCTGTGAAGCATGATTGACGGATCGTCCGGGAGCCGATACCCCTAGTCGTTGTCCGGCCCCGCAAGCCCTTCGCGCACCACCTGTCACTGGAGGCTGCATTGCAAGGATCCGACCCCGCACGGCGATCGAGCTCCCGCCGACGCCGGCTCAAGGCCGCAGGCGCCGTGGCGTGCGCCGCCCTGTTGCTGCCACTGGTCTCGGCAGGCTCGTCCGCCACCGCGCCGCAGCCATCGACCGGCGCGCTGCAGAACCACTTCGCGTCGGCGGCCGCCGAGTACCACGTACCGCCGGGCCTTCTGCTCGCCGTGTCCTACCTGCAGTCCCGCTGGGACACGCACGGCGGCGCGGCGAGTGTCACCGGCGGCTACGGTCCCATGCATCTGACGGATGCCAGGACCGCGCTCGCCGAGGCGCCCCACCATGGGCACGGCGCCGAGGATGCCCGCGGCGACGAGGCACGCGCGCCGCGTACGGTCACCGAGGCCGCGTCCGAACTACCTCCGCGGCTAAGGACACTGGACCGGGCGGCCGAGGTGTCGGGGATCGGTGCCGCGCAGCTGCGGGACACCCCGGCCGCCAATGTGCGCGGTGGTGCGGCGCTGCTCGCCGCGGCCCAGCGGGAGCTGGGCCGGCCGCTGAGCGACGACCCGGCGCAGTGGTACGGCGCGGTCGCGCGCTTCTCAGGTGCCGACGACGTGGCGACCGCGACGACATACGCCAATGACGTCTTCGATGTACTGCGCACGGGCGAGTCGCGCACCACGGATGTCGGCCAGCAGGTGGTGCTTCCCGCCGTCCCCGATGTGGCACCCGACCGGACGCAGGTGGCCGGGCTCGGGCTGCGTACCGCCGATGCGACGCGGACGGAGTGTCCGCCGACGGTGGCCTGCGAGTGGATCCCGGCACCGTACGAGGAGTTCGGCGAGGGCGACTACGGCAACCACGACAAGGGGAACCGGCCCGACGCGCAGTCGGTGGACTACATCATCGTGCATGACACCGAGGCGTCCTGGGACACCACCTTGAAGCTGGTGCAGGACCCGACCTATGTGTCATGGCAGTACTCGCTGCGCTCTTCGGACGGGCACATCGCCCAGCATGTACCGCTGAAGGATGTGGCCTGGCACGCCGGGAACTGGTTCGTCAACGCCAAGTCGGTGGGGCTGGAACACGAGGGATTCCTGGTGTCACCGGATGCCTGGTACACGGAGGCGATGTACCGCACGTCCGCCCGGCTCGTACGGTATCTCGCCCAGCGCTTCGACATCCCGCTGGATCGTCAGCACATCCTCGGCCACGACAACGTGCCCGGTACGACGACGGCGACGATCCGCGGGATGCACACCGACCCGGGGCCGTACTGGGACTGGGCGCACTACTTCCGACTTCTCGGCAGGCCGTTCACGCCGACCGCCGGACCGGACGCCCCGGTGATCACCGTCCGGCCCGACTACGCACGCCACCAGCCCCTGTACACGGGCTGCGTGACGGCAGGTCAGGCGTGTGTGCCGCACGGTTCTGGTGCGGTGCGGCTGCACACCGAGCCGAGCGACAGCGCCCCGCTGATCAAGGACATCGGGCTGCGGCCGGGTGGGCAGGATTCGACGACCGGGGTCAACGACACCGGGGCGCGCGCCTCGACGGGACAGCAGTTCGCGGTGGCCGGGCGCCAGGGTGACTGGACGGCGATCTGGTACCTGGGCCAGAAGGCGTGGTTCCACAATCCGCGTACGCGGCCGACCGCGGTGGGCGCGCGGGAGTGGGTGCTGACGCCGAAGGAGGGTGTCGCCGAGGTGGCGGTGTACGGGCGGGCCTACCCGGAGGCCTCGGCCTATCCGGCGGGCGTGCCGGTGCAGGCGGTCTCGCCGCTGCCGTACAAGCTGCTCGCGGGCCAGCGGTATGTGGTCGGAGACCGTACGCCTGGTGAGTACCTGTATGCGACGACCTTCGACACCGCCGGGCACCAGGTGGTGCGGGGCAAGGAGACGTATTACGAAATCCAGTTCGGGCACCGCGTGGCGTTTGTGAAGGAGTCCGACGTGCGCGTGCTTCATTCCGTCCTCCAACGGAATTAGCCCTGAGAAGGAACGACATCACGCCGACCGCTGCGCCGGTTCCACGCCGTCGCAGCCAGGCGTGGAATCCGTCGGCGCTGTCGGCCTTGTTTGCGATGACGTGGCCAGGGCTGCAGCGCTGTCGGCCATGGCTGACGCGGGGCAGCTTTCCCTCATGGAATGCCTGAAGTCAATACGGGGCATGACCCAGATACGCATGATCACCGCAGGTGGGCCGCTGGGTGGCCGTCTGTTTCTCGAGCGACCACCTATGGAACAGCGTCCCGGGCAGCGTTTATGGCGGATGCCACTACGCGAGGTCAGGAGGTCCGGGCGTGGTGGTCCAGCAAGCGGGTGAGCAACTGCACGAACTGGTCGCGTTCGGCCGGACTCAACGGCGCGAGCAGTTCGTCGTGGAGGTCGTCCAGGACCTTGTCGAGGCGGCGTAGGTGACGGCGGCCTTGGGGGGAGATCGTGATGATGTTGCGGCGCCGGTCGTCGGGATCCGGCGCTCGCTCGACGAGGTCACGCTCGGCCAGTTCGTTGAGCACGCCGACCATGTCGCTGCGGTAGATGCCGGTGCGCCCGCTCAGCGCCGCTTGGCTCCCCGGCCCGAAATCCTGCAGTGAGGCGAGCACGGCGTAGTGCCACTTGCGGGCGTCGACCTGGGCCAGCCCCTCGTTTATCAGCCGGTCCGACCGCGCGGACAGCTGCGACAACAGTCGGCTCGCCCGTCGACGCAGCCTGTCGGGCGTCTTGGGCGCGCCGTCGTCGGGCATGTCCGCGGCTTCGGCTCTGCTCATGGCGCCCATCCTACTCGTTGCGTTAGTTCGACTAACGATGTACGTTCACTTGTGCCGAAAACGTTAGTGCGACGAACGTTTATCGAGTGAACTCCAAGAAAGGAAGATCTTGCCCACCAAGACACTGCAGATCCCCACCACGGACGGCCAGGCCGACGCCTTCGCCACCTTCCCCGACCACGGCGAGCGGCACCCAGGAGTGCTGATGTACGCGGACGGCTTCGGCATCCGGCCCGTGCTGCGGGAGATGGCCCGCGAACTGGCCGGGCACGGGTACTACGTGCTCGTCCCCAACCTCTTCTACCGGCACGGCCCGGCACCGGTGATCGAACTTCCCGAGCACATCGGAGAAGAGGTCCGGCCCGCGGTCTTCGCCCAGCTGATGCCCTTGATCGAGGCGCACACCGCCGAACGTGTCCTGAGCGACGCCGACGCCTACCTCAGGTTCCTCACCACCCAGCCCGAGGTCGGCGCCGGACCGGTCGCGGTGACCGGCTACTGCATAGGCGGCCTCCTGGCGATGCGCACCGCCGCGGCCCACCCCGGCCAGGTGGCCGCCGTCGCCGGATTCCACGGCCCCGTGGGCGCCGACGGGCCCGACAGCCTGCATCGCCTCCTCTCCACGCTCACCGCCCAGGTCCACCTCGGCCACGCCGAAACCGACATGACGCCCGAGGCCCTCGGCGAGCTCAACCAGGCCCTGGATGCCGCAGGTGTCGACTACACCTCCGAGATCTACCCCGGCACCATCCACGGCTTCACCATGTCCGACACCGACGCCTTCAACTCCGCCGCACTGCAGCGCCACTGGGACCGTCTGCTCCCCCTCCTCGGCCGCACCCTGGCCAACAGCTGAGGCTCCGGCTCGGAAACCAAGCCTGAATTACACGGCTCCGCAGCCCGTAGCCCACACGCGAGTTGCAACGCAGCGGCCAGGACCTGGTGATCGTGGTCATGCGCCGCAATCGCGTGTACCTGGTGACAGCTTCCTTAACGCCGAGCCAGCACCGCGGCCGCGGGATCCGGCTCGACCCCATTGGAGATCTCGTTGACGGCGTGCAGGGTGCACGCCGGCGCGAGCTGGGCGGCCGCATCCTGCGCAAGGGCAGTGGTGGCGGCGCCGGACCAGCGCCCGAATTGTTCAGCGGGCATGAAGGAGTCCTCCTGTGAGACAGGGGCAGGCGGCCTGGCCGTAGCCGTCCGGGGCGGGTGGGCCGTCGCCGCGCAGCGGGTGGTGACGACGTACCGGCCGAAGGAGTCCTTCAGCTTCGGCTCGTTGCCGGAGGCGGGCCCGAAGCCGCGCCACCACTCCACCCATACGCCGTGAGGGGTGGTGCCGGACTCGTCCTTGTCCGACAGCAGGGCCGGCAGCCGCTCGCGGTGGGCCTCGCTGAGCTGGTCGCCCGGTCGCAGACGGCTCGTCAGCGCGCTGGGGGGCCGGTGAGACGGGCCAACAGCAGGGCGATGTCGTCGCTGCGGCGCGGTGCCCGCTGGACCCCGGCAAGGAGCTCGTCGGCCAGGACCTCGAGGTCGGCCGTCGCGGCTCCTGCCAACCTTGCTAGAAAAGCTTCGACGGCCACGCCGATGTCTCCCCCCGCGGCTTCCAGGAGCCCGTCGGTGGTGACCGCCAGCACGCTGCCGGGGAGGACGGGTATCCGCTCGGTCGGGTACTGGGCCTGTGGGTCGACACCGAGCGGGAGGCCGCCGGCGATGTCGAGGAGGCGCGGCGGCTCACCTGGCGCGATCAGGGCAGGTGCCAGATGGCCCGCTGTGCAGGCCTCGAGGGTCCCCTCGGCAGGGCGGATCAGCAGATAGCAGCACGTGGCGAGCATCGCCCGGTCCGGGTCCGGGTCGAACTCGACCAGCAGCCGATTCGTCCGTGCCAGCACGGCCGCCGGACCGTGACCCTCGCATGCATAGGCATGAATGGCCGTGCGCAGCTTGCCCATCAGGGAGGCCGCGTGCACGCTGTGGCCTTGGACGTCTCCGATCACCAGTGCCACCGCGCCGTCGGGAAGGCAGATGGCGTCGTACCAGTCACCGCCGATCCACATGCCCGACGTGGCCGCCTGGTAGCGCGCAGCAATCGTCAAACCGGGTGCCGACAGCGGGCCCGGGGGCAGGATTCCGCGCTGCAGTTCCGTGGCCAGAGCGTGCTGCGACTCGTACATCCCCGCCCGCTCCAAGGACTGGGCGAGCAGTCCGGCGAGGGCGGCCAGCAGCGCCTGCTCCTCGGGACCGAACTCCTGGGGTGAAGGGAATCCCATCAGGCAGACCCCGATCGGCCCCCGGGAATCCGCCATGGGAATCGCCGCCCACGCCCGGCGGCGAGAACCTTCGGCGGCCTGCTGTGCCGGCTGCAGGTACGCGGCGGCCAGGTCGGTGACGGAGGCGACGAACACCGGAGCATCGCGCCCAAGGGCGTCCTGCAACAGAGAGCCCGCGCCGGTGTCCGCATCGCAGACGGCGGCCAGCTCCTCGTCGTGAAAGCCGCAGGAGGCCACGACCGACAGCCCATCACGCTGGGACGCCACCACGGCGAGCCCGCTCGCGCCAAAGTCCTGCAGCCCCACCTCCGTGGCCGCCATGATGTCCTTCACCGTCACGGCCGCCGCCAACGCGGCGGTGAGCTGCTGCATCCGGCGATTGCGCGTCGCCCCTTCGTAGAGCCGTCGCTTCTCGGCTTCCTGACGCTCATGTGCGGCCGTGGTGTCCATCACCACCCCGACCATTCTTGTCGGCACTCCCGCCGCATCGGCGAGCACACGCCCGCGGGCCTCCAGCGAGCGCCAGACGCCCTCACCCGCCGCGATCCGGTAGGCGATCTGGTAGTTGCCACCGGCCTCCGCCATCGACTGCAGCGCATCGACGAACTCGGGCAGATCGGATTCCGGGATCCTCGACAGGAAGCTGTCGAGATGAGGAGGGCTGCCCTCGGGCAGGCCGTGGAGATGAAAGGTGGGCGGATCGCAGTTGATCTCTCCGGTGGCGACGTCCCAGCAGAAGAACCCGGCCTGGACCGGGCCGGCGCTCGGCTGGAACAGGGAGTTCGACGAATGGTGGTCCGTGCCGGTGTCCCTGGCGCCGGGCTCGTCCGTCCGCCGGGCGGGGGAGGGCAGCGCGGAAGTGGTGCCCCCTGCACTGCCCTTGAGGCCGCTCGGCCAGGACTGGAATCCGACCTCTGTCACCGGTCACTCCCCGCTGTTGGCAACGACGTCTCGTGAGAGCTGTTTGACGAGGTACCAGCCTAGAACCACGATGCCCGTCATGCGGAGACGCGATCAGCCGGGCACCTGAAAGGGTGATCCGGTCGAAGAAACCGGACCTTCTCGCCAAGCGCGCGCCATGCGTGCGGAACATGTGGACGGTGGGAGTTGGCATCGGTGCCGGCGTTTTCTCTTCGCCAAGGCGCCGGTGCCGCGCCGGCGGCGCCGCACCGAGGGAAGGGACGTCAACACGGTGACGAACAACGGCGGGAGTGAGGGCGCGGGCCAGTTTGTGCCGGTGCCTCCTCACGCCGGGGTTGTGCTTCCACTCTGGACCCGATCACCGGTTCGCGCTCTGATAATCGTACCGAGCGACCGGTCAGGGGGACGGTGCGCCCGAGTCTTCGCCACCGAGATCCGCATGAAGTCAGCCGGACAAGGAGCGCGCGCCATGCAAGAATTCTCGTTCGACCTCCCCTTCCCTTCACGGATCAGTCGGGCCGTTGAATCCGCAGCGGCTCACCACATCGCCTGGATTCAAGAGCACGGACTGCTGAGCCGAGGATCCCTCCGCGAGTACTACCGATGGGATGTGCCGGGTGTCGCTGCCCGCTTCTGGCCACATGCGACTGGAGCAGACCTGGAGTTCGGGATGGATATCGCAGGTTGGTTCCTCTTGGTGGATGACCAGTTCGATGGGCCGCTGGGAATACAGCCCCACAGGGTCGCACAGATCATCCAACAACTCATCGATATCGTGTACTCACCTCCCGGAGCGGTGCCGAAGGAGAATCTCACCCCCGCGGCAAGCGGGCTGGCGTCGATATGGTCTCGTCAGGTCTACGGGATGTCGGTCTCGTGGCAGCAGCGGTCGGCCCGGAACTGGGAAGACTTCCTCAACGCCTACACCAGCGAGACCATCAACCGTCAAAGCGGAATCGTTCCCGACATCGAGACATACCTCAGCCTGCGCCACAAGGCAGGGCTGGAAAATGTACTGATCGACTGTGCCGAACGCATCGGTCATTACGAATTGCCTGAAGCCGTCTTTTCCATGCCGGAAATCCAGAAGATACACAATGCGACGGTCCAGGTCGTCAACATCATTCAGGACGCGTTCTCGGTGGCCAAGGAAGAAGCCAGAGGAGACTTCCACAACCTGGTGCTCGTACTTCAGCACCATCGGCACTGTTCACGGCAGGAAGCCCTCGCGGAGACCCGGTCGATAGTACGCCGTCACACCGACGAATTCCTGCACCTCAAATCGCAGCTCCCGGCACTTTTCGATGCCGCTGCCCTTCCCCTGCCCGACCGCGAAAACGCCTACGTATTCGTCGATGACCTCCAGGCGCAGATGAGAGCCTGCCACGACTGGTGCCGCACCTCCAACCGCTACTCCCGAGTGATCCGCGCGCGGCCTGAGCAGCCCACCTACCTCGAGGAAATGCACATGCAAGGACTCGGATGACGCGGAGCTTGCGCGGGGTGAAGCCGGCCCCGCCGGGCCGAGCCTCCGCCAGGCCGCGGGCGTGTCGGCAACGGTCTTCACCAGGGCCCGCGAACCGCACCTCCGGCATCTCTCGTTGGACAGCCGTGCGGTCGTGATGTTCCCCGAAGAGGCGGCGGCCGGCCCAACAACCGGCACCCACCTTGTCCGCTTGTGCGACTAATCGGCTGGATGCGTGGCCCACATGGACGACGGGTAGGGCTCGCCCGTCCCTGACCGGTCCGCGGCGTGCTGCGCGGATGTTCACCGAAAGGCCCTGGCGCACATGTCTCAGCCCTTCGTACTGCCGGATTTCTACGTCCCGTATCCGGCGCGGCTCAACCCCCACGTGGAGGAGGCACGACGCCACACCAGGACATGGGCGCGCGGGATGGGGATGTTGGAGGGTTCCGGCATCTGGGAGGAGAGCGATCTCGAGGCCCACGACTACGCCCTGCTGTGCGCGTACACCCATCCCGACTGTGATGCCGAGGCCCTCAGTCTGGTCACCGACTGGTATGTGTGGGTCTTCTTCTTCGACGACCACTTCCTGGAGATCTTCAAGCGCACCCAGGACCGTGCGGGTGGCAAGGCGTATCTGGACCGGCTGACCGCGTTCATGCCGATGGACCTCTCCCAGGGGACCCCGAAGCCGACCAACCAGGTCGAGGCGGGGCTCGCGGATCTGTGGGCGCGGACCGTGCCGAGTATGTCGTCCGCCTGGCGGGCGAGGTTCGCCGAAGCCACCGAGAACCTGCTGCACGAGTCGATGTGGGAGCTGTCCAACATCAACGAGGGTCGGATCGCCAACCCGCTCGAGTACATCGAGATGCGCCGCAAGGTCGGGGGCGCGCCCTGGTCGGCCGGACTCGTGGAGTACGCGGCGGGCGCCGAGGTCCCGGAGCGGGTCGCGCACTCCCGGCCGCTGCGGGTCCTGCGGGACTCCTTCTCCGACGGTGTGCATCTGCGCAACGACCTCTTCTCGTACCAGCGGGAGGTCGAGGACGAGGGCGAGCTCAGCAATGGCGTGTTGGTGCTGGAGACATTCCTCGGCTGTACGACCCAGGAGGCGGCCGAAGCCGTCAACGACCTGCTGACCTCGCGGGTCCAGCAGTTCGAGAACACCGCGCTCACCGAGGTGCCTGCCCTGTGTGTGGAGAAGGGGCTGCAACCGACGGAGTGCGCGGCGATCGCCGCCTACACCAAGGGACTTCAGGACTGGCAGTCCGGCGGCCACGAGTGGCACATGCGCTCCAGCCGATATATGAACAAGGATGTGGACACCGGGCCGTCGCTGTCCAGCGGCCTGCTGGGCACCTCGGCACTCGACATCAAGACGCTCTTCGGCCGCCCGGCAGCCGCACGGCAGCGCAGTCTCATGCACAAGCCACAGCAGGTGGGGCCTTCGTGGCTACCGGACTTCGATCTGCCGTTCACGCTGTCGCTCAGCCCGCATCTGGAGGACGCGCGCAGGAAGTCCCTCGCATGGGCCGGCCGTATGGGCCTGCTGAACGACATCTGGGACGAACCCAAGCTGGCCGGCTTCGACTTCGCGCTCTGCTCGGCCGGACTCGACCCGGACGCCACCCCCGAGGAACTGGAGCTCAGCGCGGAGTGGCTGACCTGGGGGACGTACGCAGACGACTACTACCCCCTGGCTTTCGGGCGGCCGCGCGATCTCGCAGGAGCCAAGCTGTGCAACGAACGGCTGCGGGCCTGCATGCCGGTCGACGCGCCGGAAACCGGTGCGGCGGTCGCGGTCGCCCCGATGGAGTGCGGACTCGCCGACCTGTGGGCGCGCACCGCGGGGCCGATGTCCCACGAGGCCCGGCAGTCCTTGCGCACGGCGGTGGACGTCATGCTGGAGAGCTGGCTGTGGGAACTGCACAACCAGGCACAGCACCGCGTCCCCGACCCGGTCGACTACATCGAGATGCGACGGACGACCTTCGGCTCCGAACTCACGATGAGCCTTGCCCGGCTGCGGCGGGAAGGACAGCTCTCACCCGCGATCTACGCCAGCGGCCCGGTGCGCAGACTGGAGAACGCCGCCATGGACTACGCGTGCCTCGTGAACGACTTCTTCTCCTACCAGAAGGAGATCGAGTTCGAGGGCGAGGTGCACAACGCGGTGCTGGTGGTGCAGTCGTTCTTCGGCTGCGACCGCGCGACGGCAGCGGCGATCACCGACGACCTCATGCGGTCCCGACTGCGCCAGTTCCTGTATGTGAAGGAGCATGAACTCCCTCTGTTATACGAGGACTTCGGGCTGGACACGCAGGGGAGGGCAGCGCTCGACGCCTATGTGAGCGAGCTGGAGGACTGGCTCGCCGGCATCCTGAACTGGCACCGGTGTGTCCGCCGCTACCGCGAGGAGGATCTCCGGGCCGGTGCGGCCCCCTGGCGACTGGGCGCCCCCACGGGGCTCGGCACATCTGCGGCCCGGCCGCCGTCGCTGCCTTCGGCCCGGTCCATGGCATTCGTCGGGTAGCTTCGCGCCCACCTCGATGACTGCATGACAAAACTGCCCGGGCGTGGCGGCCCGATCAGTGGTGGCGGGAGGCGGTGGCCTCCTGCGGGACTCAGCCCTGCTGGAACAGCTCCGCGGGCAGCGGCTTGAGCAGCGCGTACAGATCGTCCGTGATCGGCCGGTCCCAGCTGGCGATCGTCACGAGCACATTGTCGCTGCGGTCGAACTGGACGCAGGAGACACGGCTTTCGGAGAGCTTGACGCGCCGCACGATCAGCAGATTGTCCCCCTGCATCACCGGCGTGTCCTCGGTGCCGACCACCTGCACCGGCTCGTCGTTCCCCAGCGCCAGCAGCAGCTGGGCGACCTCGAACGGGATCTCTCCGTCCTCGACCTCACGGGCGGGCGAGCCCTCCGGAAGATTGCCGATGATCATCGCCGGGCCGCGGCCGCCGAAGAGGTCGTAGCGAAGGAAGACTCCCTGGCAGCTGCCGTCGGGGGCGGGCAGCAGGCCGGCGCCAAGATTGCCCGGCCAGTCGCCCGGGTCCATGGCCAGGACGTCGAAGTCCGGGCCCGCGGGAGTGGCGGCGCTGCGGCGGCGGAGGAAGGACATACGGCAATGGTACGTGCCCGGGCGGGCTCGGCCGAGTCGGGGCTCGGGGCCGGGACGTTGAACACGACGGCCCCCTTCCCCGTATCTGTGGGGACACCGGCACGAGTGAGGACAGGAGCGGAGGACACGAGCCAGGGGCAGCGTCCCCCGCGAGGATTTCCGTACCGACACGTGAGGATCAGCCCATGAATGACCCCATCAGTCCTCCCCTGCAAGCGCTCCCGGACGGCGAGGCGGAACTCCGTCTGGTGGTCCGTCTGCAGTGGGAGGACGTTGCCGCGCTGGGTCAGGAGGCCGGCCGACTGGCCGCTCAGATGCAGCGGCCAGTCACTCTCGACGAAGCTGCCGGGCACCGATTGCGCAGCCGGTCGGCCGTCCACGCCAGGCCTGCGCCCGAGCGCAGTCAGCAGCTGCCGCCGGCGTCCTCGCCGTCCGTGTCGTCCGTGTCGTCGTCCGCGACGTCGTCGACGGTCTCGTCCCTGACCGCCCGCAGCCCCGGTGAGCACGCCCGCCAGGCGATAGACAAGATCAACGGGTCGCCGGGCGGCCTCGGGCATCCGCCGACCCAGACGACCGCCTGATCCGGACGTCGGCCCGTCGCGGTCCTGCGGCCGGCGCAGCGCCGCATCGGGCGGTCGTCCACCGTCCCCGGTGCTCCCTCCTTCGCCGATGGGAGAGAGCACCGGGGACGGCCGGGCAAAGGCGCTCCGGGTGACTGGCGGGTCGGGCGACCTGTTGCTCTTGGCGGCACTCCTCCCGCCTACCGGGAGACCCGGCCGGAGGACCCGCGGCCGCAGCGGGCCCCGGGGTGCGCCGCAGCGGATGTCGGCAGCGCCGGATGTCCACGCCCGCTGTGCCGGAGGAGTAGGTCGTGCCGCAGGATCGGCCGCGGCCTTGGGCGACATCACCCGCGCCAGGCGGCATCGCCGGCGCCGGCTCAGTGGCCCGGGCACCATCCGTATCCGGCCGTGATCGTCGACCGGCCGGGCGATGCGGCGCCGGCCAACGGTGCCTGCGATGTGCTGACACCGGGCATGGGCACCGAGCTGTCGACAGGGCAGGGCAGCACGGCACCTCTGCTGCTGCACCCACGGGCCTCCCATGGTGAAGCCGGACAAGCGGGCCTGGCCGGTGATCCACAGGCTGCACCGGCAGTCGGTGCGACATCCGAACGAACGCCGACGGCGACGGTCACCGAGCTGCCCGGGCTGTGCCGCTCGCCGAGCTGCGCCTCGAGCGGGCGAGCCCGCAGCGGCGACCGGGCGAAGAAAGCAGGTACGGCGGCCGCAGGTCCCGCACGTCGGCGATGCGCTGCTCGTCCGCCGTCAACCGCCGACGCCGAGGACGGCTCGGTCCACGAGCGCCCCGTGAGGGGCCGGGTCCGGGTCACCGGCCGCGTCAGCCGCATGCTCACGGCCCCCGCCGGTGACCCTGGCGGCATCCTGGAGATCCTCCCCGCCGTGTCCGTCGTGGCGGACGGTGAGGGCGAGATCGAGTACCGGGGCATGAACCCGCAGAGCCTGACCGCACCTGGTATCGCCGCCAGCAGCCATGACCCACCGGGCTCCCTGCCGCCCGGCCGGGGCGGCCTCAGGTGAGGTCGAACTCCCCGTCGCGCGCGTTGAGTACGAAGGCGCGCCACTCGGCCGGGGTGAAGATCAGAGAGGGATTCTCCGGCCGGCGGCCGTTGCGCATCGCGATGAATCCCTCCACGAAGGCGATCTGGACGTCTCCCACTCCCTGACTGCTCGACTGCCAATCGGCACTGCTGAGGTCCAGCTCCGGCTTGTCCCAGCCCGAAAACAACTGCGTGGTAGTGGTGGTGGTGCTCTCGGCCACGTCCCTGCTCCTCCCGCATCGTCTCGCGGATCAGCCTAGCGATCGACCCGGGTAACGGACAGGTCGCGGGCGGCCCCGGCGAGGCGCACGGTCACGATCACGGTCAACGGGTGGGCGGCTCGGCACCGACCAGCCACATGGAGAAGAACTGCGCCCCGCCGCCGTACGCATGGCCGAGCGCCCTGCGAGCTCCCTGGACCTGGTGCTCGCCCGCCTGTCCTCGTACCTGGAGGGCTGCCTCGGCGAAGCGGATCATGCCGGACGCGCCGATGGGATTGGTCGACAGCACGCCGCCCGACGGGTTCACGGGCAGATCGCCGTCGAGTTCGGTCACGCCCGATTCGGTGAGCTTCCAGCCCTCGCCCTCGGCGGCGAAGCCCAGGTTCTCCAGCCACATCGGCTCGTACCAGGAGAACGGCACATACATCTCCACGGCGTCGATCTCGCGGCGCGGATCGGTGACGCCCGCCTGGTGGTAGACGTCCGCCGCGCAGTCCTTGCCTGCCTGCGGGGACACGAAGTCCTTGCCTGCGAACAGGGTGGGCTCGCTGCGCATCGCACCGCCGTGCAGCCAGGCCGGGGTGTGCGGCGAACGCGCCGCGCCCGTACGGTCGGTGAGGACCATCGCGCAGGCTCCGTCGGACGAGGGGCAGGTCTCGGAGTAGCGGATCGGATCCCAGAGCATGGGCGATGCCTGAACCTTCTCCAGGGTGATGCCGTGCTCGTGCAGATGGGCGTACGGGTTCTTCAGCGCGTTGCGCCGGTCCTTGTACGCGACGAGGGAGCCGACCGTGTCGGGGGCGCCGGTGCGGCGCATATAGGCCCGTACGTGCGGGGCGAAGAAGCCGCCCGCCCCCGCCAGTAGCGGCTGCTGGAACGGGATCGGCAGGGACAGGCCCCACATCGCGTTGGACTCCGACTGCTTCTCGAAGGCGAGGGTGAGCACGGTGCGGTGTATCCGGGAGGCAACGAGGTTCGCGGCGACCAGCGCGGTGGAGCCGCCGACCGAGCCCGCGGTGTGGACGCGCAGCATGGGTTTGCCGACGGCGCCGAGCGCGTCGGCGAGATACAGCTCGGGCATCATCAGGCCTTCGAAGAAGTCGGGGGCCTTGCCGATGACGACCGCGTCGATGTCCGTCCAGGTCAGCTGGGCATCGTCCAGGGCGCGGTGGGCGCCCTCGCGGACCAGGCCGGCGAGCGACACGTCCCGGCGGGCGGCGACGTGCTTGGTCTGGCCGATGCCGACGACGGCCACGGGCTCCTTAGACATGCGCCTCTCCTTCGTGTTCTCCTTCGCCTTCGTGTTCTCCTTCGCGCCTGCCATCGCCCTCGAGGACGGCGACCAGGTTCTGCTGCAGACAGGGTCCGGAGGTGGCATGGGCGAGCGCGCGGTCGGACGCGCCGCGATGGATACGGGCCGCGGCCTCGCCGAGTCGGATGAGTCCCGCCGCCATCACCGGATTGGCGGCGAGCGCTCCGCCGGACGGGTTGACCCTCACGCTGTCGTCGAGGTCGAGGGCTCTGCGCAGCACGACTTCCTGGGAGCTGAAGGGGGCGTGCAGTTCGGCGGTGTCCACCGGCCGTTCGAAGGCCCCCGCACCCTCGGCGGCGAGCCTCGTCGACGGCGAGTCGGTCAGGTCGCGCACACCGAGACTGTGGGCCTCGATACGATGGTCCATGCCGCGGATCCAGGCAGGACGTTCGCACAGTGCACGCGCCCGGTCGCCGGCCGCGAGGATCACAGCGGCCGCACCGTCGCCGACCGGCGGGCAGTCGGCGGTGCGCAGCGGCCGCACGACGTACTCGCCCCTCGCGACTCGTCCCTTCAGTTGAGCGTGCGGGTTCGCCGCCGCGTCCGCACGGCTGCGTGCGGCGACGGCGGCCAGCTCCGGCTCGTCGGTGCCGCCCGCGTCGATCAGCGCCTGGGCCTGGAGGGCGGCCAGTGCGATGGAGTCGGGCCAGAGCGGGGCGACGTAGTACGGGTCGAGCTGGCGGGTCAGCACATCACGTACCTCGCCGGGCGACGACTTCCCGTAGGCGTAGACGAGCGCGGTGTCGGCCTCGCCTGTCAGCAGCTTCACCCACGCCTCGTACAGCGCCCATGCGCCGTCCATCTCCACATGCGACTCGGAGATCGGCGGCCAGGCCCCGACGCCGTCGAGTGCCATGGTGAAGGAGAAGGCCCGTCCGGCAAGATAGTCGCTGGACCCCGAGCAGGTGAAGCCGATGTCGCTGGTCTGCAGCCCGGTCCGGGTGAGGACCTGGTGGAGGACCGGCATCACCATCTCCACCTCGGAGAGCTCGTCGGTGCGGCGCCGGTGGTCGGTCTGCGCGAAGGCAACGATCGCCACGTCTCGCATCAGAGCAGCTCCTTGTAGGTGTCGTAGTCGGCGTCGGCCTCGCCGGTGGGCCGGTAGTGGTCGGGGTGGCGCGCCCCCTCGGTCCACACCGGTTCGACGCGCAGACCCATGCGCACCTGGTCGTACGGGATGCCGCCGATGCGTCCGTGCAGGGCGAGGTCGGCGCCGTCGAGTGCGATGTGCGCGTAGACGTACGGCACTTCGATGTCCAGATTCCTGGCTTTGATGTTGACGATGCAGTACGTGGTGACCGTGCCGCGCGGGCCGACCTCGACCTCGTCGGTCGTGGCGACGCCGCAGGTGGGGCAGGCGCCGCGCGGTGGGACGTACACCTTGTGGCAGGACGGGCAGCGCTCACCGACGGTCCTGTGGTCGGCGAGTGCGCTCAGATGCGCGCTCTGGGCGCGGCCGGGCGAGTAGGTGTAGTCGAGCCGCGCCGGGGCGACGATGCCGGTGACGGGGTCGGCGAAGTGGCCGCCGTGGCGGCGGGCGGGGCCGGCGGCCTCGCTCTCGTACGGCTCGAAGCAGGCGATGTCCGTGATCGCGCCGGTGCGTTCGCCGGCCCATCGGATGCGGACGCGCATCCCGGTGCGCACATCGTCGGGGCCGGGTGCGTCGAGGACGTGCAGGAGTGAGGTGTCGGCGCCGTCGAGCCGCACCAGCACCCAGGCGAAGGGGGTGGCGAGTGGCTGGTCGCGGCGCGGGTGCGGGTTCCAGGCCCAGGTGGTGACGGTACCCGTGGCGGCGACCTCGACCAGGTCCCGCAGTTCCTCGGCGGTGGCGGGGTCGTACTCGACGGGTGGGACGAGCACCTCACCGTCGCCGGTGCGCACGCCGAGCACGGTCCGCTCGCGCAACCCGGTGAGGAAGGCGCTCTGCACCGGACCGAGCGAGCGGGTGAAGGGGAACTCGACGACGAGGGGTGCGCTGAGGACTTCGGACATCGGGCGGACTCTCCTTCTCACGCGCGCCGGTAGACGGGGGGCCGCTTCTCGGCGAAGGCGCGGGCGCCTTCCTTGGCGTCGGCCGTGTCGAAGACCGGCCAGCCGCGTTTCAGCTCGGCGGCGAGGCCCTCGGTCTCGGTCATGTCGGCGCTCTCGTACACGGATGCCTTGACCGCCTCGACGGCGAGCGGGCCGCAGGCATTGATCTGTTCGCCGATCGCCAGTGCCGCCTCCAGGGCGGTGCCGTCGGGGACGACATGCCCTACCAGCCCGATGCGCCGGGCCTCCTCCGCGCTGTAGGGGCGGCCGGTGAGCAGCATCTCCAGGGCGTGGGTGCGCGGGATCTGGCGGGGCAGCCGTACGGTGGAGCCGCCGATCGGGAAGAGCCCGCGGCGCACCTCGAACAGTCCGAAGGTGGCGCTCCGCGCGGCGACGCGGATGTCGGTTCCTTGCAGGATCTCGGTGCCTCCGGCGACGCAGTACCCTTCGACCGCAGCGATGACCGGCTTGCGGGGGCGGTGGTGGCGCAGCATCGCCTTCCAGTGCAGATCGGGGTCCGCCGCCATCCGGTCCCGGTACTGCTGCCCCTGCATGCCGTCGCCCGCGAGGGCCTTCAGGTCCATGCCGGCGCAGAAGGAGCCTCCTGCCCCGGTCAGCACGACGGAGCGGATGCTGTCGTCCCGGTCGGCGGCCAGCCAGCCGTCGTAGAGGCCGACGAGCATCGCGAGGGAGAGCGCGTTCTTGGCCTCGGGCCTGTTCAGGGTGAGCACCAGCGTGGCGCCTTCGCGCCGCACGGTGAGGTGTTCGGTACCACCGTCTCGTCGTTCGGTACGACCATCTCGTCCCATGTGCGGATCTCCCCTGTGCGGACACACCCCTGTGGTGACCTAGAACAGGTTGCAGTAGGTGAGGATGCAGTTCAATAGTTTTCTGACACATAGTCAGATTTCTTCGTGAGGGCCCTTCCAAGTCGTGCGCCGCGGCGCTCTAATGACGGCCGAGTCGAAGTTCGCCGGGGTCAGGAGGAGCGGTGGAGTACAACCTTGCCGACCTGTTCGAATCGGTCGTCGATGTGGTCCCGGAGCGCGAGGCGCTGCTGTACATCGACCATCCCGGAACCGGCGCGGAACGACGGCTCACCTACGCGGAACTGGACGCGGCGGCCAACCGCCTCGCACACCACCTGCTCGAGTCGGGACTGCGGCCCGGGGAGCATCTGGGCCTGCATCTCTACAACGGGGTCGAGTATCTGCAGACTGTGCTCGGCGCACTCAAGGCCCGCATCGTGCCGGTGAACGTCAACTACCGGTACGTGGAAGAGGAGCTGGTCTATCTCTATCGGGACGCCGACCTCGCGGCGCTTGTCTTCGACGCCGAGTTCACCGGCCGCGTGGCGGCAGCGCTGCCGCGCGCCGAGAAGCTCCGCCATCTCGTACGGGTCGGCACACCGCCCGAAGGCACGCCGGAGTTGGACGCCGCCTCCTTCACCGATGCCGAGGCCGCGGCGTCACCGCAGCGCGGTTTCGCTCCGCGCTCGGCCGACGACCAGTTCATCATCTACACCGGGGGCACCACGGGCATGCCCAAGGGAGTCATGTGGCGCCAGGAGGATCTCTTCTTCTCCGGTCTCGGCGGTGGCGCACCCACCGGCGAACCGGTCTCCTCGCCCGCCGAGCTTGCCGAGCGGGTGGCGGCCGGAGGCGACGGCATCACCTTCTTCCCCACCCCCCCGCTGATGCACGGCACTTCGACGCTGACGGCGTTCATCGGCTTCAACTTCGGCCAGCGGATCGTCATCCATCGCAAGTTCGTCCCGCAGGAGGTACTGCGCACCATCGAGCGGGAGCGGGTCACCAGCGTGTCGCTGGTCGGCGACGCCATGCTGCGGCCGCTGATCGACGCACTGAACGGTCCGCTGAAGGGCTGTGACCTCTCGTCGGTGTTCACCGTCTCAAGCTCCGGGGCGATCATGTCGGAGACGGTGCGGGCCCAGTTCAGCGCGCTGGCCCCGCATGTGATGCTGCTGAACAACTTCGGCTCGTCCGAGTCCGGCTTCAACGGCACCGCTACCGAGGACTCCGGGCCGGACAACGGGTTCCGCCTCCGGGTCAACTCCCGTACCGCGGTGGTGGACCCGGCGACGTACGCGCCGGTGAAGCCGGGCGAGCCCGGGCGCATCGCCCAGTGCGGGCATGTGCCGCTCGGCTACTACAACGACCCCGGCAAGACGGCCGAGACCTTCTTCCGGCGCGACGGCCAGCGGTGGGTGCTGCTCGGTGACATGGCCACGATGGACGAAGAGGGCATCGTCACCGTCCTCGGGCGAGGCTCGCAGTGCATCAACACCGGGGGCGAGAAGGTGTACCCGGAGGAGGTGGAGCAGGCGCTCAAGGCCCACCCCGATGTGTACGACGCGCTGGTGGCGGGGGTGCCCGACGCCACATGGGGCAACCATGTGGCGGCCGTCGTACAGGTGCGGCAGGGAGCGCCCGCGCCGACGCTGGACGACATCCGGTCGCACTGCCGCAGCCGGCTCGCCGGCTACAAGATCCCACGGCAGCTGGTGATCACGCCGGAAATACAGCGCTCGCCGAGCGGCAAGGCGGACTACCGGTGGGCCCGGTCGATCGCGGCGGACGCGGCGGCGGAGTCCTGAGCACCCTGGGAACGCGCCGGTCGCGCGTATCCCCCTCTGCCGAACGGCGCAGCGGGGGTGACGCGTGGGCGAGGCGCCTCGCGCCCGCGGCTCAGCTGCCGTCGTCGGCGAGGATCTGCTCGCCGTTGAAGATGCCGAGCCGCTCCCGGTAGAGCTCCAGCGGAACGCCGTTGGGGTCGCGGAAGTACAGGCTGTCCTCCACTCCCCGGTCCGGGCCCAGATACTCCAGGCCCGCGTCGTCGAGCGCCTCGCGCGCCGCGTCGAACTCCCGCGCCTCCACCGACAGCGCGATGTGCTGCACCCCGCCGATCGTCTCGGTGACGGGCGGGTGGTCATGGCCGGGGAAATCGAAGAAGCCGAGCAGATTGCCGTTGCCGAGGTCGAAGAAGAAGTGCGTGGAACCCTGGTAGTCGCGGTTCTCGACGATCTCCACCAGGGGGAAGCCCAGGAACTCCTGGTAGAAGCGGATGGTCTCCTCCACATCTCGGCAGATGAAGGCCACGTGGTGGATGCCGCGCGTGGTGCTACGGGGCCGGTCGGCGTGCGCTCGCAGATAGCGTCGCTTCAGCTCCTCCCTGCGGGCGCGGACTGCCTCGAGTTCGGCTCCCTCGGGCTGCGGCATCGCGGTCTCCTTCACGGCGGTTGATTGCGGGATTCAACTTCTATCCCGCATCTTCCCCCGAACGGGGCGACTCACGTGAACAGGAACTCGGCAATCGTCCGTATGAACCACTACGAATCGTCCAGCCAGCGGAAATGGCCACCGTCGGGCCGCACCACGCTCTGGCCCGTCCGGAACGGCGCGGCCACCCCGGCAGCCCGCCCGGGGTCCGGCTCACCGGCCGGCTCACCGGCCGGCACCGGCCCATCCAGAGCCGGCCGGCGCGGCGCGGGTGGCCGGCGGCTCGTACAGCTGCCGGTGGGCGCTCAGCCCGCCCGGATCGCCCAGGTAGGCGGAGGTGCGCGGACCGCCCGGCAGACGGATCAGCGGCGCCCCCTCCCCCTTGAGGTGATACGCGAGCTCGGCCCCCGTCAAGTGCTCTGAACGTCCCCATGCAGCGATCTTCACCGGCCGTGTGCCGTCGTGGCAACGGGCTTACGCCTACAGCGCGGGCGAGCGGCCACGAGTCCAGTGCGACTGGCGTCTTCTCACAGAGTGGTGACGAGTCCTGCACCCGCGGGTGCTCGGATTCCCCTGGTCAGCAACAGGGCGAGTACGGCAATCAGTGAGCAGCCGGTCATGCCGAGGAACAGGGGGACGGCGGTGTGCTTGCCGCCGATTCCCATCAGTGGAGCGACAACGGCGCCGAGAGTGCTCTGCAGCGTACCCAGCACGGCCGATCCGGTGCCGGCTGCCTGCGGCACCCGCTCCACGGCGAGTGCCGTGGCGGTGGCGAAGACCTGCCCGAGCCCCAGGAAGCCGAGGCCGACAAGCCCGAGCGCCCAGAGGCGGTTGAGCTGACCTGTCAGAGTGATCAGCAGGGCGAGTGCACTGGAGACCAGCAGGACGGCCAGCCCGACACGCAGCAGCACACCGGGGTGAACGCTGCGGACGAGGCGGGTGGCGGCCGCACTCGACAGCGTGGCGGCGAGGGCGCCCACGGAGAAGGTGAGGGATGCCTGGCCGACGCTGAAGCCCAGGACGTTCTGGAGCAGGAAGGGCGAGGCGGAGATGTAGCAGAAGAGGGTGCCGCTCGCGAAGGAGAAGGCGAGGGTATAGCCGAGGTAGGCACGGTCGGTGAGGACGGAAGTGATCGCCTTGAGCGTCCCGGCGCCTCCCGGGTGGCGACGCTCGGACGAGAGACTCTCCGGGACCGCGACCATCGCCGCGATGAACATCAGCAGGGACGCGCCCGCCAGGACCCAGAACACCCCGCGCCAGCCTCCCGCAGCGTTTACCACGGCGCCGCCGGCCAGTGGGGCGACAATGGGCGCGATCCCGCCGAGCGTCATCAGGACGCCGAATATCCGGGCGGCCGCGGCGCCGGAAGCAATGTCGGCCACCACGGCCCGGCCGACGACGACGCCTGCGGCACCGGCGAAGCCCATCACGAATCGTGCTCCGATCAGTACGCCGATGGAGGGTGCGACGGCACACAGCACGGTCGCTGCGGTGCACAGGGCTGTCCCGAGGAGGATCGGCGTGCGGCGCCCGTGCCGGTCGGAGATCGGGCCGAGCACCAGCTGGCCGGCCGCGAGGCCGAAGAGGAAGGCGGTGAGGGTGAGTTGAATCCCCGAGGCGTCCGTGCGGAGCTCCTCGGACATCGCGGGGAAAGCGGGCAGGTACATGTCCGTGGAGAGCGGAACGACGAAGGACAACAGCGCGAGTACCACCGTGAGCAGGGCAGTTGGCGATGCGGGCGGCGCGTTGCGCTTCGACTGTCCGGCATGCGGTGGTGAGGCGTGAGTGGTCATCACTGCTCCTGAAGGCAGAGGAAGGAAGCAGTACTTATATTTGCATATCTATAAGCATCGTTACCATCGAGTGGTGAACACCGAGACCGATTCCGCAGCCGACGACGCCGACCTCCTGCGCGAGGCCAGAGCTCTGACCCCGGCCCTTTACGCACTCGGGCGCGTCCTCCGATTCCGCGGCGTGGGCGAGGCCGGCCTGCTGCCACTGCCACCGTCCGACCTCGAAGTGCTGCGCTACGTACTCGATTCACCGGGCATCGGGGCAGGCGCGCTCGCCCGTGAGCTCGGGTTGCACGCGAGCAACGTCAGTACGACGGTGCGCGGCCTGGTCGCCCTCGGCCTGGTCCGCCGCGAGCCCGCCCCCCACGACCGCCGGGCCGTGTGCCTGTACCCGACGACGGAGGCGGTGCACGGCATGGCGCGAATCGAGAACGCCTGGGCGGAGATCTTCGCCGACTCGCTCGCCACGCTCCCTGATGCCGAACGCGCCGCGCTCGCTGCCGCCGTACCCGCGCTGCGCTCACTCGGCGCCTCCTTGCGAGAGCGGCGCCCAGCCTCCCTGCAGTAGCCGCTCACCCTCGCTCGGCGGCGCAACGACCTCACCTCCGTCGCTCATCACTTCACCCAGAGATGCGCATGCCTTGACTGCGGGCGGGGTGGGCTGGATAACTGAGCCGGATCAGCACGACCGAATGATCGGTCGCCCGGTTTGGGAACAGGAGTATTCCGTATGACGGACCTGCTGGACGCGGCGGAGCTGCTCGGCCGTGAGGAACTCGGAGCCCTGCAGCTGGAGCGGCTGCGGCGTACCTTGCGGCACGCGTACGAGAACGTCCCGTTCTACCGGGACGCCTTCGACAAGGCGGGGCTGCGTCCCGAGGACTGCCGCGCGAGTGCCTGCGAACGGGCCACCACATCGGCCCAGGTGTCCACGTCGCGCTCGGTGTAGCCGACGACGGTGGGACGGCCCGTGGTCCCGCTGGAGGCATGGATCCGCCGCACCCGCGACTGCTCGACCGCGAACATGCCGAACGGGTAGTTGTCCCGCAGGTCGGTCTTCGTGGTGAAGTGGTGAAGGGGAACCGGGCAAGATCGGCGAGGCTGCTGCGGGCGTCCCACGGCTGGTCTGCTGGGCGGGGCCGGTGGTCGTCGCCCTCCGGGTCAAGGACGACGTCATCGTCCTCCACTCGATGCGCTGGCCCGACGAGATCCGCTCACCCGAGACACTCGCCCCACCTCCCGTCGAGCTCGGCGCCTCCGAGATCGACGAAGTCATGGAGCTCGTGGACGTCATGTCGGATGAGCACATAGCAGCCCGAGTCGCTCGCGTCCGTGCCATGCAAACTTGGCGATGGCGACCTTGGAGCTGCGCTCGAGGGCCTGGCGGAGCAACTTGTACGGCTTCGCGGCCACGCCCTCCGCGCCCCTTTGCCGATCTCATGGTCGGCCAGCTGCTTGCCCTCGAGATCGCACACCTTGCGGTACCGGATGCGCCCCATGTCCTCGAGGTGGATCTGCCGGAACTCGATCCGGTGCGACTCAGTCGCGGACAGGACTTTGATCGGGATGGTGACCAGGCCGAACGAGATGGCGCCGGACCAGACGGGGCGGGGCATGACGAACCTCCGTGACAGCCCCGAGACCGTCAGCCTACGACCGGCTGGGCCGCGCAGCACAGGGAAGGCACCCCGCCAGCGCTACTCTCTCGGCCGACCAAGCGCCAACCCGGCGCGTGCGGCACGCCTGACCGCATCCACGTGCCCTTTCTTGCCAGGCAGCTCTACGCCCAGTGGCGGGGCTGTACGTGATGCGACCGGCGGCATTTTCTCCGCTAGCCAGGTCAACTGTGTCGGGCCGCCGCGGTCTCTGAGCGATGCTGAGGCCCCACGCTGCGAGGGGACGCGTGCTCTTTGGATTGTTCTTTGCATTCATGATTGTGGTCACTGCGGCGATCTGTTTGCTGACCTTGGTCGCGGCCGGGTTCTATCTCTATATGGGGTGGTCTCTCAGCCCGGGGCTTGGGATTCTTTCGACGGTGATGGTTGTCCTCGGGTTCTACCCGTTCGTGGCTCGGGCGTTAAAGAAAGAGCCTGTACAGGGTGGTGAGTAACCGAACGCCAGGTCCCGTGCGCCCCATCGTCCACTACACGCTCGTCCTCTGAGACGCACGAACGCCCCGCCTCCACGGGGGCAGAGGCGGGGCGTCGGATCTCGGCTGTCGCGCCTTGGGGGCCAGCGCCACTGTGCACGGCAGGTAGCCCCGTCACCGGCGCCTCGCGCAACAGGACCCCTGTGTGGCACGAGGGGGACAACGGGGCGGAGTCAGGCGCCGCCAGTTCTCTCGCGCTCCTCCTCAGCCCAGCGCTCCGCGAACTCTTTGACCTTCGGGTTCCGCTGCAGGAACTCCTCATCGGTCCCCGCCAACTCGGACTCGACACGCAAGCCCGAATCGTGAACCCGTCCGGCAGGGCCACCGTCCGGGTGCGCCACTTGTCGCTCATCGGGAACCTCCAACGACCGCCATCACGCTCACGGACATGCGCCTGCCCTCCCGTGGGGAGCCGGGAGGGAGCGCGCCCCGCCCGGGACGGATCCGGGCGGGGCAAGGGGTGGCGGCCCCGACAGGGGGGACGCAGGGCCACCGGGTGGTGCGCACAGCATGCACCCGCACATGCCCCAGGCATAGACGTGTGCACGACACCGGACGCACGAACGCCCCCGTGAAGGGGCGGGCCTCAAGGATGTGTGCAGGATCTACACGCGCCAGCCCCCAGATGCGAGTGTCCGCCAGCCGGGTGACCCTGGTGAAAGTGCCCTGACCCCCACACACCAGGGAGACACGTGATGATCAAGATGCTGCACGACAAGGGCTTCCGCAGCGAACACGCCTACACCGCAGCCTTCGTGTCCATCGGCCTCTCCATCGCCACCTGGGCGCTCAGCCTTAATGCCGAACCCGGCGCCGGCATCGACCGCGCCGACCGGTGGGGCATCTTCGTCGGCGAATGGGCCCCCACATTCTTCGGCCTCGGACTCGCCCTCTCCCACTACGAGCAGCAGGACGGCACCCTCACCGCCAGCGTCCGTGATATCCGCGAGGCGAAGGAGCGGCAGCAGGAAGCCATGTAGCACGAACGCCCGCCCCGGAGGGGGCGGGCGTAGGGCGCCGCCTCCAGGGCCTCTAACCCCGCTGCGGCGTTGTTCCCCGATGGGGCGCGGCGTGATGTGGGAGGGTCCAGTCACCTGGTCCCGGCCGCCTGTGCACCGGCCGTACCTCACACGCTGCCAAGAGATCGGACAGCTGGCCGACATTCCCCGGACCGCCCGGCCACGGCTGACCTGCGCGGGACTATGCTCGCGGAGCCATTGTCGGTAGTACCCCATAGCCTGCCCGGCATGACAGAGAAACTGGATCTCTCACAGCAGTACGACGAGCGCGCAGGCGCCGCGATCCTGGGCCTCTACAACCTCGCCGCCTCCGGCGGGGGCCACGCAGGCGGACCGGTCACAGACGCGTACCGCGATCTTCTGGACTTGATCGACGTTGAGTTTCGAGCCGGCATGGAATCTGGCGATGTAGAGAAGATCGTCACCGCGTGGAACAAGATGGGCGAAGTGACAGGGCATATTGCCCATGCGCACACCCGACTCGGGACGGTGCTTCTCGCCACCGTCGTCAACAACCTCAACTTCACACCCGAGGAGGCGATCCAGGGCGCAATCAGCGAATCACGCAGCCAGGCGCAGGATGCTCCCGCCCTTCGGGACGGTCATGGCGGTCGAGCTCTGGCCGAACTCGACGCGTCGGGCTCTCGGCGCGCATCGCCAGCGCGGACCCGAACACGGCGGCCTGCTCGGCGAGCGTGGATGGCGGAGTCGGGTCCAACACTCTCTGCCCCATACGGCTCCACGGGCCTGCCGTAGCTGCCTTCGCGGTCCGCTCGTCCTCGCCGAGCCGGGTCCGCAGGAACTCCACCAGGTCTCCGATCACGGCCGCCATTCCTCGCGGTAGTCGGGATGGTCGGCTTACGGCAGGGCCAGTAGGCGGAGCGTTGTGCAGGAGCTCGTGTCCTGCTGGGGGGTGAGGTCGACGAACCGGCGACCGGGTCCGCAGCTGTCGTAGGCAGGACACCGGTGTGGGCCGTCGTACACCTCCAGCAGCTCCCGCGTGGCTTCGACTTGGCAGCATCGAACCGCCGCCATCGGCGTTGACTCCGCAGCCATCTGGTCACCCGGCGGCGTCGCCTCCGCAGCCGCCTAGTCAACTGGCGCCCTCGCCCTCGCCGTTACCGGACGAGCCGTGTGTCGCGGTCACCCTGCCCGTCCTCGACCCCAACAGCTGCCTCCTGTCCACCGGGTAGCAGCGGCGTGAAGCCTTCCTGCCCGTAGAAGGACAGCACGACCCGGCCGGGCTCGATGCGTTTCACACCCGGCGCCCGTGCCTTGTAGAGCCGGATCGTCACCACCTGCTTCATCACGAACCGCTTCTGCGCCGGCTCCAGCCCGTCCCACACCTCATCGGCCATCGGATTGCCCAACAGGTCCTGAAGGATCGCCGGCACCGTGGCGTCGGCACGCTTGAGATCAGCCTCCGCCTTCTTTAGCTGAGGGCGGAGGCTCTTCTCCATCTCGCCCAGCGATGCCGACGACAGCTCAGGTTCGCCGTCGTCGTCGAACGTGGTGGCCATACGCCGCGCCTCTTTGAGCTGGCGGTCGATGGCTGCGATCTGGGTCCGGGCCTTCTTGGCGGCTCGGCCGTCCTTCGGCTTACGGAAGGCGGCCGCGGCCTCCTGGGAGCGGAGCCACTCGACCAGGGACTCTTCCACGTACGCCTCGAACTGGTCTGCGTTGACGGAGAGATCGAGGCTGGCACACCGGTAGACCCAGCGCCCCCGGGATGTCGTGGTCTTACGCAACACCGAGGTCCATGGGACGGCTGCGCCCTCGTGGACACTGCACAGCGGCAGCCCTGACAGCCAGTGCTTCCTCGCGGTGGACCACGCCCCGCCCGGGCCGCGCGTTTCCGCGTCCAGGAGGGCCTGCACCTCGTTGAACAGCTTCAGCGGGACGATGCCTTCCCACGTGCCGTTGTGCACCACGCCCTTGTGGACGCGTTTGCCGACGTAGGCCTGGTTGCGCAGAACGGACCCGACCGCGCGGTCGTTCCACGGCTTGCCCAGCCGGGTGACCTCCCCCAGCCCGTTGAGCCTCGCGGCGATGGACCGCTTGGACTTGCCCGCCTTGAACTCCTTGAACATCTTGACGACGTGCTTCGCCCGGGCGCCATCACCGACCTGCTCGAGCAGGTCGCCGGTGTCCGGGTCATAGATGCGCCGGAAGCCGTACGGCGCCGGGCCGTGCGGGCCGCCGGCAGCTGCGTTCTCTCGGGCCGTGCGCAGGTTGCGGTCACGGATGCCCTCGAGCTCGTCCTCTGCGCTTACTGCGTCCATGGCGGTCGCCTTGCGGTCCGCCCTCTTGCTCAAGTCGTAGACCTGACCGTTGTAACAGAGAAGGACTCCGGCGGCGTAGCACGCGTTGCGCAGCCGCACGTACGCCTCGAGGTCGCGGTAGTAGCGGGAGGCCTCGAAGGCGACGACGATGCGGACTTCCCGGTCCTCGATCCGTGCCAGCATGTCTTCGAAGTCGTCGCGCTTCTTGCGGGCGTGACGGGAGGCAGAGATGCCGGTGTCCTTGAAGACGTGCTTGACGGGCCACCCGTGCTCGTCCGCCAGTGACTTGCCATCCTTCAGCTGGTCCGCGACGGAGCGTCCCTTCTTCTTCGGGTCGACGCTGTTGCGGCCGTACAGAAAGCAGTTCCAGACAACGCCCGGGTGCACAAGGTGCAGGTAGGCGGGGTCGATTGGCATGGTCAGTAGCGTAGCGTGATGTACGGCATATGGTGCACTTTTCGGAGGACCATTTTTGCCCTGAGGACGTCGATCCGCTGACCGGTGAAGTGCTCCCCGACGGGGAGAGCGGCGAGCTCGTCTTCACCTCGCTCACCAAGGAGGCCATGCCCGTCATCCGTTACCGGACGCGGGATCTGACACGGCTGCTGCCGGGCACGGCCCGGGAGTTCCGGCGGATGGAGAAGGTGACCGGACGCAGCGACGACATGGTGATTCTGCGTGGTGTGAATCTCTTCCCCACCCAGATCGTGCTGCGCACCGCACATGTCGCCCCGCACTTCCAGTTGCGGCTGACCCGTGAGGGGCGCCTCGACGCGCTCACGGTGCGGGCCGAGGCACGGGCGCAGGCGACGCCGGATCAGCGGACTGCCGCCGAGCGCGCGATCGCGGCGGCCGTCAAGGACGGGATCGGGGTGTCGGTGACGGTGGAGGTGGTCGACCCCGGGACGCTGGAGCGCTCCGTCGGCAAGATCAAGCGGATCGTGGACCTCAGGGACCGGAAGGACGGCTGAATTTCTCGCGCAGCTCGCGCTTGAGGATCTTGCCGCTGGCGTTGCGCGGGAGCACATCCACGAACACGACCCGCTTCGGGGCCTTGAAGTGGGCGAGCCTCTCGCGTACATGGGTGATGAGTTCGGCCTCGCCGACCGTGTCGCGGGCAACGACGACAGCGGTCACCGCCTCGATCCAGCGCTCGTCGGGCAGGCCGATGACCGCGGTCTCCGCGACGGCGGGATGGGTGTAGAGGGCGTCCTCGACCTGGCGTGAAGCCACCAGCACACCCCCGGAGTTGATGACGTCCTTCACCCGGTCGACGACGGTGAAGTACCCCTCCGGGTCCCGTACGGCCAGGTCTCCGGAGCGGAACCAGCCGTCGCGGAAGGCCGCTTCGGTCTCCTCGGGTTTGTCCCAGTATCCCTCGCACAGCTGCGGGGAGCGGTAGACGACCTCGCCCGCGGTCCCGTCGTCGACCTCCTTGCCGTCCTCGTCGGCGACCATCGCCTCGACGAACAGCACGGGCCGGCCGCACGATTCCATGCGTCCCTCGTGCTCGCTGGGACCGAGCACGGTGGCGAGCGGGCCGATTTCGCTCTGCCCGAAGCAGTTGTAGAACCCGAGGCCGGGCAGGCTGGCACGCAGCCGTTCCAGGACGGGTACGGGCATGATCGACGCGCCGTAGTACGCCTTGCGCAGCGCGGCGAGGTCGCGGGCGTGGAAGTCCGGGTGGTTGGACAGACCGATCCACACGGTGGGCGGCGCGAAGAGGCTGTCGGCACGGCCGGCTTCGACAAGGTCGAAAATCTGCTCGGCATCGGGCGCGTCCAGGATGGTGTTCTCCGCGCCGACCGCGAGATACGGCAGCAGAAAGACATGCATCTGGGCTGAGTGGTACAGCGGCAGCGAATGGACGGGCCGGTCGTCGGCGGTCAGGTCCAAGGCGGTGATGGCGCTGACGTACTCGTGCACCAGGGCGCGGTGGGTCATCATCGCGCCCTTGGGCGATGCGGTGGTGCCCGAGGTGTACAGAAGCTGGACCAGGTCCTCGGCCTGCGGCCGGCGCACCGGGGTGAAGGGCCGGGGGCTTGCCAGTTCGGCCAGCAGTGAGGTGTCGGCGTCACGCAGCGGCCGTACGGGCAGGCCGGTGGGCAGCCGGGGCTCGAGGTCGGGGTCGGCGAGGACGAGCGCGCTGCCGGACTGCTCGAGGATGTACGCCAGGTCCTCGCCGGTAAGGTTCTGGTTGACCGGGACATGGACGAGTCCGGCTCGTGCGCAGGCCAGGAAGCCGATCAGGTAGGCGTCGGAGTTGTGGGCATAGGAGGCGACCCGGTCGCCGGGGCTCAGCCCATGGCCGGTGAGCACGCAGGCAGCGGTGCTGACAGCAGCGTCGAGTTCGGCGTAGCTCCAGGACCGCTCGGTGTAGCGCACCGCGGTCCGCCGGGGGGTACGCCGGGCACTGCGCCGTACGACGGAGTCGACTGTACTGCTGCGTACACCGGTCATGGCGCGATCCTGTGCGACGGCGCCCGAGGGGTCAAGACCACGGAAAGCGAACGGGATGTTGACACCGGCTCACCCGGCTGACTGCACGGACCAACCTGCTTACCACGCAGTCACTTTGGGAGGTGCGTTGCTCTTGCGTACCGGCCTTGGACGACTCGCGCTCACCGGTGTCACGCTGTTGACGGCGACGGCGACACGGCCGCCCGGCGCGGCCGCGGGCCTGCACGTGGGGCATCCGTCCGGCCGCGGCCTGTCGGCCGTCATCCGGTACACCGAGTACGGCATCCCGCACATCGTGGCGAAGGACTACGCGAACCTCGGCTTCGGCGCAGGCGGCCCACCAGCTGTGTGTTCTCGCCGACGGCTTCCTGACGGTACGCGGTGAGCGCTCGCGGGTCTTCGGCCCCGACGCTTCCCCGGACGGTTCGCTCTCGTCGGCAACGAGGAATCTGTCGAGTGACCTGTATTCCCGCGGTGTCCGAGAGGCGGGCACGGTCGAGAAACTGATGGCCACTCCCGCGCCGGCGCCCCGGCCGGGACGTGAAGGAGCTGATGCGCGGCGGGCTACAACACCTGGCTGCGGCAGAACCCACCGATCCGGCGTGCGCGAACGCCGACTGGGTGCGGGCGGTGACGACGCTGGACGTCGCACGGCGCGGCTTCGCCGTCTCGGGCGGCCGGGTCCTGGGCGGGTGCGGCGAGGTGGCCCCGACGCGAGCTGCGCCCGTCCGCGTCGATCTCGGCAGTACGGACCGGTGCCGACGGATGCGCGTTCGCGGTCCCCATGGGGAAATCCGTGAACTTCCCCATGGGGAATATCGTGAACGTCCACAGGGCTCATGTCCTCATCCGCGCGAGCGGAGGTAAGCCGAAGAAGGAGTACGGCGTCAACCTGGCTGTGACGTCCTCTCCGCGCGAGCGGAGGTGAGCCGCGGTACGACGACCCACCGCAAGGTCCAGCCTGCCCCGCGGAGTCACGCCGTTCTACCTGGCTACCCGCACCGTGACGGCATGTACGTGGAGGACGGGAAGTAAAGCGCACTACCGTGCAGCGCTCTCCGACCCACGCAACGACGAGATGCGCGGCTTCGAGATCATCACGAACGACAAGCGGTCCGCTCCCTACTGGCAGAGCATGATGGCCATGAGCGGCGGCATAACAGGCACCGCACGCTACATGCAGTAGGGAGACAGGATGACGGCCCCGGACGCGCTGAGGACGACGTTCAGTTTCGCTCCGCCGGTCAACGATGCTGCGGCCTGGCACCTGCAGCTCAACGACCTCGCAGCAGAAATCGTCGAAGCCTTCCCCGGAGCATCCACCTCCCTGGGCGGAGACCTCGGCCCCCGGTCGGCGGACGCCTTGTCCTTCGAAGTGCCACTGGGCGGTGGATTGTGGCTGGAGGGGCTGGCCACCACCCCCTATCCGGGAAGCGGTTCGGTCATGGTGGTGCAAGCATCGGCAGCCGAGGCCGCAAGATTTGCTGTCTGGTTGCGTGACTCGTTTGTCCCTGCTCCCGACCTGGTCCATTTCACCAGCGAATTGGCGCTGAACAGCGGCGACGACGCGTATTGGGTTCTCGCTCCGCACGGGAGCATCGATGAGATCGCGCAGACGCTTCAGCAGCACATCGACTCGACCGGTCGTTCGTGACGACAGGGGCGGCGAGCTGCGTCTTGCCAACCCAGCCCTGGTATCGGCTTCTCCCACGGCCTGCGCAAGTCTGTGGCCGGCGGGCGGGCGAGGTCATCGCCGGGCCGTCCGTGCACAACAACACGTCCGTCAACTCGAACAGGGCGTGCCCGCGTCCGCTCAGGCAGTTGCAGAGGGCAAAAATCGTCAAACGCCCAGAGAGCCTGCTCCTCAGGTCGCGGCGGGGATGTAGCGCGCTGCTGCGAGTTTGGCCATCGTTCGAAGTCTCGTGAAATAGGAGGCGCAGTACTCCTCGTCGATCAGGGGCACGATCTTGTCGAGGTCGGCGATGCACGCCCAGAGGATGGCAATGCCACTGTTGTCGAGTCCGCCGTTCAGCTCTCTCTGGACGAGGCCGGCGACGTCGGCGTCCAGGAGGATCAGCTCCACGCCCTCAATGTCCACGCCGCGGAAGCTTGCGGGGAACAGTGCGCGCCGGTGTTCCTCCCACAGCCGGGCGAGTCGGTCCTCAGGCTGTGCTCCGCTCATGTCGGCGGCTGTCGCCTCTGCCGCAGATGGTGGGCGAAGGAGCAGGGAAACAGCATCGAAGACGGCACGCACCATGTCGATGGCCCTGGCCGGGCCGAGAGCGGCACTTGTCGCGGCGCCCTGCGTGAGCTTGTCGCGCAGCAGTCGGCTGCGGTCGAGTTCGGCGGCGAGTTCGGCCGCGATGAGCCCTGCGTCGGTGGCCCGCTCGATCAGGTCCTGGAGTGGTTTGTTGACGGCCAGACGCTCGGCAAGGACGTGCTCCAGGGCGAACAGGGAATGCGTGACGGCGACGGTGGCGAACTCGTACCGGTAGTAGAAGTGCCGGATGAGCTCGCGGGAGGTTTCCATCGCGCTCATGACGTACATCGACGCGTCGCCCGGCAGAACCAGGTCGGCAACCAGGGCGTGCATGCCCGCATAATCGAGAACGACGTCGCGGGCGCGCGGGTCCGGTACTGGCAGAGGTAGCGGGCCGGGCAACGGCGGCAGGGTGTTCACCAGTGCAGTCTTGTCGTCTGAAGGCTGTCGGTGCCATCGGATTCCCCGGGGCGGTTGGCGACCCGCCGCCGCATGTCGACACTGGCCCGCGGTCCGACCTTGAAGAACAAGCTGAAGCCGTCTCCATACCGATCGTCGAGCTTGGGGCTCGAACAGGGTTCTGGATCGGATGATCTCGGGGTGATCAGTACGTGGGCACAGGGCTCTTGGTAGTTCGGGGGTATTGAGGCCGACCGATCCGTCCAGGAGGCCCTGTTGCCGCAGTTGTACGCGCTCGCGGCAGACCACTTCACCGGTGGCGCCGGCGTCGCCGCCGTCCGCGGGCGGCGACCTGCTTCGTTCAACTCGACTGTCGTGTCGTGCGATTACCTCACCCATGTGTACGGGAACGCGGCTGATCGGCCGGAGCGGGTGCGAAGGTACCCCTCGGACATGACGGACGCGGAGTGGGCAGCGATCCGCCCGTTGCTGCCGGTGCCGCCCTGATCGACGCGGTCCGTTACGTCGTCGACAACGGCGTCAAATGACGCTCGGCGCCTGCCGACTCTCCGGCCTGGGACCGGCCTCGTCGTCCGGCTCGATGACCTGGTGTATGGGCGGGTCGTCGGCGGCGAGCATGCTGACGGAGCGCCCTTGTACGTCGGAGTCGGCTGTGGCCGGCAACGTGTCCAAGGCCGCTTGGTTCACCATGCGCTGGGCCACCCGCTCCCCACCTTGCTCCCACTTCGAAACGAACTTCTCCGCTGATCGGCCAGACCTCGGCGTTCTCGACTTCGTGCTCAGCCGGATTGACCGGCTGCCCGCAACGGGCATCCAGTGCCGACGCGCGCGGTGAGTTCGGCCCGCAGGGCGGCGAGTTCGGCCATGCGTACCTCGATGACCTGGATCTTCTCCTCGAACAGCGCAGACAACGCTTCCGCGGCGTCCGGTGCCTCGCGCAGCTCCTCGCCGTGTCGCGCGATCTCCGCCAGTGAGAATCCGAGCGCCTGCGCGGTGCGGACATAGTGCAGCCAGGCCACTGCCTCGGGCGGAAAGTCGCGATATCCGTTGGCCAGTCGCCGACCCGCGACGAGGCCGACCTTCTCGTAGAACCGGATGGTGTCTCTGGTCATGCCCGCCTGCGCGGCCAACTCTCCGATACGCATGGCTCTCCGTCGAATGATGGGCTTGACCTTGGACCGTACTCCAGTCTTTACGGTGAGGCGTCGCTGTCACGAGACCAGCTGGAGCCTCATTGTGATCCGTCTCTTCGCCCCCGCACGCCCCGCCTATCTCCGTGTCGTACGCGCGAGCGCCTGGTACGACCTCGTCGTTACGGCGGGCTTCGCGACGCCATGGACGTACGCACTGGTGCACAACGCTCTGTCATCGTGGGGCGACGCACTCGGGCTGGGCGTCCTGCCCGAACTTGACCCGGTGCAGACCCTGTACGCGAATCTGATGGGTTCGGTCGTGGTCGTCTGGGCCGTGCTGCGGATCGTCCGGCCGCTGGCGGTGCACGGACTGCTCGACGGCTTCGCGCGCACGCTGTTCGCGACTTGGCAGGCGTACGCGCTGGCCCACGGTGCAATGCGGTTGCTGTGGCTGTTCTTTGTCGTCGAGGTGGCGTTCGGCGTCGCCCAGCTCGTGCCGTGGTGGCGGAACCAGCACACCAATCCGGTGGACGACCGTACCGGCCGGGCCGATGGGCACCCGCTCAGCGCGCCGAGGCAGTGACTCCCGGGTCAGGGCAAGTGCCCCGGTACCCCTCACACATGCTCTGCTTGCCCCCGTCCCACACAGTTGAGCCGCGGTTCATCGGGTGGAGAGGCGCTGCTCCAGCCGGCCAGGTCCTGGAGGGCACTGGGGCGCGCAGTCGGGGCAGACATACACCGCCCTGGCGGGACCGGAGGGGGACTCGATGATGCGCACGAGGACCGGCGCTTCGGTGCTGCGCTCGCAGCGGCAGCAGTTGCGTGCCAGCGGGCGGGACCGGGTGGTCGCGGCCAGCGCCGTGTGGAGCGCGGAGTGCAACCGCTCGGTGCTCGTCCAGCACCGCTCTCGCGTCGGCGGAACGTGCCAGTGGAGCCCCGGCCCGGACGTACGGTGCTGGGGCGGAACCGCCACATGGCAGCTCTGTCCGAGCACTTGGACCTGCGGCAACTGCCAGTGGTCGGCGCTCCCCGCCCGGATCAGCCAGTAGAGGATGCTGCCGTAGTCGTCGTTGATCACGGCCCCCGCATCGCCCCCGAGGCACTCGAGGGCACGGACACCGAGGCTGAGCGGCACGCGTACGGCGTCCCACCACTGACCTGCGGGCAGTGCCTGTACCTCCCGGCCACACAGCTGCACCCATTGCGGGACTCTGCTGATCGTCATAGGTCTTCACCGGTCTTCCTGTCGGATGCCCATGACCGTAGGACGGTCCGAGAAGCGTCACTTGTGTGCACGCGTAGGGAAGTTGCCATCGCACGCAGCGTGCGCGAGGCGCTCTCGCTCCGAGTTGCTACCACGGCGTAGCGTGATGCCAGAGTCGTATTGGAGTTCGAACCAGGGAGTCCCTGATGGCAGCCCAGCCCCGTGTGGTGATAGACCCGACCGGCCGCGACATCCATGGCGAAGCCGCACACATACGTGAGCAAGGACCGGTGACACGCGTCGAGCTCCCGGGCGGAGTACAGGCGTGGGCGGTCAGCAGCCCCGGCCTGCTGAAGGAACTGCTCACCGATCCACGGGTCTCCAAGGACCCTCGCCGGCACTGGCCGGCCTGGATCAATGGGGAGATCTCCCCGCAGTGGCCCTTGTTCACCTGGGTGGCGGTGCAGAACATGTTCACCGCGTACGGCGGCGAGCACAAGCGCCTGCGGACACTGGTCGCCAGGGCGTTCACCGCGCGCCGGACCGCCGCTCTGCGGCCGCGTATCGAAGAGATCACCACAGGTCTGCTGGACCGTATCGCCTCGGCCGGTCAGCAGGGAGGCGTGGTGGATCTACGGGAGCAGTTCGCCTATCCGCTGCCGATCCAGGTGATCAGTGAGCTCTTCGGCCTCCCCCACGAGAACCGGGAGGAGCTGCGGCACCTTGTCGACAGCATCTTCCACACCTCCGCCGACCCCAACGAGGTCACCGCCACCTACGCACGGCTCTACGCCGTCCTGGGCGACCTCGTCACCGCCAAACGGCAGGCGCCCGGCGACGACATGACCACCGAGCTGATCACCGCACGAGACGACGAGAGCGACACGCGGCTGAGCGAGCAGGAACTCCTCGACACCCTGGTGCTCATGATCAGCGCCGGTCACGAGACCACGGTAAATCTCATCGACAACGCCATCCACGCGATGCTCACCCACCCGGAACAACTCGCGCAGGTACGTGCGGGCCGCGCTTCGTGGGACGACGTGGTCGAGGAGACACTGCGCTTCGATGCACCGGTCGCCAGCCTGCCCCTGCGCTACGCCGTGGAGGACATCACGCTGGACGGGACGGTGATCCGCAAGGGCGAAGCGATCCTGGCCTCGTACGCCGCCGCCGGCCGCTGTCCCGAGCGCCACGGGAAGGACGCCGACCGCTTCGACGTCAGCCGGGCCGACAAGGAGCACCTCGCCTTCGGCCACGGCGTGCACTTCTGTCTCGGCGCTCCCCTGGGCCGCCTGGAGGCATCCATCGCGCTCCCGGCACTGTTCGAACGGTTCCCCGGCATCACCCTCGCCGTGCCGCAGGAAGAGTTGCGGCCCGTGGACTCCTTCATCTCCAACGGCCACCGCGCCCTGCCCGTACGCCTCTTCTGACTGCCCCACGGGCCGCGTCGCGGCACCGGTTGCCGTCCGCGACGAGTCCTCCGGGGTCCTGGACCTTCGGCAGGCCACTCGGTCCGCGGACGGCGGCGGGCGCGAACCGTACCGGCAGGGCGTGGCGCGCACGGTGGAAGAGGCCGGGCTGTCGGACCGGTTCGTCGGGGCGGACCGCCAACTCCCCGCCGGGAGGCGGCCGAGCGGTTTCCCGAATACCACCTTGCGATGAGCAGACCGACGGCCAGGCGTGTTTGCCCCACGCGCAAGGGATTTGCCCTGAGGCGCAGAGCCGGCAACGACGCACAAACATGCGTGGTTCACGGAGTCTGCGGAGCTCAGAAGCCTGTATTACACTCCGCGCTCAGACAACTACCGTTATTTGCCGGTTAGTTGAAGATTCGCACATTGCTGACGTCAGGAAACGGACCACAGCGGAGGAGGTCTGGGTGCCCGGGGGAACGTACAGCGTGGAGTCGTTGTCGACCGGGGATGTGGAGCCTCGTGAACGCGCCGAGTTCTGGCGCGAGCACATCGCCTCCTATCAGTCCAGGATGGACTACAGATACGCACGCACGGACAACTTCCGTGGTGAGACGGTTCGCCAGCACACGGAGACCTATCAGCTCGTCCGCTTCCGGTCGGACGAGATCGAGTACACCCGGACGGCACGTCAGGTCCGGCAGGACCCGGACGAGGACTACCGGTTCCTGCTCCCGCTCAGCGGAGCGATTGTGCTGCGGCAGGATGACCAGGAGGCACGGGTGACGCCGGGGACCGGGACTCTGGTCACCTTCGGATCACCCTTCGAGTGCATCCAGGAGCAGGCAAGCGACGCCTTCATCCTCACGATCCCCGCCCGCGAGGTGGACGGCCCGCTGAACCGGAATTCGCCGCTGGCCGTCGGGCTGGATCTGAGCAGGGGCCTGGGCCACGTACTGAGCTCCATGCTGAACAGCCTTTTCAAGGAGCGCGAGAGCCTCACCGACCCCCAGTTCAACGCCGTGTCCGACCGTATCGTCGAGCTACTGTGCATGCTCGCTACCGGTGACGACCGCCCGGACGCGCCGGGGCATCTGGTCGAGGTGGAAGCCATGGTGCGCCGCTTCGTACGCGGACACGCGGCCGATCCGGAGCTGACCGGCGCGTCGATGGCACAGGCACTGGGGTGGTCATTACGGCAGGTGCAGCTGGCGCTGCAGCGCGTGGGGACCACCCCCCGGGAGCTGATCCGGGAGGAGCGGTTGCGGCTCGTGCGGGACCGGCTGCAGTGCCCCGAGTTCGAGCACATGACGATCACGGATCTGGCGTACGCGTCGGGCTTCTCCTCCGCGAGCACGCTCAGCACCGCGTTCCGGCAGCGCTTCGGGGTGAGTCCCCGGGAGATGCGGTGCCGCAGCCGCTGACCTGGTGACCGTCCCGCCGGAGCCGCAAGGCGAGCGCAGTCCGGAGTCTGGCATCGGCCGATGTGTTCCGGGCCGGAACGGCGTATCGCACGGCAGCGATCGGTGCTGCTTGTTCGGCGCCCGGACTGCGGCCCTGTTCGGCGCTCCAAGCTGTGGCGGAAGAGGGCGGTTTCTCCATACCCGGTGACCACCACCCCGGGCATCACTCTGCCGACTCTCACGCTCCGTGGTGCCAACTCACCTGCTCAGGTGCCGACTGGGGCGCTTCGAAGCCGTATCTCGACCGAACGTGATCGTTTGACTTGGCTGGTCAGGCATGGTTCGGTCGGCTTGAGGGAGAGTCTCGACGTCCTGTTCCCGCTTCATGGTCGAGGGGTGCGCGCTGGCGTCGATGCTGGGATTGCTGGAGGCGCGGGAAGCGGATGCCCGTGCGGGTGGATGCGGGTGGAGGGGTAACCACCCCTTCGACGGATCGGCCGCTGCGGGTCACTCCGGGTACCAGACCTCTTCGATGTTTTCCTGGGTGTCCTCCGGCCGGGATACCTTGAACACCGACACCATCAGCGTCTCGTTCGCCAGCGGGAGGTACAGGCCGCAGGCGATCAGATTGAGGTACTCGCCCCAGTTCAAGCCGTCCGGGTCATCGAAGTCCAGGCCCTCCGCGCCGGGGCTTTCCGGGTCGATCCCGCACACCTGCAAAGCCTCCGCCTGATTCCCGCTGACGGTCATCTCGTCCCACCCGTCCGCAAGCACGTCCGGCGCTCCGGGGACATGGACCAGGTACTTGCCGTAGGTGAGGGAGAAGTCCATCTCGCACGCGCCGATGATGCGGGCATCGGGGTGAGCCTTGACCTGCCCGTCGAAGACCGGATCGAGGTTGCAGGAGCCGGTTCCGTCCTCCCCGAACGCGGGGTCGGTGATCTGCACGACGCCGCCCCAGCAGCCCACGGTGACGTAGTCCAGGTCATCGAAGGTCGTCGGCGAACGGACGTCGAGGCGCGACATCGGGGCCAGCTCCTCCACGCCGGCCACCGTGGGCAGCTCGCGCACGATCGCGCGGGCGCGGGCCGGGTCATGTGCGGGGGCCTGGTCGATGGTTCGGTAGGTGTAGCGGACCGGGGGCGGGGGGTGTACGCGGGTGATCTGAGTGATGCTGTGGCGACAAGTGGTGGCACGGTCGAGGCTCATGAGGGGCGAGCTTAGGGCAGGGCGCCGTCAGGCAACGATCGGCGCGGCAGCGGCCAATCAGGCTGCTTCAGCAAGGAGTTGAGGTCCTCGCGTATGGGGCTGGCGGTGTCATGTCACGGGCCCGGCCGAACCTCACGAACCGCCCTACGGCGGGCTCGGCCCCAGGCCTCTGCCTCGCTACCGCACCCGGCCCGTGAGCCTGCCACACCATCCCCGAACCGAGAAGCCAGCGGACCGTCGGATCCGGGGCAGCAAGGGTGGTCGCCCTGGCGGCTTCGACGAACCCTGCGTCGGCGCACCATCGCGACCAGACGACGCTGTTCTCGGACGAGCGCTGGGTGACCTCGCGCTTCTGCAAGCGGAACATCATGCGGTCGCCGGAGCTGGAGGTGGTGCGGGTGCGCGAGCGCGGCTGAGTGCAGGACCGGTGGCGTAAGCGCCGGGCTCACGGACGCATGGCTTCAGGGCATCGAGACGTCAGGGGTCCGGGGCTTCGGGGCTTCAGGGATCTGCGGCTTCAGGGCTTCAGGGCGAGGAAGACGAAGGCGGCGAAGATCGCCAGATGCACTCCGCTCTGGAGCAGCGTGGCCCGGCCCGGTACCACGGTCAGGGCACCCACGACGACCGTGAGCGCGAGCAGCACCAGATGGGTGGCGCCGAGCCCGAGTACCAGCGGTCCCTCCAGCCAGACCGTGGCGAGCGCGATGGCGGGGATCGTCAGTCCGATGCTCGCCATCGCCGAGCCGAACGCCAGATTGAGGCTGGTCTGCACGCGTTCGCGGCGTGCGGCCCTCACGGCGGCGATGGTCTCGGGCAGCAGCACCAGCAGCGCGATGACGACGCCGACGACGGCGTGCGGCAGGTCGGCGGAGCCCACCCCCGACTCGATTGCGGGGGACACCGCCTTGGCGTCACCCACCACGGCCACCAGGGCCACGATCAGCAGGGTGAGGCTGAGGATCGTCGCCGGACGGCTGGGCGGCGGCGCGTGCGAGTCGTCGTCCTCCTTGAGTTCACCCTCCTGGGTGAGAGGCAGGAAGTAGTCCCGGTGGCGCACCGTCTGGACCGCGACGAATAGTCCGTACAGGCTCAAAGAGGCGATGGCCGCGAACACGAGCTGCGCCTGGGAGAACTCCGGTCCCGGTTCCGAGGTGGTGAAGGCCGGCAGCACCAGGCTGAGTGTGGCCAGTGTCGCCACGGTGGCGAGCGCGCCGCCGGTTCCCTCGGCGTGGAAGACGGCCACCTTGGTCCGCAGCGCCGCCACGAGCAGGCACAGCCCGACGATCCCGTTGCAGGTGATCATGACGGCGGCGAAGACGGTGTCGCGCGCGAGCGTGGAGCCCTTGGTGCCCCCGTCGGCCATCAGTGTGACGATCAGAGCGACCTCGATGACCGTCACCGCGACCGCCAGCACCAGGGACCCGAACGGCTCCCCCACCCGGTGCGCGACCACTTCGGCGTGGTGCACCGCGGCGAGGACCGCTCCCGCCAGGCACAGGGCGACGACGGCGACCGCGAGGGGCGGCAGGCTGCGGCCCCAGCTCAGCGCCAGGGCGGCCACCGCGACCAGCGGCACCCAGACGGTCCACCGGGTCATCACGGATGTGCTGTTCACCGCGCTCATGGTTGACAGGCTGCCAGCGGCCGGCGGCCTGCGCGCGACGGGCCGGACTGCCGAGCGGGGGCCGTCACAGCGGCCGCGTTCGTGGTCCGCGAGGTCACACGACGCGTTCGTGGCCTTCCCAGTACGGGGCCCGCAGACGTCGTTTGTAGAGCTTGCCGTTGGGGTCGCGCGGCATGTCGTCGATGAAGTCGACGGTCCGGGGGCACTTGTAGCCGGCCAGCCGCAGTCCGCAGTGGGCGAGGATCGCCGCGGCGAGCGCATCGCCCGCCGTATGGCCGTCCGCCGGCTCGACGACGGCCTTGACCTCCTCGCCCCGGTCGGCGTGCGGGATGCCGAAGACGGCGGCGTCGGCGACGGCCGGGTGGGCCAGCAGGACCGCCTCGATCTCGGCCGGGTAGATGTTCACGCCGCCCGAGATGATCATGTCGATCTTGCGGTCGCGCAGGAACAGATAGCCGTCCTCGTCCAGGAAGCCGAGGTCGCCCACCGTGAAGTAGTCCCCGATGCGGTTGTTCCTCGTCTTCCTCTCGTCCTTGTGGTAACTGAACCCGCCGGTTGTCATCTTCATGTAGACCGTGCCGAGTTCACCCGCCGCGAGGCGGTTGCCGTCGTCGTCGAAGACGGCGAGCTCGCTGATCGGCCAGGCCTTGCCCACCGTGCCGGGCTTCTTCAGCCAGTCGTCGGCCGTGGCGAAGGCGCCGCCGCCCTCACTGGCCGCGTAGTACTCCTCGACGCAGCTCCCCCACCAGTCGATCATCGCCCGTTTGACGTGGTCGGGGCAGGGGGCGGCACCGTGGATGGCGTGCCGCATGGAGGAGACGTCGTAGCGCTTCTTCACCTCCTCGGGCAGCGCGAGCAGCCGGTGGAACTGGGTCGGCACCATGTGTGTATGGGTGCAGCGGTGCGCGTCGATCAGGCGGAGCATCTCCTCGGGTTTCCATGTGTCCATGAGGACAAGACGATGGCCGATGTGCAGGGCCGCGCCCGCGAACTGCAGCACGGCGGTGTGGTAGAGCGGCGAGCAGACGAGATGGACGTTGTCGTCGAAGGGCTTGATGCCGAAGATGCCGAGAAAGCCGCCGAGAGAGGTCTCCTCGGGGAGCTTTCCGGACAGCGGGCGCCGGATGCCGCGCGGCCGGCCGGTGGTGCCCGAGGTGTAGTTCATGACCCAGCCGAGAGTGCGGTCCTGCGGGGCGGACCGGGGCCGGCCGTCGAGCAGTTCGGTGTAGGGGCGAAAGCCGTCGACCCGGCCCACGGCGTAGCGGTGGCTCTCGCGCAGCTTCGCCTCGTCGGCCGCGTCCTTCGCCGTGGCGCCGAAGCGCTCGTGCGCGATGAGCACCTTGGCGCCGGAGTCGGCGACGATCCAGGCGATCTCCGGACCGACGAGATGATGGTTGACGGGAACCAGGTAGAAGCCGGCCTGGGCAGCGGCGAGGTAGGCAGTGATCAGTTCGACGCCGTTGGGCAGGACGACCGCGAAGGCGTCCCCGCGTTCCAGACCGGCGGCGCGCAGACCGTGCACGAGTTGGTTGACGGCGCCGTGCAGACGCCCCGCGCGCCACTGTTCGCCGTCAGGCGTGATGAGGACGGTGCGCTCCGGGTCTGCGGTCGCCTGGGACCAGAAGCCTCCCCCGGACTCGGTCCCGGGGGACCCCCACGGCCGTTCGGTCATGGCGTGCTCCTTCCGGCGATGCGGTTGATACGGTCCACGGCCCGCTCGAAGCCGCGGGTCAGGTCGTCGAAGATCTGCTGGACGCTGCGCTCGGAGTTCATCCGGCCGACGATCTGGCCGACGGGCGTGCCGAGCAGCGGCTCGATCTCGTACTTCTGGATACGGGAGACGGCCTCGGCGACAAGCAGCCCCTGGAGCGGCATGGGCAGGGTGCCGGGGCCTGCCGGGTCGTCCCAGGCATCGGTCCACCCGGTGCGCAGCTGACGCGCCGGTTTGCCGGTCAGGGCGCGGGAACGGACGGTGTCGCCGGACGACGCCGCGAGAAGTTTGGCGGTCAGTGCACGGGAGCCGAGGGTCGCCTCGGTGGTGGTGAGCCAGAGGGAGCCGAGCCAGACGCCCTGGGCACCGAGTGCGAGTCCGGCGGCGATCTGCTCGCCGCAGCCGATGCCTCCGGCCGCGAGCACGGGCAGCGGACCCACGGCGTCCACGACTTCGGGGGTGAGGACCATGGAGGCGATCTCGCCGGTGTGGCCCCCCGCTTCGTATCCCTGTGCGACGACGATGTCGATGCCCGCCTCGGCGTGGCGTTGCGCGTGCCGGGCGCTGCCTGCGAGCGCGGCGACCAGCACGTCGTGACGGTGGGCGCGTTCGACGACATCGGCGGGCGGGGATCCGAGGGCGTTGGCCAGGAGTCGGATGGGGTGCTCGAAGGCGACGTCGAGCTGACTGCGGGCGACCTGTTCCATCCAGCCGGTGATGCGCCAGCGGGATCTCTCGCCCTCGGCCAGCTCGGGGACGCCGTGCTTGGAAAGGGTGTCGCGGACGAACTGCCGGTGGCCTTCGGGGATCATCGCCTCGACATCGGCCTCCGTCAGCGCCTGGTTCTCCGGGGCCCCGGCCCCTTTTGCCGGCATGACGACATCGACGCCGTAGGGCTTGCCGCCGATGCGGTCCTCGATCCAGTCGAGGTCGCGTGCGAGGTCGTCGGGGGCGGTGTAGCGGACCGCGCCGAGTACGCCGAGGCCGCCGGCGCGGCTGATGGCCGCGGCCACCGCCGGGAAGGGCGTGAAGCCGAAGATGGCGTGCTCGATCCCCAGTCGTCTGCTCAGCTCGGTCTCCATGGGCGGCAGGATGCCGCAGCCCGGCGGACGAGGGAAGAGATTATCTGATGCTGTGTCAGATTGTTGGGAACTGCGGACGGCACAGCACGGTTGACAGCACATCAGTGCGGTAAGAAAGTTTCACGTGGTGCGCGAGATCCCGAAAGATACTTCCAGAAAGGATTCCGGATGACCGAGGACGCGGCGGGCCGAGGGATCAGCCGGCGCAGGATGGGCGGCAGGATTCTGGCACTGGGCGGCGCACTTGCGGTGGCACCTCTCCCCTTCACGGCGGCATCGGCCGCCGATGTGCCGTCCGGCTCGGGTGCGCGAGCGGCGCGTTCCGGTTCAGGTCCGGCTACGGGAGCCGGGGCCGGTGCCGGCATGGGCGGTGGGGCCGGTCGCCGTTCGAAGCTGCGGCGCGGCTCACCCGAGCGGGCCGGGCTGCTACGGTCCGGGCTGCACCAACTCGTCACGGATGCGGAGCAGTTTCTAGGCCCCTCCCCCAAGTACCCCTGGTACGCGGGCGCGGTGCTGCTGGCCGGACGCGGTGACACGGTGGCGCTGCACCGGGCCATCGGCAAGGCCCTGCGCTACTCGGCGTACGACGTGACCACCGACACCGGCGTGGAACTCCCTGCCGACCAGCAGATCCCCATGACCGAGGACACGGTCTTCGATCTGGCGTCCGTCTCCAAGCTGTTCACCTCCATCCTTGCCGTCCAGCAGTTCGAGCGGGGTGCTCTGGATCTTCAAGCGGCGGTCGCCTCCTATCTGCCGGAGTTCGCAGGCGCGGGCAAGCAGGACATCACCGTGCGCCAGCTGCTCACCCATACCTCGGGGTTTCGCGCCTGGATCCCGCTGTACAAGGAGCCGACGCACGAGGGCAGACTCCGGCTGCTGTGGAACGAGGCGCCGGCGAGCGCCCCGGGCACCAAGTACCTCTACTCCGACCTCAATCTGATCTCGCTTCAACTGGTGCTCGAGAAGATCACCGGCCATCCGCTTGATGTTCTGCTCCACAACGAGATCACCGCTCCGATCGGGATGCATCACACACGGTTCAATCCGCCCGCTTCCTGGAAGTCCCGCATCGCCGCCACCGAGTACGCCCGGCTCCCCTGGTCCGGCCTGGACCGGGGCCTGGTCTGGGGCGAGGTCCACGACGAGAACGCGTACGGCTTCGGCGGGGTGGCCGGTCACGCCGGAGTCTTCTCCTGCGCCTGGGACCTGGCGGTCCTCGCCCGCACCCTGCTGAACGGCGGCGCCTACGGGCGGTCCCGGATCCTGCGCCCGTCGTCGGTGGAGCTGATGTTCACCGACTTCAACACCGCCTTCCCCGGCGACGAACACGGACTCGGCTTCGAGCTCTACCAGCACTGGTACATGGGCGCGATGGCGACCCCGCGCACGGCGGGCCACACCGGGTTCACCGGCACCAGCCTGGTGCTCGACCCGACCACCGACTCGTTCCTGATCGTGCTCGGCAACTCCGTGCACCCCGTACGCAGCTGGCGCTCGGGCAGCGCGCCCCGGGTCGCCGCGGCCAACAACATGGCACGGGCGGTCGCCGTCCGCCCGATGCACGGGCACACGGCGTGGTTCTCCGGGATGGCCGGTTCGACGAGCGCCACCCTCACCCTGCCCCGGCTCGCCCTGTCGTCCGGACCGGCACGGCTCGCCTGCTCACTGTGGTGGGACACCGAGCCCGGCTCGGACGCCCTGTACCTGGAGGCAGCCGCGGAGGACGGGGCGAGCTGGCAGCCGGTTCCGTTCACCACCACGGCCAAGGGGGCCGAGGAGCAGCCGCACCCGACGGGCTCGGTCTCCGGCTGGTCCGGGCGTGTCTGGCATCGCCTCGACGCCGATCTCTCGGCGTGGCGCGGCGGGCAGGTGCGGCTGCGCTGGCGCTATGCGACCGACCGGCTCTACGTCGGCCGTGGGGTGTATGTGGACGCCCTGCGGGTCGAGGAGGCCGGACGGACGGTCTTCGACGAGTCAAGGCCCGCGGACGCCGCCCTGCTCGAGGCCAACGGCTGGACGGCGTCGCGGGACTGACGACGCGTCCTGTCGGGACCGGCGACGTGCGCCGTCGGCCGCTGCCTGGAGCGGCACCGCCAGGCCGTGTTGTGGCAGCCGGCCAAGAGACCTACGTCTTCCACGGCCCGGTAACCCTTGCCGCGATCCGGCCATGGCTCCGTCAGTGGTCCTCCAGGACGGTCCATCACTGAGGCCTGCGCGTTCGCTCAGTCGTCGGCCGCGACAAGGAGCGTGACACGCCCTGCCGAGCGTTCGATGAACACGAACTCATGGAAGGCGGTGTGCACACCACCCCAGTCGTGAAACGCCTCGCTCCCGAGGCCGCTCAAGTAGTGGATGGTGTCCGCCGTGGCCAAGCGGTTGAGTACCTGCCGCTGCAGATCTGCTTCCAGTTCGGCGGGCACGTCCCCGAACTGGTTTGCCCACTCCCGCAGGATTCGTGCAGCCTTCGCCCGATCGACGGCTTCATAGGCGTCAGGTGTGACCATCCTCCGCCGGTACGGGCCGTGCCTGGCTCCCCCCGGCTGCACTCCACCACCCGCATAGTCGTCCCGGAACTGTTCATGCCCGATGAGTCCGGCCAGCAGCTCCCCGTCACCCATGGTCTCTGCAGGGATCCGCAGGTGCCTGATGTCGACCCACCGATAGGCATGCGCCCCAGGTTTCCGGAAACTGTAGTCCCGGAAATTGATGAAGGCGTCGCCCTCGTGAGTGAGCTTGTTCTCCACGACACCCCAGCCTAGAGGCCACGCAGGGGTCGTTCAGCGGACCCACCATCGGGCACCCCCAGGCCAACGTCGGCCGTTGTTACGATCCTCCGCATGCACAACGCAGACACCGCAGTCGATGCAGCGGACGTGCGTCGGGTCGTCACACTGGCCATCGACGCCCTGAGGGATGCGGATCCCCAGGCGTGGGAGTCCAAGGCGGGAACGCTCGAGTGGACGTGTTGGGAGACGCTCGAGCATCTGGCCGATGACCTGTTCACCTACGCCGCGAGGTTCGGGCTCGCGAAGCCGCCGATGTCCACGGTGTTGCCGTTCCGGACGAGCAGTGACCGAACCGGTGGGCCGGCAAATGTCATCTTCGTTGAGCGGGACTCGGGCCCCGAGGGCCTCCTGACCATCCTGGAGGCGTGTGGTGGCCTGCTCGCGTCCGTCCTACGCACCGCCCCCTCGACCACCGCTGCTTACCACGTCTTTGGGCCCTCGGATCGAGAGGGCTTTGCCGCAATGGCCGTTGTCGAGACCCTCGTGCACACCCATGACATCACTCAGGGGTTGAATCTGGAGTGGTCACCGCCCAGGAAGGTGTGCGAACGGGTCCTGAGGAAGCTCTTCCCCCATGTCGGCATTGATGGTGACGCCTGGGAGATCCTGCTGTGGGCGACTGGACGCACCGCCCTCCCCGATCGCCCACGGCTCACCGAGTGGCGCTGGTACGGCACGCAGGGCGCGTGAGTGCCTGCTGCACAGCTCGGCGAGCGCACCGAGCCGCCCTGACCGACTGGGGACGGGCCCTGCTGTCCGGTGACTGACGGCAACCGCTGCCTTGGCCGACGCCTACCCCTTCACTGCCTGCCGGTGCCTGAGCGAACGGCAGGCGAGTGGGGTACGGAGCAGTCGATTTGCTCAGAACTGCCCACCACTCACCGGCACTGCCGCGGCCCGGCAGCCGCACGTCCGCACTGCCTGCGTGTGATGACAGTGGCCCTGGCCGGGGTTGACCCGCCGCAGCCCCGTTGCGGAACCTCTTCCACGGCCTGGTTCGCGGGATCAGGGTTCACCGGTGACGAAATATTGCAACACTCCTGGCAAAGGGGCGGCCGACCGCTCCCCGGAGGCAGAGGAGGCCGCCGTGCACGGGTACGCGGAACTGGCCAGCCAGAGCCAGGAGATCGCGGCCGGCATCTTCGGCCTGATCCTGGGCGGATGCATCCTCTTTGCCATAGTCGCCAAGGCCGTCGACAACATCTCCCGGCTCGGTCGCATGACGAGCAAGGACCTGGCAGGCCTGCTCATGGTGGCCAGCGGGGCATTCCTCGTTCTGTTCCTGGTCCTGGCCGTGTTCATTCCGTCGGCCTCGAAGGCTGCTGCCTACGCAGGGATCGCCGTCGGCGTTCTCTTCATAGGCGGACTCCTCTTCGGCAGCTGACGAAAGGCCGGCACAGGACGGCTTGCGGCCATCCTGGGCGGCCCCCGCGAACGCCCCCGCGGGGATGTCCCAGGGGCGTGGCCAACTGCGTTGCGGCTCACGGTGGTTCAGTGGCCCAGCGCCGCCATCGCCGCGTTGTGGCCCGGCACCCCGCTGACCCCGCCGCCGCGGACGGCGCCCGCCCCGCACAGCAGTACGTTGGCGTGCGCCGTCTCCACGCCCCATCGCCCCGTCGACTCGCTCGCATACGGGAAGGACAGGTCCCGGTGGAAGATGTGACCGCCGGGCAGCCGCAGTTCCTTCTCGAGGTCCAGCGGCGTCTTGGCCTCGATACAGGGATCGCCGTTCTCGTCGCGGGCGAGACAGTCGGCGATCGGCTCGTCCAGGTACGAGTCCAGTTGGGCGAGGGTGGCGGCCAGCAGTTCGGCACGCACCTTGTCGTTGTCGGCGGCGAAGAGCCGGGCAGGGGTGTGCAGCCCGAACAGCGTCAGGGTCTGGTAGCCCTCGGCCACCAGCTCCGGTGCGAGGATCGACGGATCGGTCAGCGAATGGCAGTAGATCTCGGACGGCGGCGCGCTGGGCAGCCGGCCCGCGGCCGCCTCCCGGTACGCGGTCGCCAACTGCCCGTACCCCTCGGAGACATGGAAGGTCCCGGCGAACGCGTCGCGCGGGTCGACGGAGCGGTCGCGCAGCCGCGGCAGCCGGCGCAGCAGCATGTTCACCTTGAGCTGGGCGCCTTCGGCGGGCTCCGGCGCCTCCTCGCCGAGGAGGCCGGCCAGTGCCGGCGGTGAGGCGTTGACCAGGACCTGGCGTGCCCCGACGCTGCCCTCGCCGTCGGGCGAGCGGAAGGTGACCTCGGCCCGTTCGCCGTCGGTCTCGATACGGGTTGCCTCGTGCAGCAACCTGATCTCCGCGCCCGCCTTTCGCGCCGCGGCGGCCAGCGCGTCGGTGAGCGCGCCCATGCCTCCGACAGGTACGTCCCAGTCGCCCGTCCCGCCCCCGATGACGTGGTAGAGGAAGCAGCGGTTCTGCACCAGTGACGGGTCGTGGGCATCGGCGAACGTACCGATGAGGGCGTCGGTCAGCACCACTCCCCGTACCAGGTCGTGGGCGAACCGCCTCTCGACGGCGACGCCGATCGGCTCCTCGAACAGCATCCGCCAGGCCGCCTCGTCGTCGACGACGGCACGCATCTGCGCACGCGACAGCAGCGGTTCGGTGAGCGTCGGGAAGACGCGCTCGGCGACCTTGCGGGTGGTTCCGTAGAACTCCTCCCAGGCCGCGTACTCCCGCTCGCCCCCGGTGAGCGCGGCGAACGACTCCCGGGTGCGGCCGGCGCCCACGAGCAGGCCGCCGTCCCCCTTCGGGGTGTAGGAGGACACGGTGCGCTTGCGTACGGCGAAGCCGAGTTCCAGATCGCGCACGATCTTGTCGGGCAGCAGGGAGACGAGGTAGGAGAACTGCGACAGGCGGGCGTCGACCCCGGGGAACGGGCGGGTGGACACGGCCGCTCCGCCGGTGATCGGGCGTCGCTCGAGGACCAGGACGGAACGTCCTGCGCGGGCGAGATAGGCGGCGGCGACCAGACCGTTGTGGCCGCCGCCCACGATCACTGCGTCGTACGAGGTGTGTGGGGGCATGGCCGGACCCTAACCGGTTCGGGCGCGCGCGCAACCCCCTGCTCACGCGCCCTGTGCACCGCTTCGCTGCCGTAGCGCCGCGACGCGGCGGTAGAGCTCCACGGCCTCGGTGTGCCGGCCGAGCTGTTCGAGGCAGTGTGCCTCGTCGTTGCGGCTGGACAGCGTATCGGGGTGTTCCGTGCCGAGCACCCGCTCGCGCGCGGCGCCCACGCGCCGGTAGACCTTCAGGGCGTCCGCCCAGCGGCCGAGCCAGCCCAGGCCCACGGCCACCTCGCGGTGGCTGACGAGGGTGTCGGGGTGATCGGGGCCGAGCACCCGCTCGCGCAACGCACACACCTCGCGCGACTCGGCCAGCGCCTCCTCCCAGCGGGCGAGCCGGCCGAGGTTCACCCCGAGGCCGTGCCGGGCGCGCAGCGTCTCGGGGTCGGCGGGTCCCTGGACGCGGGTGCGGTCGTCCACGAGGGTCCGGTACAGCTCGACGGCCTCCGCACTGCGGCCGATCCGGCCCAGGCAGACGCCGGCCTCGTAGCGGGCGGCGAGTGTGTCGGGGTGGTCGGGACCGAGCACTTGGCCGCGTGCGGCCGTCACCTCCTGGTAGGTCTGCAGGGCCTCGGCCCAGCGCCCCAGCAGTCCGAGGGCGTAGGCCACCTCGTAGCGGGTGACCAGGGTGTCCGGATGGTGGGCGCCGAGCACCCGGGTGCGTGCTTCGGCCACCGCGTACGCCAGCCGGTGGGACTCCTCGATCCGTCCGAGCCGACTGAGGTTGAACGCGAGGTTGTGGCGGCAGCGCAGGGTGTCGGGATGGTCGGGCCCCGTGGTGCGTTCACGCGAGGCGAGGACGGACGCGTAGAGCTGGTGGGCCTCGAAGTGCCGCCCCAGCTGGCCCAGGACGTACGCGGTCTCCTGACGGGACGCGAGGGTGTCGGGGTGGTCGGGACCCAGGGTGCGTTCGCGGCCCTCGGTGACCTGCCCGAACTCCCGCAGCGCGTCGGCCGCGCGGCCGGTGCGGCTGAGGGTGAAGCCGACCTCGTAGCGGCTGGCCAGGGTGTCGGGATGGCCAGGGCCCAGCACGCTCTCGCGGTCCAGGGCGACCGACCGGTGCACCTCGCCGGCCTCGTCCCATCGGCCCAGCCGACCGAGGCTGAGACCGGCGTTGTGACGGCTGGCGAGGACGGCGAGCATCTCGGGCGGCGGGGTGGGACGTTCGGGTGCGGCCTGCGGGGGCACCTGGGCCACGCTGAGCGAGGAGCCGGTGACCGCGGGACCGTGGGTGGTCCAGGAGCCGGTCAGTGCGGCCGTGTGGTCGGGCCGGGCGGGCGGCAGTGCCGTGGTTCCCGTGGCCTTGGGCCCGGTGGCCATCCCGCGGGTCCAGGCCGGCAGGCGCGGCGCCGCCGGGTCCGGCGATGCGGTCCGCCGCTGTACGGGGACGACCTGGTGACCGGTCTGCGCGGCCATCGACGCCGCGCGGATCCGGCGGCGCAGATCCCCCGCGTCGGCCGGCCGCTTCTCGGGGGTCTTGGCGAGCAGATCGAGCACGACACGGTCGAAGAACTCGGGTATCTCGCCCCGGTGGCTGCGCAGGGGCTGCGGCACGGTGTCCCGGTGGCCGACCAGGATGGACCAGGTGTCGCCGAGGTCGAAGGGCGGGGCGCCGGTGGCGAGCTCGTACAGCACACAGCCCAGCGAGTACAGGTCGCTGCGGTGATCGACCTGGTCCCCGCTGATCTGTTCCGGCGACATGTAATGCGGGGTGCCCATGGCGATACCCGTGCCCGTGAGCTTGGAAGTGAAGCCGATGTCCTCGCCGAGACGCGCAATGCCGAAGTCGCAGATCTTCACGGCGCCGTCGGACAGCCGCATGATGTTGGCGGGCTTGAGGTCCCGATGCACGATGCCCTGCTCATGGGTGTAGGAGAGGGCGTCGGCGACCTGGTCGGCGATGTCGACGACATCCGCGACCGGCAGGGGCTGCTGCTTGCTGTCGTCGAGCAGCTGGCTGAGATTGCGGCCCTCCAGCAGTTCCATCACCAGGTAGAGCACGCCTTCGTGCTCGCCGAAGTCATGGACGACGGTCACGCCCCGGTGCTGCAGTGCGGCGGCGACCCGCGCCTCGCGGCGGAACCGCTCCCGAAGGACCCGGGTGAACTGCTGGTCGTGCTGGGACCCCAGTGGTTTGAGGCATTTGACGGCCACCTGCCGCCCGAGCGATTCGTCGCGGGCCCGCCACACCTCGCCCATACCGCCGCGCCCGATGAGATCGAGCAGCCGGTACCGGCCCTGGATCAGCCTGGTTTCCGCCATCTCGTGCTGTCGCCCCCGTCGCTTTCCCGCGCCCTCCCCGGTCCGTCCAGTATGGCCGCCTGTCTGCGCAGTTTGTACGGCGAGGGGCGGGCGTCAACCCCAAGACGTGCCATTGCTTTCAGAATGTGACCCGGTGGTAGTTGCCAGCGGGCACGGGAGGGGATGCAGCGCAGGAGCCTGCCCGTGACGGTCAGCTGGTGGGTGACCCGTTCCGGCGCGGGGGCCGGCGTGCCGTACAGCTCATGGGCGTACGGGGGCAGCGCGTTGTAGGCGAGGCCGGCCACGCGTCGCCATACGATCTCGCGTGCCGGCACCAGCAGGGCGCCGATCGGGGGGCGGCGCAGGAAGTGGTCGACGTCGCGTGCCTCGGGTCCGGCGGCGAGCTCGGGGCGCACCCGGTCGAAGTAGGCGGCGAGCTGCCGCGTGTCTGCGGGTACGGCGGCCGGGTCGAGTCCGACCAGGCGGGCGCTTTCGCGCTGTTCGTCGAGGTAGCGGTCGGCCTGGCGGTCGCTGAGCCGGAAGCCGGAGCGGCGGGCGACCTCGAGATAGGAGCCGACTTCGGCGCAGTGCACCCACAGCAGCAGCTCGGGCTCGTCCACCGGGTAGGTCTCGCCCGTGTCGGGGTCGGTCGCCGTGAGGCGGGCGTGGATGCGACGGACCCGGGCGCCTGCCCGCTCGGCGGCCTCGGTGGTGCCGTAGCTGATGGTGCCGACGAAGTCCGCGGTTCGCAGGAGCCGGCCCCAGGCGTCCCTTCTGAAGTCCGAGTTCTGCATGACGCCGCGTACGGCGCGGGGGTGCAGGGCCTGCAGGTACAGCGCCCGCACCCCGGCGATCCACATCATGGGGTCGCCGTGCATCTGCCAGGTGACGGAGTCGGGTCCGAACAGGCCGGGGTCGGCTGCGTGCGGGGCGGCTTCGCTCATATGTGCCTCACAGTTCTCGTTGTCACCTGCTCGGTCTGTGCCCAGCATTCGTGCCACCCATGACGCGGTATCTCGATGGGGCTGCCCGCAGCGGCCGCGCCCGGTCGTGGGCGATCCGCGCCGGGTCACGTGGATGGCCCGATCAATCATGGGGACGGCCCGCTACTGTCGCCCCCATGGTGTCGGTTGCGGTGGTTGGCGTCGGAGCTGTCGGTGGTGTCATGGCTGCCCGGCTCGCGTTGGCAGGTGCGGCCGAGGTGACCGTCTGCGTGCGATCACCGCTCGGTGGCTTGCGGCTGCAACTGCCGGACGGCTCGACACAGACCGTGCCGGACAGAGGGCTCAACGAACTGAGCGATGCCACGCGGGCCACGACATCCGACTGGGTACTCCTGGCGACCAAGGCCCATCAGACAACGGGTGCTGCGCAGTGGCTGCACAGGCTCTGCGGTCCCGCCACGCGGGTCGCCGTGCTGCAGAACGGTGTCGAGCACCATGAGCGGGTGGCACCCCTCGTGGGCAACGCCCGGATCCTGCCGACCGTGGTGGCGATCTCGGCCGAGCCGCTGCGGCGTGGACACATCCAGCTTTTCAATGAGCCGCGGATCGTGGTGCCGGACAACGCGGACGGGCATGCCTTCGAAAATCTGTGTGCCGGCTCAGGAGTCGCCGTCGACCGGACCGACGACTTTCTGACCGCTTCCTGGGCGAAGCTGTGCCTGAACGTCGCCAACGGCGCCGTCACCGCGCTGACACAGCAGCGCATTCCGGTCTTCCGGAACCCGAACATCGCCCGGCTCGGCCGTGCGCTCGTCGAGGAAGCACGACTGGTCGGCACAGCTGCAGGGGCACATCTCCCCGAAGACCTGGCGGATCAGGTCCTCGCCCGGCTGCAGGCCATGCCACCCGAGGCGGGAAGCAGCATGCTCTGGGACCGCATTGCCGGCCGCCCCCTCGAACACGACGCACGCAATGGCGCGGTGGTACGCGTGGGAGCGCGCTTCGGTATCCCTGCACCGTACAACGAGACCGTTACCGCCCTGCTGGACGCGGTCAGCGGATCCCAGCAGGACGTCGCCGGGTCAGGGCAGCGTCCAGATCCGGGTCGTAACGAGGTAGAAGACAACGCCCCAGAACACGGTCACCGCGGCGACGATACCGAGGCCGACGAGGTTGGTCTTCGCCGCCGGTTCGTCCGGTGACGGCCGCAGCCACCGTCTGAGCAGCGGGTTCACGTAGTAGGGCATCGTGAGGAAGCTCATGATGAAGCTGGAGATCAGGTTGCCGACAAGCAGCCCGAGCCAGAGCGGCATCTTCAGCGGCGACAGGGCGAGCGTCAGCAGCACAACGGTCGGGTACAGGCCGACCCAAACCGCGATGGCGGTTTTGGTTTCCGAGGGTGGCGGCGCTTCCTTGCCGTTCTCTTCGAAGGCGAACCAACTGCCGAACGAGTTGTCGATCGTGCGGAGTTCGAAGTCGTTGAACTTCTCGCCTTCAGTGAGAACTTCCTGCCGCTCGGTCGACTTCAGCCAGGCATCGAGGTGCTCGGCGTTGTCGAATCGGTACAGCGTGGTCCATTCGTCCTGAAGTCCCTCGATCGGGCGGAAAAGCTCGGTTCCGCGAAAGCCTTCGAATTTGCTCTCCTCCTGACTCATGTGGCGCTGCCAGTCGAGAAAGTCGTCGACGTGGCTCGGGTGGACGCGGTGGGTAACCACAACGGTCACGAGCGGATCCGTTGGTTGCGTGCCGCCGCTGACAACCTGCTGGGTTGCGGGACCGTCAAAATATTTGCTGCCGATATCGAGAAGACTCTGCCTGGTGGCGCTGTTGATCCACGCTTGTAGATGGGCTACCGAGTCGAATCGGTACACGACAACCCAGTCGGGTTGCAGGGGTGTCGGCGGGGAAATCTCGGCGTCGAGGTACCCAGCGTAGTCGGCGGCAGCGGCGTTGACGTCCTCCTGCCATGTTTCGTACTCCCGCTCCAGTCCGGGCAGAACCCTCTGACCGATGATTACCGTCGCCGCGGCTTCGAGCTTTTCGGTGGTCATTTGCTCAGGCCCGTCGACACCGGCTGGGTTTCGCTGAGTCGGCTGTAAATTCGTTCGGGAGTCAGGGGCAGCGCGCGGTAGCGGACGCCCGTGGCGTCGTGGAGCGCATTCGCCAACGCGGGAGCCACCGGGTTGATACAGCATTCCGCCATTCCCTTCGACCGCATGGGCCCAAAGGAATCCGCCGAGTCCACCAGGAGCAGGTCGGTGCGGGGGATATCGGCATAGGTGGGGATGCGATAGTTGCGGAGGTTCGGGTTGACCATGACACCGTCCGCGTCGACGTGGTGATTCTCGGTCAGCGTGAAGCCGATTCCCTGGGCGACACCGCCTTCTACCTGTCCACGGACTTGCGCGGGGTTGATCACTACGGCGGCGTCGGTCGCCTGGACGCTGTAAAGGATACGGATCTCACCCGTCACCCGATGGACGGCGATTCGGAACCCCTGTGTATTGGAGGTGACGCTTCGGGGTGAGCCGTAGGCCTTGCGCGCGGCGGTGAATCGAATTCCTCGCGCTCGGGCCAATGCGACGAGCTCGGCCAACGACACTCGCTGGTCGCCGCAGACGACACCCTCGTCGTCCATCGAGCACATCACGAGATGGACACCCGTGTACGCGGCAGCAAATTCCAGGATGCGGTCACGCACAGCGTTGGCCGCTCGAAGTACCGCGTTGCCCGCCACGAAAAGTCCTGCACTCGCAAAGGCGCCGGTGTCGAATCCTGTGCGGTCGGTGTCGGATTGCACCAGGCGAATCCGCGACGGAGTCGTGCCCAGCTGGCTGGCCGCGATCTGGACGTGCGCGGTCGACGTACCCTCGCCGAATTCGACTGTTCCGACGGCCAACTCGTACACGAGATCGTCGCCAAGGGTGACCCAGGCCTCGGAGATGTGTTCGGTTGGGGGCGCGGTCTCGTGCAATGAACTCGCGACGCCGGCCCCGACGAGCCACCCGGGGCCGGGGGACGGCTCATCGGCTGTACGGGCCATGGCGTCATCCACCAGATCGATGCACTTCGCAAGTCCGTCCTCGGTGAACATCACGTCGTCGGGGCCGTCGTGCATGGCGACGAGCGGATCACCCGGTCGCACGATATTGCGTCGTCGCAGTTCGAGCGGATCGATGTGCAGTGCGCGTGCCAGTTCGTCCATCGCGGATTCCACGGCGAACGCCGGTTGCGTCATCCCGTAACCGCGCAAAGCCCCGCTCGGAACGGTGTTCGTATAGACGGACAACGCGTCGTACTTCTTGTTGGGGCAGCGGTACATCATGACGGCGGCGCCGCCTGCATACAGCGTTTCGCCGCCGTGGTTGCCGTAGGCGCCCGTGTTCGACACATTGCGGACCTGGAACGCCGTGAGCGTTCCGTCCGCCTTCGCGCCGAGCTTGACCGTCAACGTCATCGGATGCCTTGGCGAAGCCGCCGTGAACTCCTCCTCACGGGTGTACTCGAAGCAGACAGGTCGCCCGGTGTCCAGGGTGGCGAGCGCGACCAGATCCTCCGAGATCACTTCCTGTTTGCCGCCGAAGCCGCCGCCAACGCGTTTGCAGAACACGCGGAGTTGGTCCGGGCGCAGCGCGAACAGATGTCCGAGTTTAACTTTCGCGATCGACGGCGACTGCGAACTGGTGCGGACGTTCAGACGACCGTTCTCCATCCAGGCGATCGATCCGTGGGTCTCGAGATGCGCGTGTTGCACTCGCGGTGAGGAGTACGTGCCCTCGTGGATCACGTCGGCTTCGGCGAACCCTGCGCCGATATCACCGATGTGCGAATGGATCTCGAGCAAGATGTTGTGGACGGGATCGCGGATGAATGGATCGCCCGCGCCGTGCAGCGGTGGCGCCCCCTCGGCCATCGCCTCCTCGGGGTCGAATACGGCCGGCATCACGTCGTATTCCACGACGACCCTTCGGCAGCCCTCTTCTGCCGCCCCGACCGTGTCGGCGAGGACCGCAACGACGCGTTGGCCGACGAAGCGGACCGTGTTGTCGAGGATGAAGGTGTCGTCCGGATCGACAAGATGGTCGGTGTGGATCGCCGTAGTAAAACGCCTGCGTGGCACATCTTCCCAGGTGTAGACCCGATGCACGCCGGGAACCGCGAGTGCAGCGGTCTTGTCGATCGAGACGATCCGGGCGTGCGCGTGTGGTGAGTGCAGCACCTTGAGGTGCAGCATGCCTTCGATGTGGGTGTCCATCGTGAACTCGGCGCGACCGGTTACCACGTCGTTGGCTGCCGGCGCACCGACGCTCGTCCCGACGGCCTTGCCTGGCGCGGCTGTCTCTACTCCGGCGACGCCCTTCACGGCATCCTCGATCCCTCGATAGCCGGTGCAGCGGCAGAGGTTGCCCTTCAACGCCTGTGGCAAGTCCTCTTTCTGGGCCTCGGTGAACGTTGCCGACGTCATGATCATCCCTGCGGTGCAGAAACCGCATTGGAACCCCGGGGCGTCGCGGAACTGCCGCTGCATCGGATGCAGGTTGCCGGGTGATCCGATGCCCTCGATCGTCGTCACCTCACGACCGTCTGCGCGGAAAGCAGGGATGATGCAGCTGTGTACCGGACTGCCGTCCAACCACACCGTGCATGCGCCGCAATCGCCTGCGTCGCAACCCTTTTTGACGCCATAGTGGCCGAGTGAGCGGAGGAAAGTGCGCAGGCACTGGCCGGGGTCTGGTTCTTCGTCGAAGCTCTTGCCGTTCACGATGTATGTCATGCCAGGCCCCCGGCTATGAGTTCGCGACGAATCTCTTCGGCGAAGTGCTTTGTCAGGTGACGACGGTGGTCGGGGGTCCCGTTGGGATCGGCGAACCAGACGTGGGCGGGGATGACGTCGATGCTCTGCTGCAGAGTTCGGGCATCGGGCACGGTGTCGAAAGCAAGGCGCACAGGCCGTGTGGTGCCTGCTGTGACGGTGAGCTGCAGGTCGCTCATTCCTGGCGTGTGAGTACCGATGAGGAATACCGTCGAACGGCCCAGGCGGGTCAGAGTGAAGCGGCGGTGCGCGGTGCGCTTCCTCAGGGCGCGCTCCGGAATGTCGACGCGCCGCAAGACTTCCCCGGCAGTAAGAATGTTCCGGTTGTCGCCGGTCACGAAATCGAGGGCATCGACGATGCGTGCGGACCCGTCAGGAGCCCACAGTTCGTACTTTGCCTCGAGTGCGACCGTCAGCGTGATCATTGGGCCGGCAGGCAAAGACATGCAGATATTGCCGCCGACGGTCGCCGAGTTCCAGACTTTGAACGAGGACAAGAACGCCTCGCAGCTCTTCGCGAAAAGGGTGCCCGCGATCCAATCACCTGGCAACGCAAACGCATACAGGTCGCGGATGGTGCACGTTGCGCCGATTTCGAGGCCCGTGTCGCTCGGGACGAGGGAATCCCAACGCAACGCCGTCAAGTCGATCAGGCGGCGCAGGCTCGGCTGCTCCGCGGAAAACAGCCACGTTCCCCCTGCGAGCCAAGCGTCGCCTTCGCGCCAGTCCACGCCCGGCCGATCGGACGGTCGCCGGATGACTTCCGTGATGGTGTTCAGGTCCATGGGAACTGATCTCCCTCACGACGACAATCGTGCGCCGGACCGCCTGTCGAACGCGATCAACCAGCGCGCTGGCGCCTCTCCACGGGGCGGTCGCGTTCGTGGCAATTCAGCAACTCCCCGATGCAACGAGGCATATCCCCGATCCTGTTGTTGCAGGTCGGGCTGCGAACATGCTTTTCGCTCGATACACTCTTCGAAGGTCGGCGGGTCACGATGCGCGCCGAGAGCGGCACAACCTCGAGTGACAGAATCGAATTTTAGCCGCTGCGGTCGAACTGCTCGGGGCTGGACCGGCGGGCGCAGAGGTTCCTGTTAAGCATATCGCAGAACGGGACGGCATCGCCAAGCCAGGGCTTTGCACTCCAGCTGTAGATCGTGATCTTCTTGCGAACCGTCCCGGATGGAACGGTCAGGACGGCTGCAGGGTTGTGCAACTGCCTTTGCCTTACCCGAGGTGGGCGATGTCCTCCGTGCTCAACCTCAGCGCGCCCGCGGCGATGTTCTCTTCCAGGTGCGCCGGCGAGCCGGTGCCGGGGATGAGCAGGATGTTAGGCGATCGGGCCAGCAGCCAGGCCAGGGCCACCTGCGGCACGGTCACACGGTGGCGGGCGGCGAGGGCGTCCAGGTGCTCGGCCGTGATCGGCTGGAAGCCGCCGACCGGGAAGAAGGGGACGTAGGCGATGCCAGCCTCCGCGCAAGCGTCGATCAGTGGGTCGTCATCGCGTCGGGCCAGGTTGTAGAGGTTCTGGACACAGGCGATCGGCGCGATCTTGCGGGCCTCGGCGAACTCGGCGGCTGTGACGTTGGAAATGCCCAGATGGCGGATGAGGCCCTCCTCGCGCAGCGCGAGCAGTGTTTCCAAGGGCGCGGTCAAGGGTGTCTCGGTCCGGTCGAGGTCGCCCATCCGCAGATTCACCACGTCCAGGCGGTCCACGCCGAGCGAGTGCAGGTTCGCCTCGATGCCACGGCGCAGGTTGTCGGGGGTGAGCCCGGTCTTCTCCGCGTCCGCAAGCGCGAGATCGGAGCCCTCGACCAGCGCGCCCACCTTGGTCACGATCACCAGGTCGTCCGGGTAGGGGTGCAGCGCCTCCCGGATCAGCTCGTTGGCCGCCACCCCGTCACGCGAGTAGTAGTGCGAGGTGTCGATGTGGTTCACCCCGAGCTCCACGGCCCGGCGCAGGATGGCCAGCGCACTTTCCCGGCTGGGCCGGTCGCCCCTCGGCCAACCGGTCAGCTTCATCGCGCCGTAGCCGATCCTCGCGACGCTCAAGTCGCCGCCCAATGCCCACCGTTCCATCGTCACGATCACCACCCTAGTCCTCCGGCGGAATGGTGATCTTGCTGGTGGGGCCGGTTCGGGAACAAGTACGGCCACCGTTGATCATCGTGACGTGCGTGGAGTAACGATGAGACGGTGGCCGCGGGCCACAGCGTAGATCCCGTTCGTTGGCGGGAGGCGTTCGAGGTGGCCATGGCCCGTATCGCGGGATGGTTCGCCCGGATCGAACCACGGCTTCGGGCTGGACGGTTGGTGCTGGGCTTACTGTCGGACCTGCCGCGCACGAACTGCTGGACAATCGCGGAGTGGGCCGGGGAAGCGAATCCGCAGGACCGGCAAGCGGCCGGGACACCGGAACCGCCGTTCCTTCTTCGGCAGCGGCGGCTCGATCCGCTCCCACAAGTCCTCCGGCACGCTCCACGTCGAAGTCCGAACGATGGGAACAACGCCCAACTCGCCTGTAACGCACGACGATCAGCGCCTATCCGTACGCCTGCGCCGGCATGCTCATCGCGCGCACGTGGGTGTGATCGGCGGTGTCGTGTTCAGGTGGGATCAGGAGTTTGCGAAGGAACGGGTGAACTCGTCCAGCACTGCGCTGAGCAAGTGGGGGAAGCGGGCGTCGAGTTCGTTCCGGCGCAGGGTCACCAGCCGGGTCTTCCCGCTGATGTGGGTGGACGTGATACCCGCCTCGCGCAGGATGCGCCAATGGTTGGACAGCGTCGAGCGTGGAACTGTCATCCCCTCGGGGCTGCAGGTGGTTTCGCCGTCCGCCGCCAGACGCTGCAGCAGCTCCAGCCGCACAGGGTCGCCCAGAGCGTGCAGCACGGTCGCCAGATCAAAGTCTTCGGGCTTGGGCTGGGGTAGTGCTCGCATCCGCTTCCTCCTCCTCGGGATCTGTGCCTAGTATGGCGATCGTTCAACACTTCGGGAAAGTCGAATTGACCTTGGGCGGGACATGAAGGTGCTGGCCACGCTGGCTCGGCTTTACGTGGATGACCTGGACCGTGCCCTGCCTGCCCTGCGCGACCTGACAGGCCAGGAGAGCAGGAGGCGCTTCGCCTACGGCGGCGTGGAGGTCGCGAGCATCGGCGGCTTCCTGCTCATCGCGGGCACTGACGAGGCCCTCGCCCCGTACCGGGACGTCCAGAGCACCGTGCTCGTCGACGACCTGGACGGGGTGCAGACTCTCCTGAACGCGCGCGGCGGAGAGATCCTCTCAGGCCCGAACCAGGTGCCGACCGGCCGCAACGCCATCGTGCGACACCCCGGCGGAGTCGTCTTCGAGTACGTCGAGCACACTGCTTAGCCCTGGCCTGGCCGACGTTGTGCCGGCCGACCCGGCCACCGCGTGCAGTAGAAACGCCCCCCATGCCGCCCACGGCCGACACAACCGTGAACTGCGATTCTCCCGGCATCGAGGGCCGCACGCGAGCTCCGAGCGACAGCCCCGGCACTGGAATTCGGGCCGCACGAACTGCTGTTGGATGCCTTCGGGTCGAGATGAGTCGTTGTCGGCGGCGGGGATGGTGCTTCTCCGGCCTGCCGATCCGCCGGCGACACCACCGATTGGCTTCGACGAGGCATGGACGGCTCATCGTCGGCACTGCGGGTGGACGGTGGAATCGGGCGCGTGACAGGCGGGGCCAGGATCCGGGCCATGATCAGGCCGACTCGCCGGGGTGCAGACGGCCGAGCAGCTCATAGAGGCTGCGGCGGCCCTCGTCGTCGAGACGGTTGAAGGCTGCCGAGGTAGCCCGCATATCGGCGCGGATCAGGCGGACGGCCTCCAAGCCCTTTTCCGTCGCGACCACGTTCTTGATCCGCCGGTCGGCCGGGTCGAGCTGCCGGGAGACCAGTCCATGTGTCTCCAGCCGGTCGACGAGCCCCGTGATGTTGGAGGCGTCACAGGAGAGCAGCCCGGCGAGGGCGCGCATGGGCGTGGGTTGCCGCAGGTGGATGAGCATCTTGGCCTGCGTCATGGTGAGCCCCTGTGCCGCGGCTGCGGCGGTGAGGTCCCGGTAGTAGCCGGCGGCGGCGCGCGCCAGGCGCTCCAGGAGCTCGAGGTAGGTGGGGTCGCTGCCCTGCGGGGCTGGGGTCGCGGAGGCCGGGTGCGCGGCGGGGGTGCGGGACATGGCTTCCAGTCTAGGGGAGATCAAAGTTTGACATCCTCAACCATTGACCTCTACCGTCGATCCCGTTGCTTGAGTGCATCAAGCATCTACTCGTTGAGCCGAGCCCCCTCAGGCTCCGGCCCCACGCCCCCGCCCGGAGAGAGCACCCGTGTCCCAAACCCTTGCCCCGCCGCCCGGCCGACGCTCCCGCGAGATCGCAGTCGTCCTCGTCCTGAGCCTCGCCGCCATGGTCGTGTCGATGATGCAGACACTGGTGGTCCCGATCCTCGGCCTGATCGGGAGCAGCCTCGACAGCAGTGCGGCCGAGGTCAGCTGGGTCACCACCGCGACCCTGCTCTCCGCAGCCGTCTTCACTCCCCTGCTCGGCCGCTTGGGCGACCAGCACGGGAAGAAGCCGACACTCATCGGCGTGCTGGTGGTGATGATCGCCGGCTCGGTCCTGGCGGCCACCACCGACTCGCTCCTCTGGCTGATCGTCGGCCGCGTTCTCCAGGGTGCCGCCACGGCGATCTTCCCGCTCGCGCTGTCGGTACTTCGCGAGGAGGTCTCCGCCCACCGGCTGCCCGGAGCGATGTCGCTGGTCAGCGGCACCCTGGCGTTCGGCAGCGGCTTCGCGCTGGTCGCCACCGGCCTGCTGACCCGCGGCGAGAACGCCGACTACCACCCCGTCTTCTGGCTGGCCGCCGGGCTGGCTCTGGTCACGCTCCTCGCCGTCGTCCTCCTCGTACCGGCAAGCCGCACCAAGACCGGAGGGCGCACCGACACCCTCGGTGCTCTCGCCCTCGGGCTCTTCCTGGTCCTGCTGCTGCTGCCGATCTCCCAGGGCCACGAGTGGGGTTGGACGTCCGCCCGCACTCTGGGCAGCGTCGCCGGAGCGGTCGTCATGGCCGGTGTCTTCGCCTTCACCGAGAGCCGTGTGCGCGAACCGCTGGTCGACATGAGGATGTTCCTCCACCGCCCGGTGCTCTTCAGCAACCTCGCGGGCCTCTTCGTCGGATTCGGGATGTTCGCCCAGTTCCTCGGCGTCTCCTATCTGGCGCAGATACCGCAGGAGATCGCAGGCTACGGCTTCGGCGCATCCGTTCTCCGCGCCTCCGTCGAGTACCTGCTGCCCAGCACGATCGCTTCCCTCGTCGCCGCCCAGTTCGGCGGCCTGCTGATCCGCAGGATCGGCCCCCGTCTCACCCTCGCGCTCAGCGCGGTGACCGGCATCGCCGGCTTCGCGTGGCTGGCCGTCGCCCACTCCTCGACCCTCTCGGTGATCGGCGCCGGAATGGCTGTTGGAACGGCCATCAGCCTCGGCTACGCCGCGATGCCCGCACTGATCGTCGCGGGGGTGCCGCCCCACCAGACCGGCGTCGCCAACGGCATCAACTCCATCTCCCGATCCGTCGGAAGCTCGATCGGCAGCGCACTGATCACCACGCTGCTCGCCTCCAGGACCATCGAGCACCTTCCGGCCGGAGTGCCCCCGCTGCCCGCCGAGAGCCAGTTCACCCTGACCTTCAGCATCGCCGGTCTCGCTTTCGCCTTCGTCCTGGCCATCGCACTGGTTGGCCTGAAGCGGCAGCAGCAGGCGCCCCTTGTGGAACACCGGCCCGCCGCCGAGGCGGCCCCCGAGCCGGCTGCCGCCACCGCGGCTGCCTGACGACCCACCGCCGTCCTCGGCCTCGGGGGCCGGTACGTCTTCGTCCGGCCCGACGCCGAGGACCTCCGGGCGCTCACGGCCCTCGCGGAGCGGGGGCAGCTGCGCGTGGACGTGGCCGCCACGTTTCCGCTCGAGCAGGCCGCCGAGGCCCAGCGACTCACCCAGGAGGGCCACACCCGCGGCAAGGTGATCGTCACCGTCCTGAGCCACCCCCTGCCCGCCCCCATCACCCGCACGCCCCCTGCCGGGCGAGAACACACCCCCACCACTGCGCGAGGCGCGCACTTACCAAAGGAGACAGCTGTGACCACAGTCCTGTTCGTCGTCACCGGTTCCGACCACTGGACGCTCGCCGACGGCACCCCGCACCCCACCGGATACTGGGCTGAGGAACTCGCCACACCGCACCGGCTGTTCCGCGAGGCCGGGTTCGACGTCACCATCGCCACGCCCGGCGGCGTTGCTCCGACCGTCGACGCCGTCAGCCTCGCCGCCGAGTCCACCGGCGGCAAGGAACAGGCCGACGCCATCGCCGCGTACCTGGCTTCCATCCGCGCCGGCCTGGAGAACCCGGTCAAGCTCGAGGAGGTCGACCTCGACGCGTACGCCGCCGTCCTCTACCCCGGTGGCCACGGCCCCATGGAGGACCTCGCCGTCGACGCTGCCTCCGGCCGCCTCCTCACCGCGGCGCTGGACTCCGGCAAGCCCCTCGCGGTGCTGTGCCACGCGCCCGCGGCCCTGCTCGCCGCCCGGCGCGAGGACGGCAGCTGGCCGTTCGCCGGTTACCGCATGACCGGCTTCACCAACGCCGAGGAGACCGCGGCCGGCTTCGCCGACAAGGCCACGTGGCTGCTCCAGGACCGCCTGGTGGAACTCGGTGCCGGCTTTGCAGCAGCCGCTCCGTTCAGCGCACACGTCGTGGCGGACCGCAATCTGCACACCGGCCAGAACCCCGCCTCCTCCGAGCAGCTCGCCCGGAACATCATCGGCATCCTGAACCGCGGCTGATCCCCTGCCGACGCCGGCGCCCGGGTCTGCCCCGCGGCGCTGCGACAGCGCCCCCGTCCACGTACCGCACCTGTGAGGGAACCATGAACAACTCTGCGCCCGAGCAGCCCGCCGAGCTCGTCGCCCGGCTGCGCGCCACCTTCCGCGCCGGCAGGACCAAGCCCGTGGCCTGGCGTACCGGGCAGCTGCAGCGGATGCGTACCCTGCTCACCGAGCAGGGTGAGATATTCGCCGCGGCGCTCCACGCCGACTTGGGAAAGAGCTCCACCGAGGCTTACCGCACGGAGATCGACTTCGTCATACGCGAGATCGACCACACCCTGGAGCACCTCGACGGATGGCTGCGCCCCGAACCGGCCCCGGTGCCCGCGTTCCTGGGGGAGGCGAGTGCCTGGACGCAGTACGACCCGCTGGGCGTCGTACTGGTCATCGCCCCCTGGAACTACCCGGCGCAGCTGCTGCTGGCCCCGGTGGCCGGTGCCCTGGCCGCGGGCAACGCGGTGGTCGCCAAGCCCAGCGAACTGGCCCCGGCCACGTCCGCCGCCCTTGCCCGCCTCCTGCCGCAGTACCTCGACACCGAGGCGGTCGCCGTGGTCGAAGGCGGGGTCCCGGAGACCACCGCCCTGCTCGAGCAGCGCTTCGACCACATCCTCTACACCGGCAACGGCACGGTCGGCCGCATCGTGATGGCCGCAGCCGCCCGGCACCTCACCCCCGTCACCCTCGAACTCGGGGGCAAGTCCCCGGCGTTCGTGGACCGGGGCACCGATCTGGACACCGTCGCCTCCCGCCTCGCGGCCGGGAAGTTCCTCAACGCCGGACAGACCTGCGTCGCGCCCGACTACGTCCTCACCGACCCCGAAACCGCACGCGCTCTGGAGGGAGCGCTGGCCAAGGCTGTGGAGGGCCTGTACGGACCGGAGGCCTCCGCCTCCCCTGAGTACGGCCGTATCGTCAACGAACGCCACTTCGACCGGCTGACCGCCCTCCTCGCCTGCGGCCGCCAGGTCACCGGCGGGGCGTACGACCGGGACTCCAAGTACATCGCGCCGACCGTCCTGGCCGAGGTGTCACCGGACGCGCCGGTCATGCAGGAGGAGATCTTCGGTCCGATCCTCCCGATCGTCGAGGTGGCCGGGCTCGACGAGGCCATCGACTTCATCAACGAGCGCGACAAGCCACTGGCTCTCTACGCGTTCACCGACTCCGACACCACCCGGGAGCGGCTCGCCGCCGAAACCTCCTCTGGCGGCCTCGGGTTCGGCCTGCCGGTGGCTCATCTCACCATCTCCGACCTGCCGTTCGGGGGCGTCGGCGAAAGCGGCATGGGCAGCTACCACGGCCGCTACTCCCTCGAGACCTTCAGCCACCGCAAAGCCGTCCTCGCCAAGCCCCTCGGCTGATCCCCCTGCAACCGTGTCTGAGCACGGAGGAAAGAGACACCCGCATCATGAACGACCTTCCCACCACCAGCCGTGAATGGCACCTGGTCGGCCGCCCGAACGGCGTGCCCCGGCCGCAGGACTTCGCCCTGCGCGAGGCGCCCGTCGCCGCGCCCGGCTCCGGTCAGATCCTCGTACGCAACCTGCACCTGTCGGTCGACCCCTACATGCGCGGCCGGATGAACGACGTGAAGTCCTATGTCCCTCCCTTCCCGCTGGACCAGCCGATGGACGGCGGTGCGGTCGGCGTCGTCGTCGCCGTGGGCGACGACTCCCCCGCCAGGGCCATCGCGGTGGGTGATCACGTCCTGCACGGGCTCGGCTGGCGCGAGTACGCGCTCCTCGACGCGGCGGACGCCGTGAGGGTCGACCCGGCGGACGCTCCGCTGAGCACGTACCTCGGTGTCCTCGGCATGCCCGGACTGACCGCCTATGCCGGCCTGTTGCGCGTGGCGGAGTTCCGGGAGGGCGACACCGTCTTCGTCTCCGGCGCGGCCGGCGCGGTCGGCAGCCAGGCCGGGCAGATCGCCCGACTCAAGGGTGCCAAGCGGGTCATCGGCAGTGCGGGCTCGGACGAGAAGGTCGAACTGCTCCTCGAGAAGTACGGCTTCGACGCCGCCTTCAACTACAAGAAGGCGCCTGTGGCCGAGCAGCTCCGGGCCGCGGCGCCGGACGGCATCGACGTCTACTTCGACAACGTCGGCGGCGACCACCTCGAGGCGGCGATCGGCACCCTCAACGTGCACGGCCGCGCGGCGCTGTGCGGGGCCATCGCCCAGTACAACGCGACGGCCCCGGCCCCCGGCCCGCGCAACCTCGCGCTGGCCATAGGCAAGCGCCTCACTCTGCGCGGCCTGCTGGTCTCGGACCACAACGACCTGCAGCAGCAGTTCGTGCAGGAGGTCGGCGGCTGGATCCGCGACGGGGAGCTGCACTACGAGGAGACCGTCGTGGAGGGCATCGAGAACAACGTGGAGGCATTCCTCGGCATGCTCCGCGGCGACAACACGGGCAAGATGATCGTCACGCTTCCGGCACAGGCCGCAGTCGGCAACTGACGAACGTGGGCTGACCGCACGCCGCAGTCCGCACTCCGCTCAGCCCCGTGGGCCCGGCATCCTGCTGCCGGGCCCACGGTGACCTCCGCCAGGGGTCACGAAAGGAACGTCGAGCGCCTGACCCAACCCCACTCCGGAAGGCGCAGGGTCTGCCTCCCCGCGGTCCGCCACCGGGCACCGATTCCCGCGCGGCGCCCGTCGCGATCGCAGATCGCCGACACTTCTCAGATCCCGGCTTCACCGGCGATCCGGCAGGCCTTGTCCACGAGCGCATCGATACGTTCCACGGTGGGCGTGCCTGTCGTGCTCCTGTTCCTCGGTTCTTCGATCGCCCGCCTCATCACGCCCTCGGCAATCACGGCCACCTTCCAGAGGCCCAGCACGTGCCAGAACGTCAGTGCCGCCGGGTCCCGGCCTGTTTCGGTCAGGTACACCTGAGCGATCTCGGCACGGTCCGGGAAGCCTTCGAGGGCGGAGGCGGCGAAATCGCCCCCGGTCGCCTCCTCCCCCGGTTCCGGCCAGTACGCCAGCAGGCTGCCCATGTCCGCCAACGGATCCCCCAGTGTCGACAATTCCCAGTCGAGCACAGCCGTCACCTTCCCGGTGTCGTAGGACGTGATGACGTTGCGCAGATGGAAGTCGCCGTGCACGAGCGTCACTTCGCGCTGCTCCGGGACAGCCGCGACGAGGCGCCGCGTGAGGTCCTCGAGGGCGGGCAGCTCGCGGGTCCGCGACCTCGCCCACTGGCCCGACCACCGCTTGAGCTGACGCTGCGCATACGGCTTGTGGCCGGCCAGACCGGTCAGCCCGGCCGTCTCGAGATCGACCGCGTGGATCTTCGCCAGCGTCCGCGGCAAGGACGTCCCGATCGCCCGGCGGCGCTCGGGCGTCAACGACTGCGCGATCGGCATCGTGTCGACGACCTGGCCGTCCACGAACTCCATGAGCAGCAGCGGGACGTCGGTCACGGCGGGATCAGCGGTCAGCCCGAGCACCCGCGGGGTCGGTACGGCGGTGCCCTCCAGCGCGGCCAGAATCCGCGCCTCGCGGGCCACGTCGTGCGCCGACACCAACAGGCGACCCAGCGGTGGGCGCCGCAACACCCATCTGCGACCGTCCTGGTCCTGTACGAGATAGGTCAGATTCGACTGGCCGAGCCCGATCCGGTCAAAGGCCAACGGCCCGGCGAAGTCGACGCCGAGGGTTCCGAACCAGCGGCTCACCGCCCCGGCGTCGATTCCGACGATGCCCGTGCTAGACACCGATGCCCACTCCCTGCCGGAACGGGAGCACGTCACCGAGCAGCTGCCCGCCGTCGATCACCATGGTCTCGCCGGTGATCCAACTCGCGGCGTCCGAGACGAGGAAGGCGACCGCCGAGGCGATGTCGGCAGGCTCCCCTATGCGCCCGAGCGCCGTCGACGCCGACACGGCCTGCTCGTGCTCTTTCCACAGGGCCTCGGCCAGCTTCGTGCGCACCACACCCGGTGCCACGGAGTTGACACGAACCTTCGGCGAGAGTTCCAGGGCCAGTTGCTTCGTGAGATGGATGAGTGCGGCCTTCGAGGCGTTGTACAAACCGATGTTCGCCTCGAAGGCCATACCGCCGACCGACGCGGTGTTGACGACCGCCCCGCCGTGCTCGCCCATCCAGGCACGCGTGGCCAGCCGCGTCCACAGGACGGGAGCCCACAGGTTCACGTCGAAGGTCTTGGCGAACCGCCCGTGGTCCTGGTCGAGGACCGGCCCGAAGGCCGGGTTGGTCCCCGCGTTGTTGACGAGGATGTCCAGGCTTCCGAAGCGCTCGAGCGTCAGGTCCACACAGCGCTGGGCCGCCTCTTCGTCGACCGCGTGTGCACCGACGCCGATGGCTGTGCCCCTGACCTGGGCCGCGGCGGCGTCCGCCGCCTCCTGGGACCGGGAGGTGAGGACGACGTTTCCGCCGGCCGCGGCGATGGCCTGGGCGATCGCCAGCCCGATACCGCGCGATGCGCCGGTGATGACGGCGGTGCGACCGGTGAGATCGAGTCCTGTCATCTCAGTTCACCGCTGCCTTGTGGCCGCCGGGGGTGCCCGTGCCGCTTGCCGCCGTGGTGGCCGCGTCGCGGTACTGCCGCAGCTCCTGCCTGGCGATGGCCCGCTTGTGGACCTCGTCGGGACCGTCCGCCAGCCGCAACGTCCGCAGTTGCGCGTACATCATCGCCAGCGGGAAGTCATCGGTCACGCCTGCTCCCCCGTGCACCTGGATCGCGCGGTCGATGACCTTCAACGCAATGTTCGGGGCCGCCACCTTGATGGCCGCGATCTCGGTGCGCGCCTCCTTGTTCCCGACCGTGTCCATCAGGTACGCGGCCTTGAGCGTGAGCAGGCGGATCATCTCGATGTCGATGCGCGATTCCGCGATCCAGTCCTGGATGTTGGACCGGTCGGCGACCGGGCGCCCGAACGTCACCCGTGACTGTGCGCGCTTGCACATCAGCTCCAGCGCGCGCTCGGCCGCGCCGATCGCCCGCATGCAGTGGTGGATACGACCGGGCCCGAGCCGGGCCTGGCTGATCGCGAAACCCTCGCCTTCGCCCTTGAGTACGTCCTTGGCCGGCACCCGCACGTCGGTGAAATCGATTTCGGCGTGCCCCTCGCGGTCCTGGTAGCCGAACACCGGCAACCCGCGCATCACCGTGATCCCGGGGGCGTCGATCGGGACGACCATCATCGACTGCTGCCGGTGCGGGGCAGCGGTGGGATCCGTCTTCCCCATGACGATGAGCACCTTGCAATTGCGGTGCAGGGCATTGGACGCGAACCACTTACGGCCGTTGAGCACGTACTGGTCACCGTCGCGCTCCATCCGCAGCTCGATGTTGGTGGCGTCGGAACTGGCGACACGCGGCTCGGTCATCGCGAAGGCCGAGGCCATCGTCCCGTCGAGCAGGGGCCTCAGGTACTTCTCCTTGTGCTCGTCACTGCCGAACAGCGTGAACACTTCCATGTTGCCGGTGTCGGGGGCGTTGCAATTGGTCGCCTCGGGGGCGATGTGGCTGCGCCCCATGATCTCCGCCAGCGGCGCGTACTCGAGGTTCGTCAGCCCGGGGCCCCACTCGGGGTGCGGGTGGAAGAGGTTCCACAGTCCGCGCTTGCGCGCCTCCGCCTTGAGTTCCTCGATGACCGGCGGATGGAAGTGCGGGTCACCCGACGCGCGCATCTGCTCGTGGTACACCGCCTCGGCGGGGTAGATGTGCGAATCCATGAACTCAAGCAGATCCGCCTGGTACTTCTTGGCGCGGTCCGACGTCTCAAACAGGGACATGTGAACTCCTGACGGGTAGGGAGGGAAAACTCGGTGGGCGCTTGTCGAGGTGACTGGCCACGCCCTCGACGAAATCGGCCCCGCGGAAGGCCTGGAGCATGACGCCTTCCGCCCGGGTCACGGAATCGGCGTAGGTGCCGTCCGCGTCGTTGCGCAGTTGGCTCTTGATGGTGGCCATGGATGCCGGGGAGCAGCGCGTCGCGAGATCGGCGGCGTACGCGACAGCGGCATCGACCACACTGCCGGTGGGGACCAGGTGGTCGAGCAGGCCGATACGCAGTGCCTCCTGCGCGTTCACCATGCGACTCGACAGCAACAGGTCCGTTGCCCGGCTGTGCCCCACCAGCCGGGGCAACAGCCAGGAGATCCCGTACTCGGCGATCAGCCCGCGCTGCGCGAATGCCGTGGTGAACCGGGCCGCGGGCGAGCCGAAGCGGATGTCGCAGTAGAGCGCCTCCACCATGCCCAGGCCCGCGGCCACCCCGTTGACCGCACCGATCAGCGGTTTGCGCAGGGTCAGCGGCACGTCGCGCGGCCGGCGCCGCGCCCGGTCCGCCTCGGAGACCTCGCCGGCAGCCCGCAGCCGCTGGAGGTCGGCGCCGGCGCAGAATCCGCGTCCCGCGCCGGTGACCACGACGGCACGTACATCCGGGTCGTCTTCGGCGGCGTCGAGCAGCGTGAAGTAGCGGTCCTCGAGTTCGTCGGTCCAGGCGTTCAGCTTGTCGGGCCGGTTGAACGTGAGCACCAGCACGGGCCCGCGGTGTTCGGCGAGGACGAGTTCGCCCGGCGCGCCGGTCATGACTGAGCCAGCAGGGAGCTCTGGTAGCGGCGCATCCCGCGCAGCCACCTGTCGTAGTCCGAGCCCTTCTGCCGGTACATGTCCAGGACGTCTTCGTGCGGCAGGATCAGGAACCGCTCGTCCTCGATCGCGGCCAGGACGGAATCGGCGACCTCGGCCGGCTCAAGGACGTCACCCGCGGACATGACGGCCTGCGTGGCCGCCCTCCCCAAGGCGTCCCCGGAGTCCTTCCCGGAGGACAGCATCCTGGTGTCCACCCCCATCGGGCACAGACAGCTGACACGGACCCCGCGATCCCCATAGGTGACACTCAGCCACTCGGCGAAGCCGACGGCCGCGTGCTTGGTGACGGCGTACGTGGCGGAGCCGATCTGGGTGAGCAGCCCGGCCGCCGAGGCGGTGCTGACGAAGTAGCCCTCGCCGCGCTCGAGCCACCGCGGCACCAGCAGCGTCGCCGCACGGATGTGGGCTCGCAGGTTCACGTCGATCGAGAGGTCCCAGTCCTCCTCGCTCGCGCCGAGGGCGGGTGCCCCGGCGATGCCCGCGTTCGCGAAGTAGAGGTCGACCGGACCGAACGCGCTCTCCGCCAGGGCGATCAACTGCTGGATCTGGGCGGTGTCCGACGCGTCCGCGCCGGCGCTGACGGTGCTTCCCGGATGGTCGGCGTTGACGCTCTCCGATACCGCCCGCGCGGTGCCTCCGTCGATGTCAGCGACGACGACCCGGGCACCCTCACGTGCGAGCCGTGCGACCAGCGCGCCACCGATGCCGCCACCGCCCCCGGTGACGATGGCAACTCTTTGTGCAACGTTCACAACGAACCCTCTCCGTGGCGGGGTGTGCGGTGCCGGGGCGCGGCCCCCGAGATGAGGTGGCCGGTCTCCGTCCACCTGTATAATTGAATCCGACGTCAAGTTCAACCTTTGGGTGCGCATCACCACACAGAGAACGCCGCCTCGCCCCACTGAACCGCCCACAGAGAATTCACGGTCCGCTTCGCCGCCCCTTCGCCCGTCCTCAGAGGTACGAGCGGCTCACCGAACGGATCGGCAGGGGCTCGGTCCTGCGGAAGCCGGAAGGGGGTCAACGCCTTCGTCGGACGCGAGAGACGGCCACTCGGCCACGAACGCCCGGTCGCGAGGGACTGCACCATCGCGCACCGGATCTACGCCTGTGAACCGGCCCGGCGGCTGTCGTCGCAGCTGCTGAGTCCGACGGTTTCGCCGGAGCGCCGACGACGGCCAGGGCCACGTGCCGTTCCCGGCCCCGTCGGTCAGCTCGCCCATCCGCCCGCACACGATCGCCACATCCGCGCAGAAGTGGGTGAGGCGAGGAGGGAGAAGGTACCCGGCGGCACCAGGCGAGTCAGGTCGTCGAGCGTGAAGGCTCGCGCACGCCGGTCTCCGTCGCCGGTGCCGGGGCCAAGGTCGCCGAACATTCGCAGGCGGCGGGGCTCCGCCCCCGTCGGCGCTATAGCCGGATCATCGGTGGCCGGAGAACCGCAGGGCGTTCGCCCAGAGCCGGGTGACCGTGGACAGGAGCTCCTCGAAGTCCACCGGTGTGCCTTCTTCTTGCCTTTCACCGAGCGCGAAGGCGTTGTAGGCCATGAGGCTGACCATGCCCGACAGCGCACGGGAGGCCATCATCGGATCGACCTCGCGGTCTGCGACACCCCGCGCCTGCAGGTCGGCGATGCCTCGGGCGTTGCGGCGGATGAACACATCCGTGCGCCGGCTTCGGAACTCACGGAACTCCGGCTCCACTTGTGCGACCTGCTCCAGCAGTGCCATCAGCTTGGCGTTCCGCTTGTATGCCTCGAGATACGCGCGATTGCTCGCCTCGAGAACTGCATACGGATCGTCGGTACCCGGCACCCGGCCCATGCCGGGGTGCAGCATGTCCTCCTGCGCCTCCAGAAGGACGGCGGCCAGCACCTCTTCCTTGTTGGCGAAGTAGGTGTAGAAGGATCCCGCCGCACATCGGGCCTCTTTGGTGATGTCGGCCAGGCGGGTGTCGAGGTAGCCGTCCCGCTCGAACACCTTCCGCGCGGCCTTCACCAAAGCGGCTCGTGTCCGCGCTCCGCGCTTCGTCGTCGGCGGCTCGCGAAGTGGCGAGAAGGGCGCCATCGGAGGTGCCTTCTCGCTGTCCTCGGGCGCAGTGGTGTCCATCCCCCGAACTCTACTTGAATCCGACGCCAGCATCACAAGTGCAAGGATGCGCGGGCTCGGGGAATTCCGGAGCCGGTTCCCGACCCGTCCGTGGGGCAACCGAAGTGGCCGGAGTCCAGGCGCTTGACCACTTGGGAATGCAGCGCGATGCCCATCCGGACCGAAGCGCGATGCCCATCCGGACCGTGGACGGTCACCCGTGCGTACCCCTACGGCGCGCGGCCGTTGCACCGGCGGGCGCCACGGGTTCCGGATGCCGCGCGCCGGTGAACAGGTCGTCTTTCTTCCGCGGCCGACACATCTCGTCCGTCGACGGATGCTCAGTGCCGACGGGCGGGTACGTCGCCGGGCGCGGGGTCGCGGGTCAGCTCCGTACGGTCGATGGAACGCTTGAGGATCTTCCCGCTCGGGCCCTTGGGCAGCGCGTCGACGAACCGGATGATGCGCGGGACCTTGTAGGCGGACAGTCGCTCTCGTGTCCAGCTCGAGATCTCAGCGGCACCGATATCCGAACCGGGCCGGGCCGCGATGAGCGCGGCGACCTCCTCGCCGTAGTGGTCGTCGGGAACGCCGACCACGGCTGCCTCGATGATGTCCGGGTGCTCGTAGAGCACTTCCTCGACCTCACCGGGATAGACGTTGTAGCCGCCGCGGATGATCAGGTCCTTGATCCTGTCGACGATTCGCAGGTCGCCGTCCGTGTCGGTTTCGCCCAGGTCGCCGGTCCGGAACCAGCCGTCGGTCGAGATTGCCGCGGCGGTGTCCGCGGGGCGTTTCCAGTAGCCGCTCATCACCGTGGGTCCCTTGATGTGGACCTCGCCGACGGTGCCCGGCGGGCACTCGTTGCCGTCGATGTCACGCACCTGGATCTGGAGCCGCGGGACAGCCCGGCCGGTGTACCCGGTCTTGCCGCCGCGGTCGATGTCGTTGAAGGTGCCGAACGCGGTGGTCTCGGTGAGCCCATAGCCCTCGAGGATGGTGCAGCCGAACCGGGCCTCGAAGGCCCGGGCGATCTCCCCGGGCAGGGATGCGCCGCCGGAGACAGCGACACGGAGCTGGGCGAAGTCCGCCGGGTTCGCATCGCCCGCCGCGTGCAGCATCGCGTTCCACATGGTCGGCACGCCGGCCATGATGGTGAGCCGGTCCCGGCGCAGCATCTCCAGCATCGACGCCGGGTCGAATCGGGCCAGCAACGACATCGAACCGCCCGCGGTCAAGGTCGCCATCATGACCGACGCCTGGCCGAACACGTGGAACAGCGGGAGTCCGGTGCCGGTACGGTCGGCGCTCGATCCGCGGCTGCACTCGGCGCCGATCTCCCCTGCGGACAACAGGTTTCCGACCGTGAGCCGGGCACCCTTCGGCCGCCCCGTCGTACCCGAGGTGTACAGAATGGCCGCGGTCTCGTCGCGGTCCCGGTCGACGACGCGGGCCGGGCCGGCATCGGTGACCGTCGCGCCCGGGGACAGTGCCCAAGAGGGCACCTTGAGCGCCGAGGCCGCCTCCGCGACGGCGGGGCCCAGGGCGTGCCATGCGATCGCCAACGAGCACCCGGCGTCGTCGAGGACGTATTCGAGCTCGGCCCGGGTGGACATCGTGTTGATCGGCACCACGACACAGCCCGCGGCCTGGATCCCGAGGTAGGCAACCACGAACTCGGGCACCGACGGCACCGCCAGCAGTACCCGATCCCCGGGCGACAGGCCCGCGGCCACCAATGCACCCGCATACCGAACGCTCGCGTCGCACAGCTGCCGGTAGGTCCACTGATCCGCGCCGCCGCGCAGCGCGATGTTGTCGGGAGTTGCAGCCGCGTGGCGGCAGACCGGGTCGAAAACACTGGCCATGGGCGGTGCCTTCCGGGGATGTGAGCAGGTGATGCGGTGCGGTCTCCCCCCTGCCCAGTAGACTTGAATCCGTCCTCGACTTCAAGTCACTGGGCGGCGGGAAGTGGCCGGAGGTGGTACTCAGTCCCGCCGCCGGCCGAACGGGAGGGCATGGGTGCCGCACACGGCGGGCGAGAGCACTGCGCTCGGCCCGCGGTGTCGTTCCGGGCATGACCGGTCTCCCGTGACCGTCGACCTTGCAGACCGGCCGATCGGTCAGGCGGTGATCCCGAAGCGTTCGGCGAGTTGGCGGCGGGTGTCGGTGGCACTGGTGTGCAGCACGCCCCCGATTCCGATCCGCGCCGCCCCGTCGAGGTTCTGCTGCAGATCGTCGATCATGACTGCCTCCTCGGGGGTGATGCCGAGGCGTTCACATGCGATCGCGTATATCCGCCGGGAAGGCTTGCGGATCCCGACCTCGGAGGAGATGACGACCGCGTCCGCCACAGAGGCGAGGTCGACGCCGTCGTAGGTTCCGGTTCCGAACGAATTGGATACCAGCGCAACGGGATACCCGGCGGCGCGGAGATCATCGAGCAGCGCGAGCACGTCCCGGTCGATCGACATTCCCGCTTGCATCCGGGCCGTGAGCCCCTCCGCCTGCACCGCGGCGCCGTGGGCGCGGAGACGCTCGGCGAACCCTCGCTCGAAGGCTTCGGCGTCGATACGGCCGGACTCGTGGTCGGCCAGAAGGGTGCGTGATGGCTGATCCCGGCGGAGGAGGTCCAGCGGCAGGCGCGGGTCGCCGCCGAGCGAGGCTCCGAAGTCGGTGAAAGCCTGCAGCACACTCGAGGTGATGACCCCGCCGAAGTCCACGAGGACTGCGGTACGGGCCCCTTCCACCACGTTCGACACAATACCCACACCCTCTCTCACGGCCGGCTTTCCACCGGCCTCACGCGACAGCAGCCATGCCCCGCCGGCCCTCGTCGCGCGGCCTCCAGAAGCCCGCGCAAGGAGGAGGGCGGGCTTCTTCCGGTCGACTCCGCGACGCCGACGGCCCGGCCCCGCCTCGTACAGAGAGGCAGGGAGACGCGGAGGGCTCGGAGGACGGGCCGGTACCGCCACCGCCTGGCCCCTTGCCCCGCGCCCAGCCGGGACGCGGACCTCAAGCAACCTCGAACAGTCCGGCTGCGCCCATTCCACCGCCGACACACATCGAGATCACCACATACCGGACACCGCGGCGCTTGCCCTCGATCAGGGCGTGCCCCACCAGGCGGGCACCGGTCATTCCGTACGGATGACCGACCGAGATTCCACCGCCATCCACATTGAACCGCTCCGGGTCGATGTTCAGTTCGTCACGGCAGTACAGCGCCTGGGAAGCGAACGCCTCATTGAGTTCCCACAAACCGATGTCGTCGATGGTGAGGTCGTGCTGCTTCAGCAGCTTCGGAATGGCGAACACCGGACCGATCCCCATCTCGTCCGGCCCGCAACCGGAGACGGCCATGCCCCGGTACACGCCCAGCGGCTCCAGCCCGCGACGCTCGGCTTCCTTCGCCTCCATCAGCACCGACGCCGAAGCCCCGTCCGACAACTGCGAGGAGTTGCCCGCCGTCACGCTGGAATGCGCGGTCACCCGACCGTCCGGCAGCACCGGCACCAAGCCGGCCAGGCCCTCGAGTGTGGTCGACGCGCGGTTGCCCTCGTCCCGGGTCAGGGTCACGGCCTCGTCCCGCACTTCCCCGGACTGCTTGTCCAGGACCTTCTTGACGCTTTCGAACGCGACGATCTCCTGGTCGAACCGCCCGGCCTCCTGCGCCGCCGCGGTGCGCATCTGTGACACCAGCGCGAACTCGTCCTGGCGTTCCCGGCTCACGCCGTAGCGTTCGGCGACGATCTCCGCCGTCTGCAACATCGGCATGTAGATACTCGGCTTGTGCTCGACCAGCCAGGGATCCGCCATGCGGTGGGTGTTCATGTGGTCGTTCTGCACCAAGGAGATCGACTCGACACCGCCGCCGACGCAGACCTGCATGCCGTCGCCGACGATCTGCTTGGCGGCCGTCGCGATCGCCATCAGGCCCGATGAGCACTGTCGGTCGATCGTCATACCCGACACGGTGTCCGGAAGTCCGGCACGGAGAGCGGCCTGGCGCGCGACGTTGCCACCGGAGGACCCCTGCTGCATGGCGCAGCCGAGGATCACATCCTCGACCTCACCTCCCTCGAGCCCGGCGCGCTGCACCGCGTGCGAGAGGGCATGGGCGGCAAGTTCCTGCGCCTGGGTGTCGTTGAACGCGCCGCGGTACGCCTTCCCGATCGGCGTCCGTGCCGTCGAAACGATGACTGCTTCCCTCATGTCGCCTCACTGCTTCCTGTCGGTCCGGTTCGTCCGGGAGCTTCAAGGGTTGAAGCTCCGTGAGCCTGGCTCGATGCCGGTAGGCGGTGCCGAACGCCCGTTGGGGGCGCTGCGACCAGTCAGTGACCGTCTCCGCCATCACCGATGACATGCGCCACGGCCCGCGGGGGGACCGGCAGCCGGCGTCCGGATCGTTTATAGTTGAATTCGGCGTCATGTTCAACAAAGGCCCGGGCCGCCAGGGGAAATGACGACCCCGCGGTCGGGGACCACCCCGCCCGGCCCCGGAGACCCTTGCCCGCGGGCCGGCCCGCAGGCAGCGCCCGCGGGCCGGCGCCCGTCGCGCCTCCTGGCGCGACGCCCGGCCAAAAGAGCAGTGCACGGCAGCCGTTGTGCGTTCCCGACCTTGACAACCCGCTTGCACGGCTGAAAGCTAACCGACCAGTCGGTATGAAGGGCGGGCCATGAACGAGGTGAGCATCTCCACTGCTGCGGGCGTGTTCGACGCGATCGTGGCGGGTCCGCCCGAGGGCCGCCCGGTGCTGTTGCTGCACGGCTTCCCCCAGACGGGGCGGGTGTGGCAACGGCAGATCGCGGCGTTGGCCGCGCACGGCTACCGGGTGGTGGCACCCGACCAGCGTGGGTACTCCCCCGGGGCCCGCCCCGAACGGCCCGGGGACTACCGCATGAGCGTCCTGATCGACGATGTGGTCGCGATCACGGAGGAACTGGGCTGGGCCGCATTCGACCTGGTCGGCCACGACTGGGGAGGCGCGGTGGCGTGGTGGACCGCCGATGCACACCCCGGCCGCGTACGTACCCTGACGGTCGTCTCGACCCCGCACCCCGGCGCTCTGGCCGCCGCCCTTCGCACCGACGAGGACCAGCGCGAACGATCGCGTTACATGATCGACTGGCGCGAAACGCCCACGACCGAAGAGCGCATGCTCGCAGACGATGCCGAGGGGCTTCGCGCCGCTTACGCCGGAAAGATCCCGCAGGACAGTGCCGATGCCTACGTGCGGCACCTGTCCCAGCCGGGCGCTCTCACCGCGGCGCTCAACTGGTACAGGGCCGGCCGCCCCGACGGCGCGATCGGCGTCATCGACGTGCCCACGCTGTACGTCTGGAGCACCGAGGACAGCGCGTTCGGCCCGGCGGCCGCGGAGGGGACGGGCCAGTGGGTCCACGGGCCGTACCGGTTCGAGACCCTCCAGGGCGTCAGCCACTGGGTCCCCGAGGAGGCCCCCGAGACGCTGAGCCGCCTGCTGCTCGAACATCTGCGAGCGCACGGCGAGTACGGAAGCACAGCGAATACCCCGTCTGTCGACTCTCGGAAAAGGTGACCCATGAAGACAGCGCGAGCAGCCTGGCGCCGACTCGAGCCCGTACACGCCATGATCTACTTCGCCCCCGAGGGAAGGCGACGGTACGCGGACCTCGGACTCAGCGGACGCGCCGGGTACTTCGCCTCCCGGAGCGCCGCCTTCGGCCGGGCATCCGCCGAGCTGGTCATCTCGACCTTCTACAACTTCAACCCCGATGTCGTACGGCAGGCGGTCGACGGGGCCTGGGACGCGGCGACGCCGCAGCAGGTGCTGGACGCGCGGCACGCCGCCGCGAACGAGGCCCTGCGACGGGCCGGAATCCATGAACTCCCCGCTCTGGACGAGGTCCTGGCGCTGACCCGCAGGGCCGCCGAGGCGGCCTGCGGACACGCGCAGGGCCGCCCGCTGTTCGCCGCGCATGCCGCGCTGCCCTGGCCAAAGGAACCGGTACTGCAGCTGTGGCATGCCCAGACGCTGCTCCGGGAGTTCCGTGGAGACGGCCATGTCGCGTGCTTGCTGAGCGAGGGCGTCGGGGGCTTGGAGTCCCTGATTCTGCACGCTGCCACCGGGAACGTCCCCGTCGACTTCCTCAAGGCAAGCCGCGCGTGGCCCGAGGAGGAGTGGGCCGACACCGAGGAGCGTCTGCGCACGCGAGGTCTCCTCGACGGCGACTCACTCAGCACGGAAGGCGTACGCCTGCGCCAGCACATCGAGGACCGCACCGACCGCCTGGCCCTTCCCGCCTACGCCGCCCTGGGTGACGCCGACTGCGAACGTCTCGCCGAACTCGCGAGCCCCTTCGGCCGCGCCGTCGTCGATGCCGGCCTCCTCAAGCTCGGCTGACCGGGGCCTTTCACAACCACTCAGCGCCGCGCTTGATCCGCTCGACCGCGGCGCCGTCCGCGCCCCAGTAAGAACACCGCCCGCCGGGCGGGACGAGACAGTGGCGGAGGCGCGGCTCACCCGGGCTCAGAGCCACCTGCAGCGCCTTGATCCGCTGAGCACGCCACTCATGAAGAGTTCGGCCCCTCCTCCTTCAATTGTCCGACGTCTCCAAGGGCGGCAGCCTGCCGTTCCACGGTCCACGTGGCCGTCGCTGCCCCTGCGTACCTCGACACCGGACTCGTCGTCCCGCATGGCAAGCGGCCCGGCCGTTCCCTGCCAGCCGCGAGGAGGCAGACAATTCCGAGCATCGCCGGGTCAGAGCCCGCCGCGGTTCCGCGCCGTCAGCGGAGATCGGTGCCGTGAAGCAGCAGTTGGACGACATCGGCCCCGGCAATCGCCATGGTGGCCCGGAAAGCGAGCTTTCCGTCGGCCGCGCGGAGCGTTCGGGTCAGGGCGACCGTGCACAGCAAAGTGGTGGACCCCAGTACTGCCCAGCCGGACACGGGGGCCGGCCCGGGGGGCGCGAGGACCAGAACGAAGGACGAAGCGAGCACCAGGAGAGCCGCCACAGGGCCGGTCCACCGCCTGCCCAGCCGCTGAGGAAGGCCGGTCACGCCTGCTGCGAGGTCTTGGTCGATGTCCGGCAGCACATTGGCGAAGTGGGCACCTGTGCCCAGCAGGGCGGCGGCGGCCATCAGCCACAGCGGCGGCCATGAGCCGCTGGGCAGGGCAAGGGTGACGAAGGCGGGAAGAGTGCCGAAGGCGAAGGCGTACGGCAGCCAGGAAGCGGCCGTGCGCTTCAGATGAAGGTTGTACCACCAGGCTGTCGCTACACCGCCCAGATGAGTGCAGGCCGCGAGTGGTCCGCAGGCCGTCGACAAGAGGATGCACAGCGCCAGGGCCGAGGCTGCGGCGACGGTCACCGCCCCGGGCCGTGCTTGGCCGGTGGCCAGCGGCTTGTCCCTGCGCTGGGCTTTTCGGTCGCGCCGCAGATCGATGCGATCGTTGCACCAGCCGACTGAGAGCTGTCCGGCGGCCACCGCGCATACCGTGACAGTACCGCCGGGGAGGCTGTGCCCCACCGCAGCGGCCAGAGTGGCGGTGAAAGCGGTTACCGCGGCAGCGGGAAGCGGGTGACATGCCGTCAGCAAGCCTGTCACCGGCCTGACGGGGAGAGCGATGGGTGCGCCTACGGTGTCCTCGGCGGCGGGGGCGCTTGGCACGATTTCACATTACGTCGCGCCACACCCTCTTTGCCACGTTTCATGACCTTGTGTCAGGACCTGTCTATGGTGGGTCAATGACGCGTGTCCTCGCAGTGAGCACGGTGTTGCCGCCCCACCGCTATACGCAGGCGGAGATCGCGGATACGCTCGCCCGTTGTCTCCCGACGGGTGCGGACGCCGGTCTGCTGCGCCGTATCCATGCCTCTGTGCAGGTCGAGGCCCGGCATCTGGCGCTGCCCCTGGACCGGTACGAACGGCTCGGCGGCTTCGGCCGGGCTAACGACGCCTACATCGATGCGGCGCTCGATCTCGGGGCCCAGGCCGTCGAAGGGGCGCTGGCCGAAGCCGGACTGACCGCCGCCACGATCGACCTCGTGCTGTCCACCTCGGTCACCGGCATTGCCACCCCGTCCTTGGAGGCCCGGCTGGCAGCGACCGTCGGACTGCGCCCCGACGTCAAGCGCTTGCCCGTCTTCGGACTCGGCTGCGCGGGCGGCGCGGCCGGCACCGCGCGAGTCCACGACTATCTCGTCGGCCGACCGGACCATGTCGCGCTGTTGCTCTCCACCGAACTGTGTTCGCTCACGCTGCAGACCTCGGACACGTCCACCGGGAACCTGGTGGCAGGCGCCCTGTTCGGTGACGGAGCAGCAGCCCTGCTGGCCGTCGGCCGTGACCACCCCCGACATGGCGACGGCCCCGGTCCGCAGGTGGTGGCAGGCCGCAGCCGCCTTTATCCGGGCACCGGAAAGCTGCTCGGGTGGGAAGTCGGCGAGTGGGGCTTCCGCATGGTCCTCGGCAGCGACTTGCCCGAGGTGATCAGGCTGCACGTGGGAGAGGAGATCGCGTCCTTCCTTGCCGATCACGATCTCAAGCCACCGGACGTCACGGCCTGGATCTGCCACCCCGGCGGGCCGAAGGTCCTCGACGTGCTGGCTGAAGTCCTCGGGCTGCCGCACTCGGCGTTCGAGTTGAGCTGGCGCTCACTGGCCGGTAGCGGGAATCTCTCATCATCGTCCGTGTTGCATGTGCTGCGCGACACGATGACCTCCGGACCGCCCGAGTCCGGGTCCACCGGGCTCATGGTTGCCCTCGGGCCCGGCCTCTGTTCCGAACTCGTCCTCCTGCGCTGGTGATCGCTCATGAACGCCTGGACCGGGCTGATGCTCCTGGTGACCGTGGAGCGCCTCGCCGAACTCCTCGTGGCTCGCCGCAACAGCGCGTGGAGCCGTGCACGCGGCGGTAGGGAATACGGGCGCGGCCACTACCCGGCAATGGTCACCCTCCACACCGGCCTGCTGTTGGGCTGTGTGGCCGAACCGTGGGCGCTCGGCCGTCCCTTCCTCCCGGTGCTCGGCTGGCCCATGCTGGCACTTGCCGTTGCCGCACAGGTGTTGCGCTGGTGGTGCATCATCACCCTCGGCCCCCGCTGGAACACCCGGGTCGTCGTGGTCGAAGGACTGCCGTTGGTCACCTCCGGCCCCTATCGATGGCTCCGGCACCCCAACTACCTGGCAGTCGTGGTCGAGGGGTTCGCCCTTCCCCTTGTGCACACGGCCTGGGCGACCGCCCTCTGCTTCACCGTGCTGAACCTCGTGCTGCTCTCCGTGCGCGTCCGCTGTGAGGAGACGGCGCTGGTGGGCGACCGCACCGTACCGATGCCGGGTATCGCACGATGATCGATCTGCTCGTCGTCGGCGGCGGCCCGGCAGGGCTGGCCACAGCTATCCACGGCGCGCTGGCCGGCCTCGAGGTTGTCGTCGCCGAACCCCGGCCCACGCCGATCGACAAAGCGTGCGGCGAGGGGCTGATGCCGGGGGCCTTGCGGGCACTTGAGCAGCTCGGTGTCGCGGTCGCCGGACAGCCCTTCCACGGCATCCGCTACGTGGACGGCATCACCGGGCGCCATGCGGAGGCACAGTTCCGCGCCGGCCATGGCCTCGGCGTACGACGCACCGGCTTGCACGCGGCCCTGGCCGCCCGAGCGGCCCAGTTGGGGGTTCGGCTGGTGCAGCGCCGTCTTGACAAGCTGTACCAGGACGGAGCTTGCGTCACCGCCGGCGGGCTGACCGCCCGGTACCTGGCCGCCGCCGACGGTCTCCACTCCCCGACGCGTCGCGCACTCGGCCTGTGCGCGCCGCCCGATCCGCATCGGCCCGCTCGCTACGGACTGCGCCGCCACTACTGGGTCGAACCGTGGAGCGACGTGGTCGAGGTCCACTGGTCGGGACGCTCCGAGGCATACGTCACGCCGCTCGCGCCCGACCTTGTCGGCATCGCGGTCCTCACCAGCGACCGTATGGCGTTCGACGCGCAGCTGAGCCGGTTTCCCGTCCTGATGGCACGGCTGTCCGCCGCCGCGGGCACCACCCCGGTGCGTGGCGCCGGTCCGCTGCGCCAGCGGGTACGCTCGCGCGTCGCGGGCCGCGTCCTTCTCGTGGGTGACGCGGCCGGCTACATCGACGCGCTCACCGGGGAGGGCTTGACGCTGGCCCTGACCGCCGCCGGTGAACTGGTCCGGAGCGTGCGGGCCGGTCGCCCGCAAGCTTACGAACGGGCCTGGAGACAGCTCTCACAGCGCCACCTGCTGCTCACCGGCTCCTTGCTGTGGGCCCGTGAACAGCCACTCGTCGGACCGCACATCGTGCCGCTCGCATCCCGTCTGAGCTGGCTGTTCCGCCAAGGCGTCAACCTCCTTGCCTGAGCCACAGGCGTTCGTCCCTGCCTTTTCGGCCGGTGAGAGGGGGCATACAGCTTATGGCGGAGGCACCCGCTCCTGACCAAGGTGGTTCGGCCCGGGCGCAGGGCACCAGGAGGCCAGGAGCGCCGGGCGGGAACCCGAACGACGCCCCGGGTCGTTCACCCATGTGTCCCTCCGTGGAGGAAGGAGTCGCTCCAACGCGTCAACGATTGCGCTTCGAAGGCTGGATCGCTGGTGTCGGAACCTCCTCCGGCGTTCGGCTGGTGCTCGGACACTGGGCACGTTCGCCGTTCGGGCCGTTCAATGACGTGATGCTCGAGCAGGCGAACGGAAGGCGTCTTCTGTTGGCTCCCACTGCAGAGATCGGGGACTTCATCGCCGGCACCTATACCTTCGACGAAGTGCAGATCGTACCGGTCACGGTCGACGTCGCAGGAGAAGCCTGGTCCGTCACGGCGCCGTCGCTGGACCTGCATTTCACCACCGGTCGGCGAGACCGGCTTGGGGCGCTGCTGCACGCCGTGCCGGGTTCGCTCGCCATTCGCCCGGCCTGGAGCGCACTGGTCGATGTGCCGGCTCGACTGCTGTTGGGCGTACGGACCTGCAGCAGTAACAGGGCGGACCGTCGTGAGTGGTATGGCGTGCAGGACCTTCTGCCGATCTCCAGTGCCGTGGCCATCTTCGGTGGAAACGACTTGGGCCCGCTGGCGCGGGTCGAGCCTCCCGTGCATTTCGGGGCCGGTTCCGTCCCCCGGAAGCCGGCCGTTGTGCGGCTCATCACAACGGTAGGCCTGGAGAGGGGCGCTTCTCTTTGACCAAGGCGCCTCGGCTGTCCGGGCCGCACGCTGGTTCGTCAGCCCGGTTCCTCATTACGCGTCACGTGGTTCCTTGGGGCAGGCGCGCCGTGTTCGCGTGGGACTGGCGCCAGTCGTAGCTCCACTGCTTCAGGTGACTCGCAGGGCACCTGTCCGGAGAGTCACCTGAAGACCGAGGCTGGCGACGGGCCGGGGCATGCCGATACGTACAGGCCCGACGCCGGGTGAATAGTGCACAACCGGATCGGTCGCGGGGGGGCGAGGCCGGCGTCGGATGTGAGCATCTGCTGCGGCTGGACGAGAACGACGCGGGCGAAGGGCCGAGGCTGGTGTCGGGCCGGCGTCTGCCACAGCGTGCCCGCCCGCAATGAAAAGGCTCTCCATCGGGAGGTGAGCCGGCTGTCGAATTCATCTGCCCTGATCGGTGGGCCGGTCTCGACGGTGAGCTGGTAGGAGGCTCCAGGCGGCGCCTGTCCGCGTAGTGGACGAGGAGGCCCTCGACCCCGACTGTAAGGTCGGCCCTTCTGTGCAGCGGAGGAGGGATCCAAGCTCCAATGGCGATCGAGAAGGCTGCATGGGCCGCGTCGTGCTCGTTGTCGTCGGCGCGGTGGTCCTCGTGTTGCACTGATGAGCCTCGACCCGACCGGCAAGAGTCGCAAGCAATGGGCCATGCGCTGGAAGGCACCCTCAACGCATTCCAGATCGCCTTCGAGGGCCGGCTCACCCCGGCCGACAACTGAACCTCAACAACCAGGATCAGCTGTCAAATTGACACACCCACACCGTTGCAGTACTAATTCACGGCGTCGCGCAGCAGGTGCCGCAGTTGCAGCGCCGTCGGCAGTGGGGTGGCAGGCAGCGCGATGTGCAGGGTGCGGCGCAAGGCGGGGTCGGTGAGGCGGCACAGGACGAGTTTTTCAGGAACCGCCCAGGCGGCCAGCGACGGCACCAACGCCACTCCCAGCCCGGCGGCCACGTAGCCGAACTTCCCCGCCCACTCCGCGATGCGGATGATCCTCCTGGGAGCGAAGCCCGCCCGCGCGCAGGCGTCGGCAAGCATCGTGGGGCGGTCGCCGTACGCGCTTTGCAGCCAGGCTTCGTCGCGCAGTTCGCGGAGGTCGATCGCCCCGGCGCCGGTCAGGCGGTGCCCGCGCGGGAGGGCGACGAACAGTTCGTCCTCGCACAGCACCGTGGTCGTGACCCCGTCGGCCGACGGAAGCCCATACGGATAGTCACTGACGACGGCGATGTCCAGTGCCCCGTCCGCGAGCCGTCGCATCAGCGCGTCGGTCGGGCCCTCGACCGCGACGGCCTCGACATCCGGGGTGGCCTCCTGGAGAGCCCGCAGAGCGGCCGGCATCAGCGAAATGTTCGCCGTGGCGAACGCCCCCACGTGCAGCAGCCCGCCGCGTCCCGTGCGCAGTACGACCAGTTCCCGCTCCGCCCGTGCCAGCCGGCCGAGCACCTCCACGGCGTGCCGGTGCAGCACCCGCCCGGCGGGATTGAGCCGTACACCCCGCGGCAGCCGCTCGAACAGCAGCCCGCCCGCCTGCTGTTCCAGCGTGGCGATCCGGCGGGACACCGCGGACTGCGTGTAGTTGAGCCGGACCGCCGCCTTGGTGAAAGACCCAGTCTCGGCCACGGCCACGAACAGCCGCAGCGCGTCGTTCTCGAACACGTTCCTCCCGCCGCCAGGGCCTCCCTCCGGCCCTCGACATCGTCCGCCAACACATGCCTGTGGCGCATGGATTCCATGCAATCCAGTCGCTGGTGACATCCCTTGCCGCGCCCTAGCGTCGTTCGTGCGGCGGGCGCTGCGGAGAAGGAAGGCGCACGGCCGCTCCACCGACACGTGCGATCCGAGGGGAGAGGTGTGATGTTGCGACGAGGTGAGAAGAGACTGGACCGGTGGGATCAGGAGCCGGGGGGCGCGCTCCAGTTGCCGGTGATGCTCGCTGATCTGAAGGAACTCGTCCGGTGCGAGTCCTTCTCGGGCGACCACACCGCGGTGGCGCGCAGTGCCGAGGTGGTCGGCGCCCTCGGTACGAGGCTGCTGGGAGCCGAGCCGGAGACGATAGTGATCGACGGGGTGACCCATCTGCGGTGGGCCTTCGGCACCCCGCGCGTGCTGCTGGTGGGACATCACGACACGGTGTGGCCCATCGGCTCGCTCCGGTCCCGTCCTTGGTCGGTGGCCGGCGGGATCGCCCGCGGCCCCGGGGTCCTGGATATGAAGGCGGGCCTGGTGCAGATGTTCCACTCGCTGGCCTCGCTGCCTTCCCCGGACGGAGTGTGCATCCTGGTCAACGGGGACGAGGAGGTCGGCTCCCCGACCTCCCGGCACCTGATCGAGGAAACCGCCCGGGGGTGCGTCGCCGCCTTCGTGCTGGAGGCGGCCGCGGACGAGAGGGGCGCGCTCAAGACCGCCCGCAAGGGCACCTCACGGTACGAAGTCGTGGTGCACGGCAGGGCCGCCCACGCAGGTCAGGAACCGCACAAGGGGGTCAACGCCGCTGTGGAGGCCGCTCACCAGGTACTGGCCCTCGCCGGCATCGGGGCAGTCGCGGGCGCAGCTCACCCCCTTCTGGGCAGCGCGACCGTCACACCCACCCTGCTGTCGGCCGGCACCGCGCGCAACACGGTGCCCGCGATTGCAAGGGTGTCGGTGGACGTACGCGTACCGACCGCGGCGGCACAGGACCGGATCGACGGGCTTGTACGAGAGCTCACCCCCCGAACCCACGGTGCGCGGCTGGAGGTCCTGGGCGGCCCCGGACGGCCGCCCATGGAACCGGAGTCCAGCGCCGATCTGTTCGCCCTGGCCTCCCGCGTCGCCTCGGACCTGGGCCAGGCGCCCCTGAGAGCAGCCGCTGTCGGAGGCGCCTCGGACGGCAACCACATCGCGGCGACCGGCTGCCCGACCCTGGACGGCCTGGGCGCCGTGGGTGGTGGAGCCCACGCGGACACCGAGTATGTGGAGGTCGCGCAGATGCTTCCCCGCGCCCGTCTGCTGGCCGAGCTGATGAGGAGGACCGCGCGATGAAGCAACCGACACGACGCCTCGCCTTGGTGTTCACCGCGCTCACAGCCGCCGTGACCCTGGCCGCCTGTTCCACCGCTCCCGGCGCGGAACCGGCCACTGAACCGACACCCACGGACACCACCACGGCGATCACCGACCCGCTGACGCCGACGGAGAGCACTCCGCCGACGCACTACCCGTCCGCCACCACTTCCGCGCAGACCGCAGCCAATGTTGCGCTCTGGTACGAGGCCGGAGGTGAGGAGCAGATCACCGGCGTGCGCGGCCAAGCCGAGGCGGTCCACTCCCACCACGACGAGGACCTGTGGGTCATTGACTTCACCCCGTTCTTCGATGACGTGCACGAGGCCCAGGAGTACCCTCCCATCCCCGACCCGAAGACCCAGGCCGCCTGGTCGGCCGCCCTCAAGCACATCAGCGAGGGTGGCGGCGCCGTGTACGACGCGACGCGGCTCGACATCGGCGAGAGCAGCCAGAGCGCCGAGGAGGCCAGGCAGATGGACCTGGGCTGGAAGGAACTCGCCAAGGGCGTCAAGGGCCTCAAGGCGGTCGAAGAACGGCTCAGTCGGACCTTCGGACTCGAACCGCTAACGGCTCCCTGAGCTTGGCTTGTTCTTCAACCTCCGGCCCCGGATCGCTCCGTGAGCGCGTCGGGTCGTTGGACGCGGTTTCCGGCCGCCGATCCGAACGGTCGGCCGCTTTCCACGCGAGCAGATGCAGAGCAGCCGGTCAAAGACGTGTTGCTACGCGGATCAGGTCGGCGACTGCGCGAAGTCGGCTGTGCGACGGCCAAGCGATCACCGTGGTCACGGGCGGAGCGTCCAGGACCGGCACGGCGGCGAGACCGCGGCGCAGGTCGGTGCCCGCGGACTCGGGCACAATCACCGTGGTACGGCCGAGCGCGATCAGCTGGAAGAGTTGTGTCAGGTTCCGTACCTCGACCCCTGGCCCCTCCGGGTAGTTGCCGCCGGGATCGGGCCAGCGAGCCATCGGGAGTTCCGGCAATGCGGTGACTTCGGCCATCCGGATCTCGGAGCGGCCGGCAAGTGGGTGAGAGGTGGGCAGGATCGCCACCTGCCCCTCGGCGTACAGGGGACCTGCCCGAAGCTCCGCGTACCCGAGGCGGCAGACCGGTGGACCTGGCTGGTCGCGGCCGCCCACACCCAACTCCGCCTCGCCCGGCCGCTGGCCGCTGACCTCCGCCGCCCTGGGAGAAGCCCACCGAGCCCGGCCGGCTCACCCCCGCCCGGGTTCGCCGGGGGTTCAGGAACCTCCGCCCGAACTGGCCCTGTCCGGCCCGTGCGCCGAAACCCAACCGGCCCTGCCCCGGCCGACCGCCCGGCTCGAAGAACCGGTACCGCGCCACCCGCTACGACATGGGCAAAACGGTCAGGCGCCCGAGACCATCGCCGAACGTGACCAACCCAGACCGTGAAGAACAAGTTCAGAGCACAGAGTGATCTTGGTGCCAACCAAAAATCCAAGCGCCGACCAAAAATCCTCGTCACAGCAGATCACCGTCGTACCCGCGGCATCCCCAGTCCGATCCACGAGATGATCTCGCGCTGGATCTCGTTGTTGCCGCCGCCGAAGGTGAAGATCACCGCCGAGCGGTAGCCGCGTTCGAGTTCGCCGTGCAGGACTGCTCCTGCCGAGCCCTCCTTGAGGGGGCCGGCCGCGCCGACGACCTCCATCAGCCAGGCGTATGCGTCGCGGCGGGCCTCGGAGCCGTACACCTTGACGGCGGAGGCGTCCTGCGGGGTGAGGGTGCCCTGCTGGACCGCGTTCACCATCTGCCAGTTGAGCAGCTTCATCGCGTCGAGCCTGGTGTGGGTCCTGGCGAGCCGGCCGCGCACCCAGCCGAGGTCGATGACGCGGCGGCCGTCGGTGAGTTTGGTGTCGGCGGCCCAGCGCTGGACGTTGTGCAGGGCGCGGATCGCCATGGTGCCGTGGGCGGCGAGCGTGACGCGTTCGTGGTTGAGCTGGTTGGTGATCAGCCGCCAGCCCTTGTTCTCGTCACCGACGCGGCGGGAGACGGGGACGCGGATGTTCTCGTAGTAGCTGGCGGTGGTGTCGTGGGAGGCGAGGGTGTTGATGAGGGTGCAGGAGTAGCCGGGGTCGCAGGTCGGTACGAGCAGCATGGTGATGCCCTTGTGCGGCGGAGCGTCCGGATCGGTGCGCACGGCCAGCCACACCCAGTCGGCGGTGTCGCCGTTGGTGGTCCAGATCTTCTGGCCGTTGACCGTGTAGTGGCCGGTGGTCTCGTCGCCGTCGCGCACGGCACGTGTCCTGAGGGCTGCGAGGTCGGTGCCGGCATCGGGCTCGCTGTAGCCGATGGCGAAGTCGATCTCGCCGGAGAGGATCTTCGGCAGGAAGTACGTCTTCTGCTCGTCGGTGCCGAACTGCATGATCGTCGGGCCGACGGTGTTGAGCGCCATGAGCGGCAGCGGCACACCCGCCTGGGCGGCCTCGTCGAAGAAGATGAACTGCTCCATCGGACTCAGGCCCCGGCCGCCGTACTGCCGCGGCCAGCCGACTCCGAGCCAGCCGTCGGCGCCGAGCCGGCGGATCGTCTCACGGTAGAAGCGCTTCTGGGCAGCCGGCTCGGAGTACCGGGCATAGGCGTTGTCGGGGACCAGCTCGGCGAAGTACGTGCGCAGTTCCGCCCGCAACTGCTGCTGTTCCGGCGTGTATTGAAGGTGCACGGCCCCTCCAGAAGTCTCACGGTCCGTCCCTGGCGCGGGCGCACACAGTAGAACGTGTTGCAAGAATCTGGAAGGGCGGCGACCGGGTCCGTGGCGGGCGCCGGGCTACAGGGCGCGGTACACGGCGTCGACGAGCGCCATCTTCCGCGGGTCGTCGGCGATATGCGGGCCCATGCGGTTCATGACGTAGCCCATGCTGATGCCGGTCTCCGGGTCGGCGAGCCCGCAGGAGCCGCCGAAGCCGTCGTGGCCGAGCGCGCGGGGGTTCGGGCCGTACGAGCCGTTCTCGCCGCTCAGCCACAGGCCGAGGGCCACCTCCGTGTCGTGCGCGAATCCCCTTCCGAGCACCAGATCGCGGCAACCGCCCTGGCCCTCACGGACACGCTCGGCAGCCTCGGGGGTCAGCACCCGGCGGTCGCCGAGTGTGCCGCGTCCGGCGAGGATGCCGTAGAGGGCAGCTACCGCGCGGGCGGTGCCGTGGCCGTTGGCGGCGGGGATCTCGGCGGCGCGCCAGGCCGCCGAGTTGGCGGCGTCCGCACCGGTCATGGGGTTGATCAGCGCGGCGAGCGCGACGGGCTCCAACTGGGCGAAGACGGCAGCCTGTTCACTGGTGGCCTCGGCCGGCGGGTGCACCAGTTCGGCGACCCGATCGGTTTCCTTCTCCGGAAGTCCGATGGTGAAGTCGATGCCGAGCGGCCCGGCGATCTCCTGCTGAAGGAACGCGCCCGGCATCCGGCCGGTGATTCGCCGGACGACTTCGCCGACGAGGAAGCCGTAGGTCATCGCGTGGTATCCGGAGACAGTGCCGGGCTCCCACCACGGCTCGGTGGCGGCGAGCCGGGCGCAGGTGAGCTCCCAGTCGTAGAGCTCCTCGAGCGAGTGCGGCTCCCGCAGGCCCGCGAGGCCCGCGCGGTGCGAGAGCAGATGACGCACGAGAACGCCTTCCTTGCCCGCCGCCGCGAACTCGGGCCAGTAGGTGGCGACCGGTGCGTCCAGGTCGAGCTGCCCGCGGTCGGCGAGCAGATGCGCGCACAGGGCCGTGGGGCCCTTGGTCGTGGACCACACGTTCACCAGGGTGTCGCTCTGCCATGGCCGGGTCCGCCCGGCGTCGGCCCAGCCGCCCCACAGGTCGACGACGCTGCGCCCGTCGAGCATGACGGTGACCGCTGCGCCCAGTTCCCCCCGCTCCTGGAAGTTCTCCCCGAACGCGGCACGTACGCCCTGGAAGCGTTCGTCGCAGTGGCCTTGGATCCTGCTGGGGTGCTCGGTCATGGCATCCTCCGTCGACTCGACTCGCCCAGAACATACCGACTGGTCGGACTGACGGGAAGACGGCGTACGGGAGTGGCGCCGCCACCGCCGCCGGGGCCCGTGCGAGTGCTGCCCGCCGGTGAGCGAGGATGGGATGCGAAGTCCACCCCTGGGAGGAAGAGGCAATGGCCGGCGACGACTGCGTACTGCTGCGCACCGAGGGCCGCGCGGGGTACATCACGCTCAACCGGCCGCGGGCGCTCAACGCTCTGAACCATGCGATGGTCCTTGCCGTCGACGCCGCACTCGCCGACTGGGAGCAGGACGACGCGGTCCGTGTCGTCGTGATCTCGGGGGCCGGTGAGCGCGGACTGTGCGCGGGCGGGGACATCCGGGCCATCCATGACGACGCACGCTCCGGCGGGCGCGAGTCCGTCGCGTTCTGGCGCGACGAGTACCGCCTCAATGCCCGTATCGCACGCTTCCCGAAGCCCTATGTGGCCTTCATGGACGGCATCGTGATGGGCGGCGGCGTGGGCGTGTCCGCCCACGGCAGCGTGCGCATCGTCACCGAGCGGTCCACGCTCGCCATGCCCGAGACCGGCATCGGCTTCGTCCCGGACGTCGGCGGCACGCACCTGCTGGCCCAGGCCCCCGGCGAGCTGGGCACACATCTGGCTCTCACCGGCAACGCGGTCGGGGCGGGCGATGCGCTGCTGCTGGGGCTCGCCGACCACTTCGTGCCCTCGGGGCGGCTGGCGGACCTCGCCGCGTCGCTCGCCGGCACAGACGTGAACGAGGCGGTACGGCGCTTCACGGCCCCCGCCCCTGAAGGTGAACTGGCCGCCCACCGCGGGTGGATCGACCACTGCTACGCGGCGGACTCGGTGGAGGAGATCCTCCAGCGGTTGCTCGCCTGCGGCGAGACCGAGGCGAAGGAGACCGCCGGGACGATCCTCACCAGGTCGCCCACCGCACTCAAGGTGACCCTCGCCGCGATGCGCAGCGCCCGGGCGCTGGGGTCCCTGGAAGCGGTGCTGGGCCAGGAGTTCCGTGTCTCCTGCGCGGGACTGTCCGCACCGGACCTGGTGGAGGGCATCAGGTCCCAGGTCATCGACAAGGACCGCAGGCCCCGCTGGTCGCCGGCGGAGCTCGCGCAGGTGTCCGCGGCGGATGTCGCGGCGTACTTCGCGCCGTCGGCCGACGGCGAGTTGGGGCTCGCCGGCTGACGCCGTCGGCGGGCGCGGGACGGCTCGCACCGTCAGTGGCGCGGGCGCAGCAGCAGCAGAGCCGTGTCGTCGCCCCGGTCCGCCGACATCGCGCTGTCGCCGATCAGGATGTCCGCCAGCTCCTCCAGCGGCCGGTCCGCGCCGATTGCCAGCCGGGCAGCCAGTTCGGCGAGTGCGTCCTCGATGTCGATACCGGGCCTTTCGATCAGGCCGTCCGTGTACAGGACGAGAACGGATCCGGGGTTCAGCGGCACCCCTGTCGTCGGGTAGACCGCCGACGGGTCGATTCCCAGCAGGGGTCCGCCCGCGAGGTCGAGGATGTGGACCCGGCCGTCCGTGTCGCGCAGCAGCGGCTGGGGGTGGCCGGCACGGGACAGCAGGACCCGGTGGTCGGGCAGGTCCAGGTGGAGATACACGCAGCTGGCCAGCAGATCCGCGTCCAGTTCGATCAGCAGCCGGTTGGTGCTCGACATGACCCTGCCGGGCGCCTGGCCGACGGCCGTGTAGGCGCGCACCGCGGTGCGTACCTGGCCCATCAGACCCGCGGCGGCGACATTGTGCCCCTGTACGTCTCCGATGACCGCGGCGGCCTCGGGGTGCACCACCCCGCCGAACATGTCCGCGCCCTGCGGCGTCCGCATCACGTCGTAGAAGTCGCCGCCGATGTCCATTCCCTGGGTGCCGGGCAGATAGCGGGCGGCGACCTCAAGGCCCGACAGTCGGGGCAGGCTGTGCGGCAGCAGCGCGGACTGCAGGCCGTGGGCGAGCCGGTGCTTGGCGTCGTACAGCCTGGCCCGCTCCAGCGCCTGGGCGATCAGGCCGCCGAGGCTGGTCAGCACGGCCCGCTCGTCGGGGGTGAAGGGGTGCGGCTGCGCGTAGCCGAGGACGCAGGTGCCGACCGGCCGACCGGAGGCGACCAGCGGCAGATATGCCCAGGCGGCCATGCCGTCCGGGGTCGCGGACCGCGTGGGATAGAGGTGCTCGAGTTGCGCGCGGGACTCGAAGAACGCCGGCACACCGGTCACCAGGGTCTGGGCTCCGGGCGTGGGGGCGTCCAGGGACGTGCCGTCGAAGCGGTCGATGATCGTGGGGTCGTCGTACCCGCGGTGGCCCAGCACCCGCAGCCGCCCGCCGTCGGGGGCCAGCATGACCAGGGTCCGGCTGCCGACGGCCGGCATGATCTCGTCCGCGACGTGTTCGACCACGTCCGACACCCCGACCGCCTCGGTGAGCGCGCTGGCCAGGCTGAGCAGATGGGTGATGCCCACCAGACGCGCCGGGCGGTCCCTGGGGCTGTCCGGTGCGGGAACCTCCTGGATCGTGCCGGAGGCGGGGGTGATCTGGACGCTGATTCCGTTCCGGCTCGGGTGGAAGCGGAACAGCAGCCAGTGCTGGGGTGGGCGCAGGGCCACGAAGGAGATGGCCTGCTGGCTGACCATGGCCAACCGGTAGCGGTCCTCGTAGACCGGGTCGTTCAGCCAGGGCAGGGTGTTCCACAGCTGCGCATCGAGCAGGTCGGTGACCGGGGCGCCGAGGAGGTCGGCGGCGGCGGCGTTGGCGAAGGTCACGCGCCCGTTCACGTCGAGGGCGCACATGCCGTCGGGCAGTCGCGCGAGCATCTGCAGGGCCTCGACCGCACCCGTCGTCCCCGCCATCGGCGGGGAGACAGGGAAGTCGGCCTCGGGAACGACCGTGCTGCCCGTCTCCGCGGCGCGCTGGAGCCGCAGTGCCAGCCGCTCGCAGGCGGCCATGAGGCGGGCGCGTTCGGTGGCGGAGATGACCGGCGGGTGGGAGCCCGGCCAGGTGACGAAGACCGCTCCGTACGCCTTCTCGGGCGTGGCCACGGGCACGGCGGCCAGGGCGAAGGGATACGGCAGGACGACGGCGATACGCGGGTACCGGCCGGCCATGTCCTCCTCGCCCGACACCCAGATCACCCGTCGCTGCCGCAGGGCGTCGGCGACCGGGATGGGCGAGCCGACCGCGACCCTTTCCCAGGGCGCGGCGAAGGCGCGGGGCAGTCCGGCCATGACGGCCATCTCGAGTACCTGCTCGTCGTCCGTGAGCAGGTAGACCGCGCCCGAGTGGGCCTGGACGTCGTCCATCATCGAGGCCAGGGCCAGTGACAGGAGAGGATGGGAGTCCTCGCGTGCCCACTGCGCGGGCGCGGACACAGAGGCGAGCCGATCGGACACGGGGATCACCTCCTGCGCAACACCCACGCACAAGGCTGCCCCCCGCCGCGCCTTCGCGCACGGCGAGACCGGGACGGAAACGGGCAGGGCCGGGGCGTCGCGCACCGAGGAGCAGTGCGTGGCGCCCCGGCCCGGTCAGGCCGCACGGTCCGCGGCGAGGGCCACGATGGGGATCTCGCTGCGGTAGGTGGTGCCGGCGACCGTCACCGCGAGTGTGATCCGGCCCTCGCGCAGAGCGGTGAGGCGGCCGGTCGCCGGGTCGAAGGTGGCCGCGTGCCTCGGGCGGGACCCGGTCGCGGGGCCGATGTGGAGGTTCGGGGACCCGGTCCAGTCGACGCTCATCGGAAATGTCGCGGGAACCCGTCGCAGGCCCTGCAGGACGGTCGCGGTCGCGTCTTTCGACTCCCCGGGACGCAGCAGCACGGGCGCGTCCAGGTCGAGGGCGTCGACATGGGCGCGGGTCTGTACGGAGACCCAGTCGGGCTGCCCGGTCCAGGGGGCTCGCCGGGCCGCGGCCTGATCGGCGCTGGAGATGGCGTCGACGCCGACGAGCGACCAGCCGGTGAAGCCGCCCTGGTCCGGTGGGGCGGCCGGGTTCTTGCCGGAGTTGCCGTTGACGAGGTAGGGCACGCCCTCCACATGCGCGGCGTGGAAGACGCCGACATGGCTGCCGATGAGACCCGCGCCCTTGCCCGTCGTACGGCGGAACCGGGCGAGCCAGTCCTCCACGAGCGCGGCTTCCTTGCGGTCGCCGAGCTGGCTGCCCTTCTGCACGGTCGGGTCGCGAGGCGGTACATGCTCGATGAGCATCACCGAGCCGATGTCCGGGTCCCTCGCCGCCGCGTCAAGCTGCGCCCGCAGCGCCCTGATCTGGGCGAAGCCACCACCGCGCAGGCTCAGGCTGGAGGTGTCCAGGGTGATGAAGCGGGTGCCGCGGTGGTCGAAGGCACGGTGTGCGGGGCCGAATTCGGCGATGAAGTTGTCGATTTTCCCGCCCATCACCTCATGGTTGCCGGGGACGTAGAACCAGGGCAGCTCGTCGCCGAGCTCCTCGGTCAGGATCCGGCGTGCGAAGGCGAGGTCGGCCGGGGAGCCCTCATCGACGAGATCGCCGTTGACAACAAGGAAGTCGGGCCGTGCCGCCCTGATCTCGCGCAGGGTCCTGCGGGCCTGCTGGACGAGGGGACTGCCCGGGTCGCGTGCGACGAACTGGGCGTCGGACATCACCGCGAACCGCCAGTAGCGCCCCTGGGTGAGCGCCGCCGGGTCGATCAGCGGATCGGTGGTGTGCGGCAGGGCGGGCAGTTCGACGGCGGGCGGCACCTGCGCGCTCAGCCCGTCGATCACGATCCGGCCGGTGTACTGGCGGGTCGGGCCGGTTTCGGCGAGATAGAAGCGGTGGACCTTCAGCGGGGTCGCCGCGCCGGCGGGTACGGCGAAGGTCACCTGACGCCAGCCGGTCCACGTGATGTAGGGGCCGCGCAGCAGCTGGTCGGATCCCGCGGCGTCCTTGAGGTGCAGGGTGGGCCAGGCTCCGTTGCCGTCGCCGTTGATCCAGAGGGTGAAGGACTGGGGCCGGCCGCGTACGTCGATGGGCTGCGGTGGGTTGAGATAGGCGGCCCGGGTCGCGGTGGACAGGGTGAAGTCGTAGGTCACCTCCAGACCCGTGCCGCCGTACCCGGAGGGGGTCGCCGCTGCCGTGCCGCTCGCGCGGGCCTGGCTGAAGGTCCACCCACCGGCGTCGTCGAAGTCCGTGACGGGCTGCTCGGCGAGCCCGACACCGACGGCCAGGACTGTGGTGATGCCGGCCACGGTCGCGGTGATCCGTCCGGAACCGCTGCCGGTGCGCGAGCCGACGACGAAGGAGCCCCTGCCGTTGTCGTGGATGTCGAAGAGGGTGGCGTCGTAGTCGAGTTGTACGTCGGCAGGCTCCACCGGGGCGCTGTTGCCCTGGGCGTCGAGTCCGAGGATGCCGAACGATCCGGTGGCCGAGCCGTCCGCGAGTCCCACGCGCCGGGTCGTCGGCTCGATCCGGGCCAGATCGCCGAGCACGGTCAGAGCGGCGTCACCGTGTGCACCCGCGCGTTCGGCCCGCACCCTTGTGGTGCCGCTGTGACGGGCCCGGAAGACGCCATGGCTGTCCACACGGCCGATGTGGGGCTTCAGGGCGCGCCAGAGCGGCGGGCCGGCGGCGGGTCCGTAGGTCTCGTCGTATCCGGCGGCGGTCAGCTTGCGACTGAGCCCCGGGAACACCCGGTCGGGGTGGCCGCCGCCCACCGGGTCGGCGGTCGGGGCGGTGGCCGCGGCGACGGCGGTCTCGACCCAGTAGCCGCGCAGCCGTCCGCTGCCGTCGGGAGCGGTCAGGGCAAGGCCGTTGGGGACGGTGCGTTCGCTGCCGTCGGACGGGCTGTTCTCGACCTGGAGGGCGTCGCTTCCCGGTTCGCGGGCGAGGAGGGTGGAGGAGCCGCCGCCGTCGAGGTTGAGCGAGCTGTACGCGCCGGCCTCCTTCATCATCCTGCCGAGCTGGGTCAGGGTGACACCGCCGCTGTCGGCCTGGCGGCCGTCGACCGTGACGACCTGCATCGCGCGGCCGTCCTTGGAGAATCCGACGGCGGTACGCGGCGCCGGAGTGTTGTTGCCCTCGCCGTCGTGGTTCTGCGCCACGCCGTCGACGACGAGGAGTTCACGTCCGCCGACGGCGGTGCGCGGGACGGGTCCGTTGCCGGCACGGGGACGGTAGGCCACCTGCACCGGGTCTCCGGGTCGCAGCGCCGTCAGCACCGCGGCCCCGCTCTCACGCCCGACCAGCACGGTGGTGTCGGCGGCGATCGGACCGGTGCCCGGACGGTCGTGCACCTCGACGACCCGGCCCTCGCACACGAGCGCCTCGGCGACCGGGGAGGCGGCATCCACGGTCAGGGCACGGTCGGCCTCACCCCAGGCGGCGGTGTACGCGCCGACGGACCCGGCGGGGACGTTCGCGGCGTTGTACGCGCCGAGCCGGTGCTCACCGGAGGGCAACGTCAACGCGCCGTCGAAGTACAGCTCCAGGACCCGGCCGGCAGAGCCGGGGCCGATACCGACGGCCCGGTGGGCCCCGGGGGCGGGCGAGTGGGTCACCTCCCCGTCCTTGATGCCGGGGCCCTGGGGCGCGCCGGTCTGGTTGATGTCGAAGAAGTCGGCGTTGAAGGCGGCCACGGTGCGCCGCCCGGGTCCCGCGTCGTGCCGGGCGGCGAGTTCGGAGACGGGGTGCCGGTCTGCGACCTTCCCCGAGGAGAGGTAGTCGGCCCGTACGCCGCTGCTCGCACCGAGGTCGACCGAGAGCGCATCGACGCGCAGCCACTTTTCGGCCTCGAGCCGGTCGTACGAAGTGAGTTCGATGCCCGGGGCGACCGGCCGGGAGCTGCGGGCGGTCTCGATTCCGTCGGCGTCGGCCACAGCCGTGTCCGCGCCCGTCGCCGCGCTCGCGGGCGGCGGTGCGATCGGCCGCAGTATCTCGACGGGGTCGCGGGGCGGCGGATCGGGGGTGTCGGCGATCGCGGGGATGGTCGCAGCCGCCATCAGCGCGGACAGTGCCGCGCCCAGCACGACGAGATGTCTTGCTCTGCCTAGGCCCACAACTTCTCCTGGAATAGAGCTGGTTGAGCTGCAGTAAGCGCTGTCGGCGGACAGCATCGCCGGGCCCGGGCGGAGGCACCAGGGGGCATGGGAAAGAGGGGAAGGACAGTTGGGGACGCTGTGCCATCTTTGCTCGACGACGTGCGGCCCTCCGGCGTCACCACGCCGACGTGCGCGAGGTGTTCGGTCGTTCGGCAGTCATCGGCGGGAGCCTGAGTGCCGGGGGTTCCCCGGCCACCCCTGCGCCTCGCCGGGTACCCCCGCAGGCCGCGAAAGAAATCTGTAACAATTCACCATGCGAGACGATTTCGCGTGGACATTGACGTGGCCGGAAGTCGCTGACATTCTCTGCGGTGTGAGTCAAGCTGACATTCTCGTATCGCGCCTGCACGTCGATCTCCGACGGCTCGCCAGCGCACTTTGTGCCGCCGGCCGCTGAAACACGCCCAGCTGAACTCGCTTTCCGCACCCGGCCTCCGCAGCCCGGGGTCCGGGGCAGCCCTGCTCTGAACCCCGTGGCCCCGGCCGCGTACATGCGGACCCGGTGCGCGACGGACGCACGGCCGGATCACCGGGAAATCACCTCACCCGGGGAAACCCCACCACCCAGAGCAATCAGCAACGGCCTCTGCTCCGGTGCGCCACGGCCGGGTAAGCCCTGATTTCCCTCCCGTTCCGCCTTTTCCGCGCCCCATTGCCATTTCACCGACCCATTTTCCTGGACGGGCCGTAATTTCCGGACGCCGTCCCGGGCATCTTCGCGTACCCCGAAACGGAATGACCGATGACCTCCATTCTTGCTGTTTCCGGAAGCCCGTCCGTGAACTCGCGCACCGAACTGCTCGTCGAGCACGCTCTGGGGCGGCTGGCCGTCACCGGCTTCGACGCCGGGCATCTGCTGGTGCGTGAGCTGCCCGCCGCCGAACTGCTGTCCGGCCGCGCGGACGACCCCGCCCTGTACGCCGCAGCCGAACAAGTGGCCGCGGCAGACGCGCTGATCGTGGCAACGCCCGTGTACAAGGCCTCGTACACCGGGCTCCTCAAGACCTTCCTCGATCTGCTGCCCCAGTCCGGACTGGCCGGAAAGACCGTGCTGCCCCTCGTCACGGGCGGCAGCCTCGCCCATGTCCTGACCATCGACTACGCCCTGCGTCCCGTGCTGTCCGCGCTCGGCGCCCGGCATGTCGTGGCCGGGTCCTTCTTCCTGGACAGCCATGTCGAGCGGCTCACGGACGGCGGGGCGCAGCTGCGCCCCGAGGCCGCCCTGCGGCTGTTCGACGTGGTCGACGAATTCATCCAAGCCCTGCCCACGCCCACCGCCGGTGCGGCGGCTTCCGCCTCCCGCAGCCACTGAAGGAATCCCTGTGCACACCACATCCCGTCGTACCTTCCTCGCCCTGTCCGGACTGTCCGCCCTGGCGGTCGCCGGTTGCGGCACAGCGAGCGGCTCCAGCGGCGTCCGCAACACCAGCAAGCTGCGCTACCAGGGCTTCGCCGGTCAGGTCACTCCGGCCGAACTCGCCGCGGACCTCGGCCATCTGAAGGACCTGAAGCTCGAATGGGTCGGCAACACGATCAGTGGCCCGCAGGACATCCAGTCCGCCGCCTCCGGTCAGACCGACTTCGGCGGCGCGTTCAACGGCGCGGTCGTCAAGCTCGCCGCCCGCAAGGCCCCGATCAAGGCCGTGGTCAGCTACTACGGCTCGGACAAGCACGCGTTCAGCGGCTACTACGTGACCGGCGACAGCCCCATCCGCTCGGCGCGCGACCTGATCGGCAAGAAGGTCGGCATGAACACCCTCGGCGCCCATGCTGAGGCGATGCTCGACATCTATCTCAAGAACAACGGTGTGAGCCTGGCCGAGTCCAAGCGCGTCGAGCGGATCGTCCTGCCTCCGGTCAACACCGAACAGTCGCTGCGCCGGGGCCAGATAGAGGTGGCGGTCCTGGGCGGGATCCTGCGCGACAAGGCGCTGGAGACCGGGGGCATCCGCAAGCTGTTCAGCGACTACGACCTCAGAGGCGCGTTCAGTGCCGGCACCTATGTGTTCACCGAGCGCTTCATCAAGCAGAACCCCGAGACCGTGCGGACGTTTGTGACGGGCGTGGGCAAGGCCCTGGACTGGTCCCGGAGCACACCGCGCGACGAGGTCGTGGCCAGGCTCACCGAGATCGTCGAGCGGCGCGGGCGCAACGAGAGCGCGGACGCACTCAAGTTCTGGCAGTCCTTCGGCGTCTCGGCGCCAGGCGGCCGTATCGACGCGAAGGAACTGACGGTCTGGAACGACTGGCTGACCGACCGCGGCGACATCAAGTCCGGACAGGTGGACATCGACGACCTCTACACCAACGAGTTCAACGGCGCCCGCGCCGCGAAGAGGCGGTGACCCATGACCGCGAAGATCAGTTTCAGGGGCGTCGGCAAGTCCTTTCCCGTCAAGGGCGGCCAGGACGTCACGGCGCTGGACGGGATCGATCTGGACATCGCCGCCGGGGAGTTCACCGTGATCGTCGGGCCGAGCGGATGCGGCAAGTCGACGCTGCTCGATCTGCTCGGCGGTCTGTCCCGGCCGACGAGCGGCGAGATCCTGCTGGACGGTGAGCCGGTGACCGGACCGGGCCTGGACCGGGGCATCGTCTTTCAGCAGTACGCGCTGCTGCCGTGGCGCACCGCCCAGGGCAATGTGGAGTTCGGCCTGGAGGCGACCGGTGTGCCGCGCCGCGAGCGGGCCGGGCGGGCCAGGGAGTACCTCGCCCTGGTGGGTCTCACCGGCTTCGAGGAACGCCATCCGCATGAGCTGTCCGGCGGGATGCGCCAGCGGGTGGCGATCGCCCGCAGCCTCGCCTACGACCCCGATGTCCTGCTGATGGACGAGCCGTTCGCGGCGCTGGACGCGCAGACCCGGGAGTCGCTGCAGGACGAGCTGCTGCGGATCTGGCAGCGCACGGGCAAGACCATCGTCTTCATCACGCACGGCATCGACGAGGCGGTCCGGCTCGGGCAGCGGGTCGCGGTGCTCACGTCCAGGCCAGGCCGTGTCAAGGAAGTGGTGCCGATCGGCATCGGCGCCTCGGCGAGCGACGAGGATCCGCGCTCCAGCCCCGAGTTCGCGCGCCATCGCCATCAGATCTGGAGCCTGCTGCGCGACGAGGTCACCCGTGCGCAGCAGCAGGAGAGGGAGGCCGCAGCACTATGAGCATCACCACCGAGAAGACGGCCGTACCGGTCGTCGATGTGGGCGGCGAGGTCCGGCACGGCGATCCCCTGCCGGCGGTGGCCCCTCGCACGCCGCGTTCGACGGCCCTACTGCGACAGGCCGGCCGGGCCGTGCTCGCCGCCGTCACCCGCACCGTGGCGATCCTGGCCCTGCTCGCGGTGTGGGAGGCCGCGCCACGGCTCGGTCTGGTCGACCGGACCTTCCTCCCGCCGTTCTCCGAAGTGGCTGTTTCCTGGTGGCAGTTGCTGAAGGAGGGACAGCTCGCCGAGCACACCTGGGCCAGCCTCGGGCGGTCGTTCACCGGCTTCGGACTCGCGGTGGTCATCGCGGTGCCGCTCGGTCTGCTGATCGGCTGGTACCGGCCACTCGCGGACTTCCTGGGCCCGCTGCTCGAGGTCTTCCGCAACACGGCCGCGCTGGCGCTGCTGCCGGTGTTCGTCCTGCTGCTGGGCATCGGCGAGACCTCGAAGATCTCCATCGTGCTGTACGCGTGCACCTGGCCGATCCTGCTGAACACCATCAGCGCGGTGCGCACGGTCGATCCGACGCTGCTCAGGCTGGCCCGGTCGATGAACCTTCCGGCCCCGAGGATCTTCCAGAAGGTGATCCTGCCCGCCTCCGTACCGACGGTCTTCACCGGTATCCGGCTGGCCGGCGCGGTGGCGATCCTGGTCCTGGTCGCCGCCGAGATGGTCGGCGCCAAGGCCGGGCTCGGCTACCTCGTCAACTTCTCTCAGTTCAACTTCGCGATCCCCGAGATGTACGCCGGGATCATCACCATCTCCGCCATCGGCGTCGCCTTCAACCAGCTGCTGGTGGCCGTTGAACGACGCTTCACGTCCTGGCGCACCCCGACCGGAAACTGAGGACCCCATCATGCCCGCCGACACTCCACGGCAGTTCCACCTCAACGCGTTCCTGATGAACGCAGGCCATCACGACGCCGCGTGGCGTCATCCGCTCACCCAGCCCGAGCGCATCACCGATCTGTCGTACTTCCAGGAGTTGGCCCGTACCGCGGAGCGCGGCAAGCTCGACTCGCTGTTCCTCGCGGACGGGGTGGCTCTGTGGGGCAACGCCCGATACAACGCGGTCGGAGGCTTCGAACCGCTGACCCTGCTGTCGGCGCTGGCCGTGGCCACCGAGCACATCGGCCTGATCGCCACCGTGTCCACCACCTTCAACGAACCCTTCCATGTGGCACGCAAGTTCGCCTCGCTGGACCATCTCAGCGGCGGGCGCGCCGGCTGGAACATCGTCACCTCCGGCAACGTCGCCGAGGCCAGGAACTTCGGCCGCGAGGAACATCCGGAACACGCGCTGCGCTATGAGCGCGCCGCCGAGTTCCTGGACGTGACGAAGCGGCTGTGGGACAGCTGGCGGGACGACGCGCCGGTCATCGACCGCGAGCGCGGCGTCTACTCCGAGGAGGGCGCCGTCCGTTCGATCGACCACCGGGGCACCCACTTCCGCGTCGACGGGCCGCTCAATGTCCAGCGCTCGCCGCAGGGGCACCCTCTGCTGGTGCAGGCCGGATCCTCCGAGGACGGCAAGGAGTTCGCCGCGCGGTACGCGGAGGCGGTGTTCACCGCGCAGCAGACGCTCGCCGACGGGCAGACCTTCTACAAGGACCTCAAGTCGCGGCTCGCGAAGTACGGCCGCACTGCCGGCCAGCTGAAGATCCTGCCCGGGATCTGCCCTGTCATCGGCGCCACCGAGACCGAGGCGCGGGCGCTGGAGGACGAGCTGACCGGGCTGCAGGTGCCGGAGTACGGCCTGCAGCAGCTGTCCGGGATGCTCGGCACCGATCTGACCGGTCTGCCGCTGGACGGGCCGCTGCCCGAGCTCCCCGAGGAGCAGGACATCAACGGCAACAAGTCGCGGTTCACGCTGGTCGCCGAGCTGGCCCGGCGCGAGAGCCTCACCATCCGCGAGCTGATCGCCCGGCTCGGCGGCGGCCGCGGACACCGGGTGTTCGCCGGTACTCCGGAGCAGATCGCGGACCAGCTCGAGGAGTGGTTCACCCAGGGCGCGGCGGACGGGTTCAACATCATGCCGCCGCTTCTTCCCGGTGGCCTGGACGACTTCGTCGACCATGTCGTGCCGCTGCTGCAGCAGCGCGGGCTGTTCCGCACCGAATACGCCGGACACACGCTGCGCGACCACTACGGCCTGGAGCGGCCCGCCGGCCGCCGGGCCGCCTGACCTCCCTGCTCCCCGCTCCTGCTCCCTGCTGTTCATCCGTCCCACCCGCAGAAAGGCAGCACTCTCATGACCAGTACCGGTTTCGACATCCGCCGCGTCGGCGGCCGTATCGGCGCGGAGATCCTCGGCGTCGACATCTCCGGCGATCTCGACCCGGCGGTCGTCGCGGAGATCAACGCGGCACTCGTCGAGCACAAGGCACTCTTCTTCCGCAACCAGCAGCTCGACGACGCGGCGCAGATCCGCTTCGCCTCCCTCTTCGGGGAGCTGACGACGGCGCATCCGACCGTGCCGTCGGCGGACGGCCAGCCGCACATCCTGCCCGTCGACGGAGACGAGGGCATCCGCGCCAACAACTGGCACACGGATGTCACCTTCCTGCGCACCCCGCCCAAGGCGTCCACGCTGCGCAGCCTCGTAGTACCGCCGTACGGCGGGAACACCCTCATCGCCAACTCCGCGGCCGCGTACCGGGATCTGCCCGACGCGCTGCGCGAGCTGGCCGACCGGCTGTGGGCCGTGCACACCAACGCCTATGACTACGCGGAGCCGAAGAACGAAAAGGCGGCCGAGCGCCGGGCGCGATTCGTGTCCACGAAGTACCGCACCGAGCATCCGGTGGTGCGGGTCCACCCCGAGTCGGGCGAACGCGGTCTGTTCATCGGCGGGTTCGCACAGACCCTGGTGGGCCTGTCACCGTCGGAGTCCCGCGACATCCTGCGCATCCTCCAGTCGTATGTGACCCGGCCGGAGAACGTGGTGCGCTGGACCTGGGCACCCGGTGACCTGGTGCTGTTCGACAACCGCATCACCCAGCACTACGCGCCCGACGACTACGGCGACCTGCCGCGCCTGCTGCACCGGGTGACCGTCGCGGGCGATGTGCCGGTGAGCGTCGACGGCGCGGCGAGCCGGGTCCTGGAGGGTGACGCAGCCCCGCACTACACGCCGGCCGCGGCCTGACACGCCGCGGGGCGGGTGGATCGCCGTCCAGCGATCCACCCGCCCCATCCGGGCACTGCCGCACCACGGCAGGCGCCGCTGTCAGCTCTGGACGCTACGGCACATCCATGACCTGCGGCATACGCATGTTGCGTGGCTGATCGCAGCGAGGATCCCGTCTTTGGCGATTCGGGCGAGGCTTGGGCACCGTCTCGGGACGGTTGACGGCATCCTCATGGCCGAGTCCGGAAAAAGGGGGATAATTCGGTTGGAGAGACAGGTGTGACGCACCCGGACCGAGAAGCTTGGGCGACTCGAAGGAGGAGCGTGGTGATCACCCCCGCCGCTCGCATCGCTGACCTGCTGGAGGACGTACCGACGGCCTCCAACCCTCCCGCACAGCTTCCCGCGGACGAACCACCGCGCACCGGTGGTCCCACCCTCACCGTAACCGTGGTGTGGGGCGACCTTGCGAAGGTCGCCGCCGATCTGCACGTCACTGGGCACTACCAGTCGGTAGTGCCCGCCGCCGCGGAACTCGCACTGGACCGCGCCATATCCGGCGGCCCTCGCCCGCTCATCACGGAACACACCAAGCTCGGCTGGATCGATGCCCAGTTGGGGGAGGTCACCTACTTCCCCTGCAAAGCGGGCCCGGTCCGGTCCGCAGCCGTCGTGGGCATGGGACCGATGGGCACCCTGACGGAACGCCGCGCCATCCAGATGTACGCCTCGCTGCTGGGCGAAGCAATCGCGCTCGGCCATGTCGGGACCATGGCGACCGTGCTCATCGGCTCGGGCACGGGCAATCTGGCCGTGAACCAGGCGGCCCGCGCCCTCGTCAGAGGATTCGCCGGCGTCCTCGCATCGCTGGGCCCACCGACGTCGCCGCCCCGGCTTACCGAGGTACTCGTCGTGGAGGTCGACCGGCTGCGTGCAGAGCAGCTCCTCCTTACGCTGACCAACGCCGCCGCGAAGCTGCCTCAGCTGAGGATCGGCCCGGAGCTGCGCGAGGAGAGCGGCGGCCAGTTGTTCGCGCCCTCCGCGGCGGTGTACGCCCTGACGGCGCTGACCAGGCTCGCCGGGCCGGCGGGCGCGGCCGCCCGCGACGGGATGCCCGGCGGCCCAAACCCGCTGGCCGGGGAGGAAGCCCTGCGCACCCTGCTGGCCGGCTTCGACCCCAACATCCAGAGAAAGATCCACGAGCAGCTGGCGCACCTGGCCGAAGTGGAGCGCACGGACATGTCCTTGACGGTACGCGGATCCGTGGAGGCCCAGGACGACTCCGTGCCCGTCCGGATGTCCGTCCAGTCGGGTGTCGGCGGCCTGCGCTGGGCGGCGCTGACCGGTCGGGCCACCGTACCGGAACGGCTCGTCCCCGTGGACATGGACCTGATGCGGGAGCTCGTGGACCGGCTGACGGAACCGAGTGTCGAGGACGCGCGCGAACTGCCCGACCTGCTGTCCAGGTTCGTGGTGCCTCCGGACTTCCAGCGGCTGCTCACCGACGACGCGACGGTGCTGCTCGAACTGGATCGCGACACGGCCTCCGTACCCTGGGAGTTCCTGGCCGAGATCCAACAGGCCGGCGGTGAGAAACGCGATCCCCTGGCGATCCGCACCCAGCTGTCCCGGCAACTGCGCACACCCTACTCGCGCGTGATGACCGAGGGACTGGCGGACGGACCGCTGCGCGCCCTGGTGATCGGCGACCCGGGAGACCCGGAGAAGGGGTTCCAGCTGCCAGGAGCCCGCAGCGAGGCCCTCGCGGTCGCCACCCAGCTCAAGAACCTGGGAGCCAAGGTCAGCCTCTTCGTCGGCGCGGCGAACTCCACCCGGCAGCCGGGCGTCGACCCCGCCAGGCGCCTTGACGTCCTGCGGGTCCTGCTGTGCGGGGGCAACCACATCGTCCACTACTGCGGCCACAGCGACTTCGACGCCTCCGGCACGGGACGGCGCTCGGGCTGGGTCTTCGCGGACGGCCTGCTGACCGCCCAGGAACTGGCGCTGCTCGAACGGCCCCCCCTGATCGTCGTGGCCAATGCCTGCTACACGGCCCGGCTCGGCGGCACCACCGGTCCCGGCACGCAGGCCGGACCGCCCGGCGTGGCGGACCAGAGCCCGTGGGGGAACCCGCAGGCCGCGCTGGTGCCGAGCCTCGCCGACGAATTCCTTCGCATAGGTGTCGGGCACTACATCGGGGCAGCCTGGCGGATCCCCGACGACCAGGGGATCTCCTTCGCCGAGCAGTTCTACACGCACCTCTTCAAGGACTGGCCCAGCGAGGCGGCGCCGACGGTGGGCGGCGCCGTCCGCACGGCCCGGAAGAGGCTCTACGAGCAGCGCGCTGCGAGGCAGCAGCAGCCGGACACTGCGCCGAACCCGCAGCGGTGGAGTTCCTGGGCCGCCTACCAGCACTACGGGGACGCGGCCGACCCGTTCGTCCGACCCGACCCGATCGACCGACCAGGGGGCAGCTAGGAGGTCCGCTCATGGCCAGGATCCCGATGGCCGACGTCGTCGTACTGCTCCCCGGCATCACCGGGAGCGTATTGACCAGGAACGGCAAGGACGTATGGGCGCCCTCGCCCTCGGCGGTGCTGGGCGCGCTGGCGAGCCTGGGCGGCTCACTGAACTTCCTCGAACTCGGGGAGGACGACTGGCACGTGGACGACCTCGGCGACGGCGTCGCCGCTGACCGGCTGGTGCCCGGTCTCCACACCCTGCCAGGCCTGTGGAAGATCGACGGCTACACGGCGATCGAGAAGTTCCTGCTGACGCAGTTCGACCTGAAGGAAGGCCAGAACTACTTCCCCTTCCCGTACGACTGGCGGCGCGACAACCGAGCCGCCGCCCGCAAACTCGCCGAACAGAGCGCCACCTGGCTGCGGAAGTGGCGTGCGGCGAGCGGCAACGCCACGGCCCAACTCGTCTTGGTCGGGCACTCGATGGGCGGGCTCGTCTCCCGCTACTACGTCGAGGCACTGGGCGGCTGGAAGGACACCCGGGCCATCGTGACCTTCGGCACCCCCTACTACGGCTCGCTCAACGCCGTCGAGTTCCTGTGCAACGGCTTCCACAAGCGGCTCGGTCCCTTCGAGCACGACCTCACGTGCCTCCTGCGCTCCCTCACCGGCCTGCACCAGCTCGTGCCCGTCTACAAGTGCGTGTACGGGCCGGACGGCCTGGCCGCCACCCCGGCCAAGGCCGCGCTGCCCGGCTGGCAGCCGCAGTGGAGCAGCCATCTCACCAGCTTCTTCGGCGAGATGGAGACCGCGGCCACCGCCAACCGGCAGGACCCCGCCTGGGAGTCCAACCAGGTGATCTACCACCCCATCGTCGGCATGGACCAGCCCACCAGGCAGTCGGCCCGGCACACCGACCACAAGGTCGAGACCCTGATGACCCGCGAAGACCTGGACGAAGGCGGCGACGGAACCGTGCCCAAGCTCTCCGCCGCCCTCTCCGGCACTGAGGACGCCCGCACCTTCGTCCCGCAGAAGCACGGCAGCCTGCAGAACCAGGACGCGATGCTCGACCACCTGAAGGGCATCCTCCAGTCCCTGCACGACGTACGCATCGACGACCTGCGCGCCGCCGTGACATCCTGGTTCAGCTACCTCGGTGACGACCTCTACCTCGCCGACGAACCCGTCGTCTGCGAGATCGGCGCCAACAGCGCCCTCAGCGAGAGCGAATTGCCCGAAGTCCGGGCCCGCCTCTCGGTGACCGGTCGGTCCACCGGCATACGGGTGGTCGACCGCGCCATCACGGTCCCCCGCGAGCGGCAGCGGTTCGACATCGGCGTGTTGCCCCCCGGCACGTACGACCTGCTCGTCAGCGCCAGCGCCGACACCGCGCCGCTGTCCGACGTCTTCCTCGTCGCCGGCCCGGACGGCACGGACGGCTGATCCCCTCGCACGGCCGGGCGCCGAGGCAGGAGGGGACACGAGCCCTTGCAGCAACGGCCTTCGGGGAGACGGGCGGTGAGGTGCGCTTCATGGAGGGCCTGGTCGGCTGTACTGGCGTGGGCGAGAAGCGTTGGGAAACTTTGCCGGTGATCCAGATGCGCAGGAGGGCTCCGGCGAAGATGGGCGGAAGCCGATGCCCCGCCCATCGCTGTAGATCAGGTGGGCGGAGCCGACGGGGTCGAGCGCCCAGTCTCCGCCGAGGCTTTGGACGAGGTTGTCTACCGCATACGACTGCACGACCTGCGCCGCGGCTCGGCCCCTTTACAGCTGCTCGCTTGCACAGACACCAAGGTCGTCCAAGCACATCTGGGCCACACCGGTATCGTTGGTCCTCCGCGTCGCCTGGCCGGAAAGACTCCCCAGCCGTGCAGGCGCCATTGCCCACCGGACGACTGCCTTGGTGTCCGGCGAGGCGAATGCCCTTCTCGGACAGGTGAACCCAGTGTCCGGTACGGCTGTGAGAAGTGCCGTACCGGACAGATGGAGATCAGGCCTCGCGGGAACCGTCGTACATCCCCTCGATGACCTCGGCGTACTCACGCTCCACAACAGGCCGCTTGACCTTGAGGCTCGGGGTGAGTTCACCGTGCTCGATGTCGAGGTCGCGCGACAGCACCGAGAACTTCTTTATTGTCTGCCACCGTTGCAGGTCGCCGTTGACCCGCTGAACGAAGCCGTCGATCAGCTCGTGGACCTGCGGCGAGGAGACGACCTCGGCGTAGCTACGGCCGCCGAGGTCGTGAGACGCCGCCCAGGGCATGATCACGGTCTCGTCCAGGGTGATCAGGGCGCTGCAGAAGTTGCGGCCGTTGCCGATGACCAGGATGTTGCTGACGAACGGGCAGACGGCCTTGAAGCGGCCTTCGATCTCGGTGGGCGCCACGTACTTGCCGCCCGAGGTCTTGAACACGTCCTTCTTGCGGTCGGTGATCCGGACGAAGCCGTCCTTGTCCATCTCGCCGATGTCGCCGGTGTGCAGCCAGCCGTCGCTCTCCAGCACCTCCGCGGTCTTCTCGGGGAGGTTGTGGTAGCCGCGCATGATGCCGGGGCCCCGCAACAGGATCTCGCCGTCCTCGGCGATGCGGACCTCGGTGCCGGGCAGCGGTGTGCCGACCGTGCCCACTCGGTTGTCGTCGGCGGGGTTGACGATGCAGCCCGCGCTGGTCTCGGTCAGACCGTAGCCCTCGAGGACGTGCACGCCGGCGCCGGAGAAGAAGTAGCCGATATCGGGGGCGAGTGCGGCACTGCCCGAAACGCTGGCGCGCAGGTTGCCTCCGAAGGCGGCGCGGATCTTGCCGTACACCAGCCTGTCTGCGATGGCGTGCTGCAACACGAGCGACAGAGGCACGCTGCGTCTTCCGGTTGCCGCCATGCTCTCCTGCCTGGCCCTGGCGTAGTCGCGGGCGACCTTCGCCGCCCAGAGGAAGATCTTGTACTTGGCGCCACCCTCGGCTCTCGCCTTTCCCGCGATGCCGTTGTAGACCTTCTCGAAGATCCGCGGGGCGGACGCCATCAGGGTGGGGCGCACGGCGGGCAGGTTGGTGATGATGCGGTCGACCCGCCCATCCACCGCCATCACGTGGCCGGTCTTGATCTGACCGGAAATCAGAGCCTTGCCGAAGACGTGGGACAGCGGCAGCCACAGAAACTGCACATCGTCGGAGCGCAGCAGCCCGCCGGCCTCCTGTGCCACGGCCTGGTAGGACCAGGAGTCGTGCACCAGACGCACGCCCTTCGGTCGGCCGGTGGTGCCGGAGGTGTAGATCAGAGTGGCCAGCTGCTCCGGCTCGATTGCCCGGACCGTCTCCCCGATCGCGTCCGGGTGCTCTTGCAGATACACCGTGCCCCGCTTCTCCAGCTCAGCGAGGGACAGCACCTCCAGCCCCTCCACCTGAGGGATGTCCGCCTCAGGGTCGAAGAGGATCGCATGGCCCAGCTCGGGCAAGCGGTCGACGTGAGCGACCACCTTGGCCAGCTGGGCGGCGTTCTCGACGAAGATCGCCCGGCTGCCGGAGTCGGAGAGGATGTACCCCGTCTCATCGGCATTGGTGCTGGGGTAGACAGCGGTGGCGGCCGCGCCCGCGCACATGACGCCCAGGTCGGCCAGTATCCACTCCACCCGAGTGGAGGAGGAGATCGCCACCCGCTCCTCGGGCTGCATACCGAGGGCGAGCAGGCCGGCCGCGATCGCCGTGACGCGCTCAGCGGTCTGCGCCCATGTCAGCGAGCGCCACTGCTCGGTGCCGGGAGCGCCGTCGTCGGCCGGCGCGGGATAGCGGTAAGCCTCCCGGTCGGGTGTGGCCTCGACTCTTGAGAGAAAGAGGTGCGCCACGGAAACCGAGCGATTTTCAAGAGGGGACTGCGCGGAACTCACATTGACCTCCGGGCCCGGGTGCGCCCATCAAACGACTTGTTAACTGACAGGTAACTCGCAAGCAGTGGTCAGAGTAGGGGGTGAGGCCGCCGACGCGTAAGGGAGGAAGGCGCTGCACAAGCCACAATGTCGAACCCTGGGCACGCGCACAACGAGCCTCCCCCGCCGGGGCCCCGGCCTCGGCAACGATGCGAGTGATCCTCTCGCGTGGTAGCCCAGTACAGGGCGATGACAGAGGCCGGGGACACCTGTCCGGCATCGGCAGACTGGTCTTCACACTGCCGATCCACCCCCGGCCACCGTGTTGTACACCTTGAGGGTCCGCTCCCGGCGCGTCGGCGACCACCGTTCAACTCGTGCGGGAAATTTCCGTCACAGCGTGAGTAGGAGTTTGCCGCGGACCTGGCCGATCTTGCTGGTCCGGTGTGCTTCGGCCGCCATGTGCAGGGGCAGGACGTCCTGGACTTCAACATGGACGACCCCGGTGTCGATGAGCGTGCTGATGCGGTGCAGCGCCTCACCGTCCGGGGTGACGATCAGGCGCTGCCCCTTGATCCCCGGCACGCGGTGCGCCTCGTCGATGGGTCCGGCAGGGTGATGAGGCTCTGGGCCATCGCGCCGAGGCGGTTGAAGTCCTCGGGGGTTCCAGCCTGGAGTACTCACCTCCGGGCTGGAGGCCCAGCCCAGCCCTGCTCGATCCAGACGGGGCGCTGGCCGGACCTGCCCGTCCGGCGGTCCGGCGCAGCCGCCGTCCGCAGACGGGACCGTGCACACCAACGCCTATGACTACGCGGAGCCGAAGAACGAAAAGGCGGCCGAGCGCCGGGCGCGATTCGTGTCCACGAAGTACCGCACCGAGCATCCGGTGGTGCGGGTCCACCCCGAGTCGGGCGAACGCGGTCTGTTCATCGGCGGGTTCGCACAGACCCTGGTGGGCCTGTCACCGTCGGAGTCCCGCGACATCCTGCGCATCCTCCAGTCGTATGTGACCCGGCCGGAGAACGTGGTGCGCTGGACCTGGGCACCCGGTGACCTGGTGCTGTTCGACAACCGCATCACCCAGCACTACGCGCCCGACGACTACGGCGACCTGCCGCGCCTGCTGCACCGGGTGACCGTCGCGGGCGATGTGCCGGTGAGCGTCGACGGCGCGGCGAGCCGGGTCCTGGAGGGTGACGCAGCCCCGCACTACACGCCGGCCGCGGCCTGACACGCCGCGGGGCGGGTGGATCGCCGTCCAGCGATCCACCCGCCCCACCCGGGCACTGCCGCACCACGGCAGGCGCCGCTGTCAGCTCTGGACGCTACGGCGCTTGCGCGCGGCCCACATGATGCCACCGCCCGCGACGAGGACCACAGCCGCGGCCCCGGCGATCAGCGGAGTCGAGCTGGAGGAGCCCGTCTCGGCCAGGTCCGGCGTTTCGGTGCTCGGCGCGGCCGACGGCTTCACGGGGGCAGAGCTCGTCGAGGTGCTCGGCGTCGGCGTGGCCGTACCCGGCGTCTCCGACGGAGTCGGAGACTGCGACGGGCTAGGCGTGGTGGAGGGGTTCGGCGACTCCTCGCACACGGGCGCCGTCTTGGTCTCGTCGCGCGAGTGCTGATCGCCGTCGCTCGCCTTCAGGACGAGGCGGACGGAGACCTCCGCGTCGTGCGCCGGCAGCTTGAGGGTCTTCTTGAAGTCGTTGGCGAACGTCTCGGTCGGCAGCAGGTCCTTGCCGTCCACGGTGACGGTCACCGTGTTCTGGGAGTCACGGCCGTAGTTGGTCAGATTGAGGACGACCGCATCGCAGTCCACCTCCCAGGTGGGGGTGTGGGCCACGGCGGGGCCTGCGGCGAGGCCGACGCCGAGCGCACCGACCATCGCGGCGGCTATGAGAGCCCCCGACCGCCGCCACGATCTCTTGATCTCAGTCACTGATTTCCTCCACGAATTGCAGCGCCACCCAACGGGCGGTGCGCGCACAGTACCGCCACAGCACCAGGAGTCCACACCCACCCCACCCATGCTGTTGAGCCCGCCGGCTGAAAACCCGTCACTCACGGGTGCGGTAGGTGGCCCGACCCCAGACCGGAACCACGAACCACCACAGGACGAACCACACCACCATGCCTGCGACCAGCCACGATGCGAGGGTGTCCGCAAGAACGACGCGCAGAATGAGCAGCAGCGCGCAGGCCATGGTGCACAGCAGGAGGAACAGCCCCAGCACGGTCAGGCGCGAGGCCCACACGACGGTCTGCGGCTTCAGCCGCTGCCCGGTGAGCAGCCGGTGCATCGATACAGGTCCGATGAGGACCCCGGTGGTCGCCGCGCCCAGCATCACGGTGACCGAATAGAGCGTCCGATCGGTGTCGGACAGTTCGCCGAAGCGCGGTTGGAACGCGACCGTGAGCAGGAATCCGAACAGGATCTGCACACCCGTCTGGGCGACGCGCAATTCCTGCAGAAGATCTCCCCAGCGCCGGTCCGCCCGCTCTTCCTCTGTTTCGTCCCGTCCGTGCCCGCGCTCATTGTTGTTCTCGTCCATCACCTTTACCTCCGCATCAGAGCGTGTGACGGCGAATCCGGGGCAATCCGCGGTGTGGAGGTGCAGATCATGATTCCTATCGTGCTCGCTCCGCCGCTGGGTGTCGTGCTGTCCGGCGCCGGATCCCCCCATCCCCTACCGCAGGGCGGCCAGTCTGCGGCGGGCGGGGCCAAGGGCCCTCGGGCGACGACCGCGTACGTCCTTCCACGGCTCGGTACGGGCCTGGTCGAGCACATCGGCGACGGTCCACCGCCGGGCGGTGAGGCCGGGGTCCTTCAACTGGTCCCAGCTGATCGGGGTGGCCACGGGCGCGCCGGGCCTGGCGCGTACCGAGTAGGGGGCGACGGCGGTCTGCGCGTAGGCGTTCCTCTGCACATCCAGATAGAGGCGATCCCCGCGCGCCTTCTTGCGTACGGCGGTGGTCAGCCGGTCGGGGTCGCGCTCGGCGAGTGTCGCGGCGATCTCCTGGACGAAGGCCCGCACCTCGTCGAAGTCCGCGTCGCCGCGCAGCGGAACGATCACATGCAGACCGCGGGAGCCCGTCGTCATCGGCGTTGAGGGCAGTGCGAGCTGTTCGAGCAGTTCGCCGAGCTGCTGCGCCGCCCGGCGCACCGGCTCGAAGTCGTCGCCCGCCGGGTCGAGGTCGAACACCAGCCGGTCGGGCCGGTCGATCCGGTCCGCGCGCGACTGCCAGCGGTGGAAGGTGATGCATGCCTGGTCGACCAGGTGGGTGAGGGTGGCGGTGTTGTCGCACACGGTGTGTGTCACGGTGCCGTCCGCCTTGGCGACCTCGACCCTGCGCACCCACTCGGGGTAGCTCCGGGGCGTCTGCTTCTGCATGAAAGGGGGCCGGCCGATGCCGTCGGGGTACCGCTCGAGCATCAGCGGTCTGCCGCGCAACTGCGGCAGCATGTACGGCGCGATCGCACGGTAGTACTCGGCGAGGTCCGCCTTGGTGATCCCGTCGTCCGGGAAGAGGACCTTGCCGGAACGGTGGATTCGACGGTGTGCCTGCCGGCCCGGATGCGCCGGGTGCTCACCGGCTCACCATCGCCTCCGCCACCAGCAGCCGCACGGCGGCGGCGATCGACTCGGCGTCGATGCCGGCCAGGTGCAGTTGCTCGTCCGGGGTGGCGGACGCGGGAATGGTCCGTACGCCCAGGCGTACCAGACGGGGCATCGGGCGGCCGTCGGCGAACGCTTCGGCCACCGCGTCGCCGATGCCGCCCTCGACCCGGTGGTCCTCCACCGTCATCAGGCATCCGGTGTCGAGCGCCGCCTCCTGGAGGGTCTCCGCGTCCACGGGCTTGACCGAGTAGAGGTCGACCACGCGGGCCGTGATGCCCTCGCGGACCAGCACGTCGGCGGCGCGCAGTGCTTCGTGCACGGTCGCTCCGGCGGCGACCACGCACACCTGGTCGCGCTCCGAGCTGCGGAGCACCTTCGAGCCGCCGACCGGGAATTCCTCCTCGGGTCCGTACAGGACCGGCATGTCGCCCCGGCAGGTGCGCAGATAGCTGACGCCCGGCAGGTCGGCCATGGCGGGGACGAGCCGAGCCGTCGATGCCGCGTCACAGGGGTAGAGCACGGTACTGCCCGGGACCGCACGGAACATGGCCAGGTCTTCGAGGCCCATCTGCGACGGTCCGTCCTCGCCGATGGCGACGCCCGCGTGCGAGCCGACCAGATTGATCGCGGCCCTGCTGACAGCGGCCATACGGATGAAGTCATGGGCGCGGGTGAGGAAGGCGGCGAAGGAGGAGGCAAAGGGGACATAGCCCCTGGCCTGTATGCCGACGGCCGCCGCGACGAGCTGCTGTTCGGCGATGTAGCACTGGAAATAGCGCTCCGGGTGCTCCTTGGCGAAGTATTCGGTACGGGTCGAGTCGCCGACCTCCGCATCGAGCGCGACCACGTCGGTGCGGGCGGAACCGAGTGCGGCGAGGGCCTTCCCGTAGGCGGTACGGGTGGCGACCTCGTCGCCTACGTCGAAGACCGGCAGGGTCAGCGGGCCGTCGGGCCGTGCGTGCAGCACCCGTGCGGCGGGGGGCTCGCGGACCTCCACACGTGCGGACCTGATTCCGCCGAGCTCCTTGATCGCGGCGGACGCGTCGGGCAGGGGTTTGCCGTGCTTGCCTTCCTGGTTCTCCACATCGGCCACTCCGTGGCCCTTCTCGGTGCGCGCGAGGATCGCGGTGGGCCGGCCGATCTCGGACACGGCCTGGGACAGCGCGGCGTCGATCGCACCGACGTCGTGGCCGTCGATCCGGATCGTGTTCCAGCCGAATGCCTCCAGCCTGCGGGCGTAGGCGTCGAGGTCCCATCCGAGGCGGGTGGGGCCGCGCTGGCCGAGCCGGTTCACATCGACGATCAGCTTCAGATTCTCCAGGTGCTCGTACGCGGCGTGCTCGACGGCCTCCCAGACGGAGCCCTCCGCCATCTCGCTGTCGCCCGCCAGGACCCACACCCGGTAGGGGATCTGGTCGAGCTTCTTCCCGGCGAGTGCCATGCCGACCCCGATGGGCAGGCCCTGGCCCAGCGATCCGGTGGCCACGTCCACCCAGGGCAGCCGTGGGGTGGGATGGCCCTCCAGCCGGCTGCCCCGGTGACGGTAAGTGAGCAGTTCCTCGTCGTCGATCGCTCCGGCCGCCCGGTAGAGGGCGTACAGCAGCGGCGAGGCATGTCCCTTGGACAGGATCAGCCGGTCGTTGCCGGGCAGCTCCGGACGGTCGAAGTCGTAGCGGAAGTGGCGGGCGAGAAGTACCGCGGCGATATCGGCCGCGGACATGGAGGACGTCGGGTGCCCGGACCCCGCGGCGTCGGCGGCGCGCACGGCATCCACTCGCAACTGCTGCCCCAGTTCCGCCAGTTGCCCGTCATCGAGTGAGGGGAATCGCATGTCACTGCTCCCTTGGAGGAGGCGCCTTGAATCCTGGCCGATGCAGCGCTGTCCGAGTGCCCTCGGTCCTGGCCGCCAAACCGCCGCCGCGCCCCACGCGGGGGCCGGTCACGCATCGGGCCTTTCTCACTGATCCCTAGATGCGGCGGTCCGGCCGCTCGTCGACGACCGGGGTCGACGGGGGCACGACGACGCGCCGCCGCTTGGCGATGCTCGTGAACGTGGCGACACCGATGAGGCCGACAGCCATCAGGATCATGCCCACCACGTCGAGGTTGGCGCCCTTCACCTCCCAGTCGGTGGCGAACGTGAGGATCGCGCCGGCGGCGATGAGGAGGATGCATCCACCCAGACCCATGTGACTCAGCCTTTCTGTCAGTCATTCCTTCGGTGATTCCTGTCGCTCCACTGATGCGGGTCCGGGTACCCGCCCGAGGTACGCCCATGCACGCCGGGGACGGGCAGCGGATAGGGCACCGGATGCAAAGGATCAAGAGCGGGCCGAAGAGGGCAAGGTCACAGCCTTTTCCCCTGCTGCACCTTTGGGAGCTTCACCTAGCATCTGAGCATGACGGTCCTCCCCGATGACGGGTTCTCATTGGCCGCCGAGTTCCCGGATGCGACCCATGAACAGTGGCAGCGCCTGGTCGAAGGCGTGCTGCGCAAAGCAGGTAAGGACGCCCAGGGCTCGGCGGCCGAGGATGCACTCTCCACGGCTCTCGAGGACGGGCTCGTCGCCCGTCCCCTGTACACCGCGCCCGACGGCGCACGCGGTTCCGGGTTCCCCGGCTTCGCCCCCTTCACCCGCGGCGCCACGCCCGAGGGCGCGGCGGTCTCCGGCTGGGATGTGCGCCAGCGCCATGACCGGCCGGATCCGGTGCGTACGAACGAGGCGGTGCTGAGCGACCTCGAGAACGGGGCCACCTCGGTATGGCTTGCCGTCGGCGCCGCCGGTGTGCCGGTCGACGCGATCGGCACCGCTCTGGACGGGGTCTATCTCGACCTGGCTCCGGTCGCGCTGGACGCGGGCAGCGAATTCGACGCGGCCGCCCGGCGGTTGCTGCGGCTGTACCAGGAGCGCGAGGTGGCGCCTCAGGCCGCGCTCGGCACTCTCGGCGCGGACCCGCTCGGCCATGCCGCGCGCACCGGCGAGCACGGGGGTCTGCAGGCCGGAACCACCGCGGCCGCGGAACTCGCCGTGCTGTGCCACGGCACGTACCCGGGCATTCGGGCGGTGTCGGTCGATGCCCTGCCGTACCACGAGGCCGGTGGCTCCGCCGCGCAGGAGCTGGGCTGCTCGCTGGCGACCGGTGTGGCCTGGCTGCGGGAGCTGACCGCCGCAGGACTGAGCGTGGACGCGGCCTGCGGGCAGCTGGAGTTCCGGTACGCGGCGACGGCCGACCAGTTCCTGACGATCGCGAAGCTGCGCGCCGCGCGCCGGCTGTGGTCCCGGGTCGCCGAGGTGTGCGGCGCGGCCCCGGCCGCCGGTGCACAGCGCCAGCACGCGGTGACGTCCTCGGTGATGATGACGCGCCGCGACCCGTGGGTGAACATGCTGCGCACCACGGTGGCCTCGCTGGCCGCGGGTGTGGGCGGCGCCGATGCGGTGACCGTGCTGCCGTTCGACCACGAGCTGGGGCTGCCGGACGCGTTCGCGCGCCGGATCGCCCGCAACACCTCGACGATTCTGCTCGAGGAGTCGCATCTGGGCCGGGTCATCGACCCGGCGGGCGGCTCCTGGTACGTGGAGCAGCTCACGGACGAACTCGCGCACGCTGCCTGGCAGTGGTTCCAGGAGATCGAACGGGCCGGTGGCCAGGTGGCGGCGCTGCGGGACGGACTCGTCGCCGAGCGGCTCGCAGCCACGTGGGACAGCCGTAGCAAGAACCTCGCCAAGCGCCGCGAACCGGTCACCGGGGTCAGCGAGTTCCCGCTGCTCGCCCAGTCGCCGGTGGAGCGCGAGGCGGCACCGGCACAGCCCGGCGGCGGTCTGCCCAAGGTGCGCAGGGACGAGGCGTTCGAGGCGCTGCGGGCCCGCTCCGACGCGCATCTGGCCGCGAGCGGCGCCCGGCCCCGGGTCTTCCTCGCGGCGCTCGGCCCGGCGTCCGCGCACACCGCGCGGGCGACGTTCGCCGCCAATCTCTTCCAGGCCGGCGGCATCGAGCCGGTCCATGACCCGGTCTCCGTCGACGCGGCCTCGGCCGCGCAGGCGTTCGCGGACAGCGGGGCCGCGGTGGCGTGTATCTGCTCCAGCGACGCGCTCTACGCGGAGCAGGCCGGGCCGGTCGCCGAGGCCCTCAAGTCGGCAGGGGCGCTGCGGGTGTTCCTCGCCGGGCGTCCGGGTGAGCAGCGTGAGACGTACGAGAAGGCCGGGGTCGACGAGTTCGTCGTCGCGGGCGGCGACGTGATCGCCGTGCTGACCTCCGTCCTCGACCGGATCGGAGTGGCGTGATGGGGATCCCGGATTTCTCTGGCATCGAGCTGGAACCGGGCGGCACGGCCGGGGTGAGCGAGGACCAGTGGCGCAGTGCCGTCAAGGAGTCCACCGGCAAGGACGACGGCGAACTGGTGTGGGAGACGCCGGAGGGCATCCCGGTCAAGCCGCTGTACACCGAGCGGGATCTTGACGGGGTCGACTTCCTGGGGACGTTTCCCGGTGTGGCGCCGTTTCTGCGTGGCCCGTACCCGACGATGTACGTCAACCAGCCCTGGACGATCCGTCAGTACGCCGGTTTCTCCACGGCCGAGGAGTCGAACGCCTTCTACCGGCGCAATCTCGCGGCCGGCCAGAAGGGTCTGTCGGTCGCCTTCGACCTGCCGACCCATCGCGGCTACGACAGCGATCACCCGCGGGTGACCGGCGATGTCGGTATGGCGGGTGTCGCGATCGACTCGATCTACGACATGCGCCAGCTGTTCGACGGCATCCCGCTGGACCGTATGAGTGTGTCGATGACGATGAACGGCGCGGTGCTGCCCGTGCTGGCGCTGTACATCGTGGCTGCCGAGGAGCAGGGCGTACCGCCCGAGAAGCTGGCCGGGACCATCCAGAACGACATCCTCAAGGAGTTCATGGTCCGCAACACCTACATCTATCCGCCCGGCCCCTCGATGCGGATCATCTCGGACATCTTCGCGTACACCTCGCAGAAGATGCCGCGCTACAACTCCATCTCCATCTCCGGCTACCACATCCAGGAGGCCGGAGCGACGGCCGACCTGGAGCTCGCGTACACGCTGGCAGACGGCATGGAGTATCTGCGGGCCGGGATCGAGGCGGGGCTGGACGTGGACGCGTTCGCGCCCCGGCTGTCGTTCTTCTGGGCGATCGGCATGAACTTCTTCATGGAGGTCGCCAAGCTGCGGGCCGCGCGGCTGCTGTGGGCGAAGCTGGTGAAGAAGTTCGACCCGAAGAACCCCAAGTCGCTGTCCTTGCGCACCCATTCGCAGACCTCCGGCTGGTCGCTGACGGCGCAGGACGTCTTCAACAACGTCACCCGCACCTGTATCGAGGCGATGGCCGCGACGCAGGGGCACACGCAGTCGCTGCACACCAACGCCCTCGACGAGGCGCTGGCCCTGCCGACGGACTTCTCCGCGCGGATCGCCCGCAACACCCAGCTGCTGCTGCAGCAGGAGTCGGGCACGTGCCGGGTCATCGACCCGTGGGGCGGCAGCGCGTACGTCGAGAGGCTCACCCACGATCTCGCGCGGCGTGCCTGGCAGCACATCGAGGAGGTCGAGGCCGCGGGCGGCATGGCGAAGGCCATCGACGCCGGTATCCCCAAGCTCCGGGTGGAGGAGGCCGCGGCCCGTACGCAGGCCCGTATCGACTCCGGCCGCCAGCCGGTGATCGGGGTCAACAAGTACCGGGTGGAGACCGACGAGCAGATCGAGGTGCTCAAGGTCGAGAACTCCCAGGTGCGCGCCCAGCAGGTGGAGAAACTGCGGCGGCTGCGGGCCGAGCGCGACGAGGCCGCCTGCCAGGACGCCCTGCGCGCCCTGACCGCGGCCGCCGAGGCCGGTGCCGCGAAGGGCGGCAGCCTGGAGGGCAATCTGCTGGCGCTGGCCGTGAACGCGGCGCGTGCCATGGCAACCGTCGGTGAGATCTCGGACGCACTCGAGAAGGTGTACGGCAGGCACTCGGGCCAGATCCGTACGATCTCCGGTGTGTATCGCAACGAGGCCGGCACATCGCCGGCGGTGGACAGCACCCGTGCCCTGGTCGAGGAGTTCGAGCAGGCCGAGGGCCGCCGGCCGCGCATCCTGGTCGCCAAGATGGGCCAGGACGGTCACGACCGCGGCCAGAAGGTGATCGCCACCGCCTTCGCCGACCTCGGCTTCGACGTGGACGTCGGCCCGCTGTTCCAGACGCCGGCCGAGGTCGCCCGCCAGGCGGTCGAGGCGGATGTGCACATCGTCGGCGTCTCGTCGCTGGCCGCCGGGCATCTCACGCTGGTGCCCGCGCTGCGCGAGCAGCTCGCGGTCGAGGGGCGCGAGGACATCATGATCGTCGTCGGTGGTGTGATCCCCCCGCAGGATGTCCCCGCGCTGCACGAGGCCGGTGCGGCGGCGGTCTTCCCGCCCGGCACGGTGATCCCGGACGCCGCCAGGGAGCTGGTCAAGACCCTGGCCGGTTCGCTCGGCCACGAGCTGTAGGCCCATGCCCCCGAAGATCGACATCGACGCCTATGTGAAGGGCGTACGTGAGGGGTCGCGGGCGTACATCGCCCGTGCCGTCACGCTCGTGGAGTCCACGCGTCCCGACCACCGCGCGCTCGCCCAGCAGTTGCTCACCGAGCTGCTGCCGTACGCGGGGGCGGCCCGGCGGGTGGGCATCAGCGGCGTGCCCGGCGTCGGCAAGTCCACCTTCATCGACGCGCTGGGATCGATGCTCACGGGCCTTGGCCACCGGGTCGCCGTGCTCGCGGTGGACCCGTCCTCCACCCGCACGGGCGGCTCCATCCTGGGCGACAAGACCCGGATGGAGCGCCTGGCCGTCGACCCGGCGGCATTCGTACGGCCCTCCCCCAGCGCCGGCACCCTCGGCGGCGTGGCCAGGGCGACCCGCGAGACGATCATCGTGATGGAGGCCGGCGGCTACGACGTGGTGCTCGTGGAGACCGTCGGCGTCGGCCAGTCCGAGACCACGGTGGCCGGCATGGTGGACTCCTTCCTGCTGCTGAGCCTCGCCCGCACCGGTGACCAGCTCCAGGGCATCAAGAAGGGTGTGCTGGAACTGGCCGACGTGATCGCCGTGAACAAGGCGGACGGACCGCATGAACGGGACGCACGCTCCGCGGCACGGGAACTGGCCGGAGCCCTGCGGCTGATGCATCCGGCGGACGCCGCCTGGACCCCGCCGGTGCTCTCGTGCAGCGCGCGGGAGAGCACCGGACTCGACGTGGTGTGGGAGCGGCTGGAGCAGCACCGGACCGTGCTGGACTCGACCGGGCGGCTGGCCGCCAAACGGCGGGACCAGCAGATCGAGTGGACGTGGGCGATGGTCCACGACGAGCTTCTGGACCGGCTGCGCCGCCATCCCGAGGTGCGCGAGCTCGCCCCGGAGCTGGAGAGGCAGGTGCGGGACGGCGCGCTGACGGCGACCCTCGCGGCCGACCGCATCCTGGAGGCGTTCCGGCAGCAGGAAGGGCCGCGCTGAAGACGATGCACAAGACCGTCCGTGTGAATGTCGACGCAATGATCGAGGACCTCAGGACACTCGTCGAAATCGAGTCTCCCTCGCGCGATCTGGACGCCTTGACGGCATCGGCCGAAGCTGTCGCCGCCTTCTTCGAGAGCCGCCTCGGCGGGCAGGCCGTCCTCGTGGGGAGCGCAGCCGGGCCACACGTCCGATGGTCAGCTGGTGGCGATCCCAAGTACTGATCCTCGGTCACCATGACACGGTGTTTCCGCTCGGCACCCTTGAACGCCGCCCGTTCATGGTCGAGGACGGGCATGCAACCGGCCCCGGGGTCTTTGACATGCTCGGCGGTTTGGTACAGGCCGTTCATGGCCTGGCGACGCTCGATGACCGGTCAGGCGTCGAGATCCTGGTGACCGCCGACGAAGAGGTCGGCTCCCGCTCCTCCCGAGCTCTGATCGAGGAACGAGCCCTTGCCTGCGGCGCTGTACTCGTGCTCGAGGGCGCCGCTGACGGCGGAGCCCTGAAGACCGGCCGTAAAGGCTGCGGCACGTTCCACGTCTCCATCGCGGGCCGCGCGTCGCACGCGGGCCTCGAGCCCGAAGCCGGGGTCAACGCCCTGATCGAAGCATCGCACCAGGTACTGGATATCGCAGCGCTCGGTCGACCCGACAGGGGCACGACCGTTACCCCGACCGTCGCGTCCGCAGGAACACCGGACAACGTCGTTCCCGCGCAGGCGACCGTCATCGTCGACGTCCGGGTCGAGTCGGCCGACGAGAAGGAACGGATCGAAGCTGCCTTCGCAGCACTGGCGCCGCATCTCGATGAGGCGGAGATCTCGGTTCAGGGAGTCGTCAGCCGACCCCCGATGCCCGAGTCGGCGTCGGCCGGGCTCTTTGCGGTGGCACAGCAGCTGCTTCCCGGCCTCGAAGGCAAGGCGGTCGGCGGCGGAAGCGACGGCAACTTCACGGCCGCACTGGGGGTGCCCACACTGGATGGCCTCGGAGCAGTCGGGGGCGGTGCCCACGCCGACCACGAGTACCTGGTGATCGACGTCATGGCCGAGCGGGCGAACCTTGTGGCCGGACTGGTGAACGAGATTCGGAACACATAGGAGATCGAGAATGTGAAGAGCATGCGCGGCCTGCGAGCGATCACGCGAGGTCGCGTTCTGTGAGAGTCCCGTTCGGTAATCGAATACGAAGACGGGCCCGGCCCGGACCGCCGTCCGGGCCGGGGCCCGTCAGCCCGTTCATCCCTCGGCCGCTCGGCCGGCCCGTCGGGTCCCCGCACACGGCGGACTCAAACCTGATCGTGCGGGCGTGTCGGGCATTCCCCGCCGGGTACTCGCGTCTGGCACCGACCGGTTGCCCAACCGACCAAGGAGCGATGCCATGCAGATCGCATTTCTGATGGCTCCCGAAGGGGTCGAACAGATCGAGCTCACCGAGCCGTGGGAGGCGGTGACCGACTCCGGCGACAAGCCGAGGCTGGTGTCGACGCGGCCGGGCCTTGTCCAGGCCTTCCATCACCTCGACAAGGCGGACACCTTCCCGGTCGACCAGGTGGTCACGGAGACCTCGGCGGACGAGTACGGCGCTCTCGTGCTGCCCGGCGGGGTGGCCAATCCGGATGCGCTGCGCATGAACAAGGACGCGGTCGCGTTCGTACGGGCCTTCTTCTACGCGGGCAAACCGGTCGCCGCGATCTGTCACGCCCCATGGATGCTGGTCGAGGCCGATGTGGTGCGGGGCCGCACGCTGAGCTCGTGGCCCAGTCTGCGCACCGACATCCGCAATGCGGGCGGCGAGTGGGAGGACGAGCAGGTGAGCATCTGCACCGTCGCGCCGAGCACGCTGATCACCAGCCGGAAACCTGCCGACCTGAAGGCCTTCTGCGCCGCGTTCATCGCCGAGTTCGCCAAGGCGGCCGACGTGGCGGCGGGCAGCTGAACATCGCCGCCGCGCCCCGGGATCGAGCGGCACGGTCACAGGCGTTGAGGTCCGGTCACGACTCCCCCCGGGTACGGGCCCCGGAACGGGTGCGGCCGGATGCCGCGGACCGGTGCGGATGGCGTCGCAGGTACTCGGCCTCCAATGCGGCCATTCGGGCGTCATGGGCTGCGAGCGCGGAATCCGAGCCGTACAGCAGCGTGTCATGGCGGCTTCGATGGATGGTTTCCAGTTCACGCAGCAGATCCGGCTCAGCGAGCCGGGCCGGGTCGACGCCCGGGTTGTCGGTCTCCTTCACGGGAACCGTCCCCTTTCCGTATCCCTGTCACTGGCCTGGCGTGTGGCCCATCGCCTTACGGGTACCCGCTCGGACGCGATATCCGGCCACTTCGGAGGACGTCATGAAACTGTCGTTTCTCAATGGTCTCTACGAGCGGCCCGGCCCGTGGGCCAGCGTCCACCTCGACGCCGGCCGCACCGACGAGTCCACCCCGGGCAGCCGGGAGCTGCAAGCCCGGGAGGCGCGCAGCTCACTGCGCGGGCAGGGAGCCGATGAGGCGACCGCGCAGACGGTGTACGAAGCCCTGGCCGGGGGGCCGGGCCCTACGGGGACGGCTGGGCGAGCGGTGTTCGCCACGAGTGGCGAGGTCGTGCTCGACCGGCCGCTGACGACCCGCCCGCCGTCCGGCGTCGACACCCACTGGTCCGCACTGCCGAGAGTCGCTCCGCTGCTGGATCTTGCCGCGCAGGAGCCGGTGTGTCTGATCGCGTACATCGATCGCATCGGGGCGGACCTCGAGCTGCGCACCCCCCTGGGCAGGCGGTCCGCGGGGCAGGCACAGGGCCTCGACCGGCCGGTCCACCGCGCCGGACGCGACGAGATGTCGGAGAGCCACTTCCAGCGGAGTGTCGAGAACACCTGGGAGCACAATGCCGAAGAGGTCGCGAAGGCCATCGCCGCATGCCAGGAGGACGTCCGCGCCGATGTGATCGTGCTGGCCGGCGACGCGCGGGAGCGCAGGTCGGTCCACCGGCGGCTGCCGGTCGCGCTCCAGGATCTGACCGTCGAGACCGAGCACGGCGGCCGCGCCGAGGGGGCGGGCACCCGGCTGCTCGACGAGGACGTGGAGCGTGCGGCCCAGGAGTACGCGCAGAGACTGACCGAAGCCGGTATGGACCGATTCCTCTCCGCGCACGAGGGCGCGGCCGAAGGGGTGGCCGCCCTGGTGGAGGCCGCCCGGGAGCATCGGATCGCGGAGCTGTTCGTATGCCCGGAGGGTGCGGACACCCACCGCGAGGTGTGGGTGGGCCCGGAGCCCGACCAGGTGGCGGTGCGCCGCTCCGACACCCAGTACCTCGGTGAGACGCATCCCGCCTCCGCACGGGCCGACGATGCGTTGCTGCGTTCGGCGGCCATGACCGGCGCGCCGGCACAGGCGGTGCACATCGACGGCGCGCACCGCGTCCCGGTCGGCGGGCTGGGTGCGCTGCTGCGCTGGCGTTACCACCAAGGTGAACGGGAGTAGGCGGACGGACGGCGGCCCCCGAAGCGGCCCGGCCTGGTGTTCGGGCTCCGCGGTGCCGCAGGACGCTGCGTCAGTGACCGAGTGACCGCTTGAGTTCGGCCTTGTTCATGGAGGAACGGCCTTGCACGTTGCGGCGCTGCGCCTCCGCATACAACTGGTCGTAGGTGGGCCCTTGCGAACCGCTGTGGGAGCGCTTGCCACCGCGCTCGGACGACGACATGTCCTCCAGGGAGCTCTTACTGGCCGTACGGGACTCACCCGAGCGGGCACGTTCCTTGTTGACCGTGCGCGCGGCGATCTCCTTGGCGCGCTTCGCGCTCTCTCCGCGCTCCTCGGCGCTCTCCTTGATGTGCTCGTACTGCCGTTCCCGCTTGGGACTCGAACCGCGGGGCATGACCACTCCTTCCCTTGCCGGGACCGCACGGGCGGCTGTCCGGGCTCAGCGGGTACCCGTGTGTCTCGGCACCACTCGTGGTGGGCCGTACCCGCGTAAAATCCAGACCGGGCGCCACCACACAGTGGTCGCCTTGACTGCTCGGGATGGGAGTGGTCGTGATCATGCCTGCGCCGGAGGCCACGGGCGCGAGCGGCGGGCACAGCGAACCGTCTCCGCTCGTCGTCCGTCTGGCCGAGGAGAACACCGCCCTGCGTGAGGAGCTGACCCGTCGGCGTCTGACCGACCTGGCCACCGGCATTCTCGCGGCGCAACTCGGCACGTCGCCCGCCGAGGCGGCCGAGCATCTGGCCCACCTGGCCGCGTCGGCCACCGTGGACCGCGAGGACCTCGCTGCGGACATCGTGAACGGTGTCGCCGGGAAGATCGCGGTCACGGCACCGTCCTCGGCGGGCAGCCCCGACAAAGCGGCGGAGCTCATCAGCGCCCGTCGGATGCGCCGGGTCACCACGGCGGCGGAGGCCGACCGTACGGTGAGCCAGGGCGCGGCCACTTTGCTGGAAGGCGGCCTGCGGCCCTTGGGCGTGGAGGGACTGTGGCTGTGGGCCCTGGACGGGTCCGGGTGCCTTCGGCTCGCGGGGCACGCCGGGGTCGGCGCTCTGGAGGCCGCCCAGTGGCAGTGGATCCCGCCGGCCGCTCCCCCGCCGATCCGCTCGGCGCTGGCGGACGTCTCGCCGGTCTGGCTGCCGGACGGGTCTCCGGACGGCGAACGGCTTCCCGGCCCGTCGCCGCAGGCGGCCCGCGCCTTTGTCCCGCTGCGGCTGCGTGGCTCGACCGTGGGTCTGGCACTGGCCGTCTGGCCGGATCGCAGCGACCTCGACGAGTCGGTGCGCGCCGCGCTCACCGGGCTGCTCGGGGTCGCGGCCAGGGTACTGGTCGCCGAGGAGATCCCGGCCTCCGAGCAGCCCGCTCTCGACGACCTGCTGGACACGCTGGCGTATCCGGCGATGGTGCTGGGCCGTGATCCCGAGACGGCGTCACTGGCGGTCGACCATGTCAACGCCGCCGCGGCCGAGGCGCTCGGCGGGGCACACCGCGTGGTGGGCCGGCCCATCGAAGCGGCGTTCCCCCTGCTCCACCGCGACCTGGCGTCGATGTCACGGCGGGCCCGCTATGCACCGTCCCCGCAGCGTGCGGCACGACTGCCCGCGGAGCACCGGCCCGACGCCCCCGATCCGCTGCTGGACGTGCGGGTCCTGTCGTCCGGGCCGGACCGGACGGTGGTGCTGTGGCACACCTCGAGCCATCCCCGCACCGCGGTCGGCCGCGCGGTGGGCAGGCTGCAGGGCCTCGCGGTGTTCGAGGACGATCTGACCACGGGACGGTCGCACTGGAGCGAGCAGACCTACGCGATCTTCGGCATGGCGCGGGACGCGAAACCGGTCCCGCTCACCGAGCTGGGCCCATGGGTGCATCCGGAGGACGCGAACGCCCTGGCCGAGCTGCTGGCGGATCTCACCCAGCGTCGCAAGGGCGCGTCGGCGATCCTGCGGATGAGCCGGGACGACGGCGGCGGGCAACGCCATGTCCGTATCGCCGCCGAGCCGTTGCTGAGCGGCTCGGCGGTCACCGGCATCGCGGGCGTCTACCAGGACGTCTCGGCGGAGTACCACACGGAGGTCGCGCTGTCGGCCACGTTCGACCAGCTCACAGCGGTGCGGGCGCAGGCGACGCTGCGACACCGGCTGGTGCTGCAGCTCCAGCAGGCGATCGTGCCGGAAATGCCCTCGCTGCAGAAGTTGCCGGGGCTCGGGGCGGCAGCACGGTACCGGCCGGCCGCGCACGAGTATCGCGTGGGCGGTGACTGGTACGACGTTCTGCCGCTGCCCAGCGGCGAGGTGCTGGTCGCGGTGGGCGACATCGCCGGGCACGGCATCGATTCGGCCACCGGCATGGTCGCGCTGCGCAACGCCCTGCGTGGGCTGGCCTTCACCGGGCACTCTCCGGCACGGCTGATGGAATGGCTGAACGAGGTGACGCTGCACGCGCCGGGCCATCCCACGGCCACCGCGGTGTGCGCTCTCTACGACCCCAGGGACCGTACGCTGCGCTGGTCGAGCGCGGGTCATCTGCCGATGTTGCTGCTGCGTGACGGCAGGGCGCAGTGGCTGGATCCGCCGCGCGATGTGTTGCTGGGCGCCGTGCCGGCTTTCGCCTATCACGAGGCGACCACCCAACTCATGTCCGGTGACACGCTGTTGCTGTACACGGACGGCCTGATCGAGCGCCGCTACGACGGCATCGACGAGGGCCTGGACGCGCTGCGCCGTACCGCGGAGGAGCTGAGCGCGTGCGACGTGGACGAGCAGGTCGACCGGCTGCTGGCCGCGGCGACCGGCGACACGGACGACGACACAAGCTTGATCGCGGTGCACGTCCTGTGAGCGCGAACCCCGCGGAGCCGCACCCGGCGGGCAGATGCCGAGCCCGCCGTCGCGTGCCGTGACCGTGGGGATCAGTGCCATCGACCGCCGGCGGTCCGCCACGAAGGTGCCGCGGCCGCGACGCGTGGGCGCGACGCACCCGTGGCCTCGTTCGGCCCTCGGCAGTCGTTCGTCTGCGTTTGCGTACACGCACCTCGGCATGTGCGGCTCAGCGGCCGCGGGCCAGCCACATGCGGATCTTGGCCAGCAGATGGTCCGCGTCCACCGGCTTGGCCACATAGTCGTCGGCACCGGCGGCCAGCGCCTCGGCACGGTCGCCCGGCATCGCCTTCGCGGTGACCACGATGATCGGTACGTCCGCTCCGTGCGGCATCTGTCTGATGACTTCCATGGCGGCATAGCCGTCCATACCGGCCATCATCACGTCCATCACCACAAGATCGACCTCATCGTGCGCTTCGAGCATGTCGATGCCGGACCTGCCGTTGTCGGCCTGCAGGACGGTCACGCCATGGCGCTGCAGGATCTGGGTGAGCGCGAAGACATTGCGCGTGTCGTCGTCGACCACGAGCACGGTGTGTCCGCCCGCCGGTGCCCGCTCGCGCGACTCCTCGGACGGCTGCCGCTGCGCGCTGTTGTGGGCGAGGTGCTCCACGGATGTGCCGCCCCGCCGCTCGGTCGGCAGATAGAGCGTGAAGCAACTGCCGGCGCCGGGCGTGCTCTCGGCCTCGATGACACCGCCGAGCAGGCGGGCCACTTCGCGGCTGATGGACAGGCCCAGTCCGGTACCGCCGTAGTGGCGTGAGGTGGTGCCGTCGCCCTGCTGGAAGGCGCCGAACATGCTCTCCAGACGTTCGGGTGGGATGCCGATGCCGGTGTCGAGGACCCGGAAGGCGATCACGGGCCCGGTGTTCTGCAGCGCCGTGGGAATCTCTTGGGGTACGGCGTTGGCGATCCGCAGTTCGACGTGCCCCTCGTCGGTGAACTTCAGTGCGTTGGACACCAGATTGCGCAGCACCTGCCGCAGCCGTGCCTCGTCGGTGGTGAGCTCCTGAGGGGTGTCCGGTTCCGCGATCACCTCGAACGACAGCTCCCGTTCGCTCGCGACGGGCCGGAACGTCGCCTCCACGTACTCCATGAGGTCTGCGAGGGAGAACGCCTCGGGGTGGATGGCCATCTTGCCGGCCTCGACCTTGGACAGGTCCAGGATGTCGTTGATCAGCTGGAGCAGGTCGGAACCCGCGGAGTGGATCACTTCGGCGTAGTCGACCTGCTTCTCCGTCAGATTGCCTTCGAGGTTCTGGGCGAGCAGCTGGGCGAGGATCAGCAGACTGTTGAGCGGGGTGCGCAGTTCATGGCTCATGTTGGCCAGGAACTCCGACTTGTACATAGAGGTGCGTGACAACTGCTGGGCGCGGGTTTCCAGTTCCTGGCGGGCCTGCTCGATCTCCAGGTTCTTGCGTTCGATGTCGCGGTTGCGGTCCGCGAGCAGCGCTGCCTTCTCCTTGAGTTCGGCGTTGGAGCGCTGCAACTCCTCCTGCCGTGACTGCAGTTCCTTCGACCGGGTGCTGAGCTCGGCGGTGAGCCGCTGGGACTGGTCGAGCAGCTCGTCCGTACGCGTGTTGGCGATCAGCGTGCTGACATTGACGCCGACCGTCTCGATGAACTGGTCGAGGAAGTCGCGGTGCACGACGGTCAGCGAGCTCACGGCGGCCAGTTCGATGACGCCGAGCACCTGGTCCTCGAGGACGACCGGCAGCACGATCAGATGACGGGGGTCGATGCTGCCGGTGCCTGAGGCGACGGTCGCGTAGCCGGGCGGCAGGTCGTGCACCTCGAGGGGGCGGCGACTGCGGGCCGCCTGGCCGACCAGTGACTGGCCGAGGTGAAAGCGGCGCGGTCCGCCTCCCGGGGCGTCGGGCACACCGTACGAGGCGATCATCACAAGCTCGACACCTTCTTCGCCCTCCTCCGCGAGGAAGAAGCCTCCGTACTGCGCGGACACCAGCGGCGGCACCTCGTCCATGATCAGTGCGGCGACCGCGGGCAGGCTCCTGGTCCCCTGGATGAGGCCCGACATCCGGGCCAGATTGGTCTTGAGCCAGTCCTGTTGCTCGTTGGCGCGGATGGTCGCGCGCAGGGATTCGACCATCGCGTTGATGTTGTCCTTGAGGAGGCCCACCTCGCCAGGGGCCTCGACGGTGATGGAGCGCGTCAGATCGCCCTCCGCGACGGCACTGGTCACCTCGGCGATCGCGCGCACCTGGCGGGTCAGGTTGCCGGCCAGTTCGTTGACGTTCTCGGTGAGCCGTTTCCAGGTCCCGGAAACTCCCTCGACCTCCGCCTGGCCGCCGAGCCGTCCTTCACTGCCGACCTCCCGGGCCACGCGGGTGACCTCGGCGGCGAACGACGACAGCTGGTCGACCATCGTGTTGATGGTGGTCTTCAGCTCGAGGATCTCGCCGCGCGCGTCCACGTCGATCTTGCGGGTCAGATCGCCCTGGGCGACGGCGGTGGTCACCTGGGCGATGTTGCGGACCTGATTGGTGAGGTTGTTCGCCATGAAGTTGACGTTGTCGGTCAGGTCCTTCCACGTGCCGGAGACACCGCGGACGGTGGCCTGGCCGCCGAGCTTTCCGTCGGTGCCGACCTCCCGGGCGACCCGGGTCACCTCCTCGGCGAACGAGGACAGCCGGTCGACCATCGTGTTGATGGTCTCCTTGAGCTCGAAGATCTCCCCGCGTGCGTCGACCCTGATCTTCTGGGTGAGGTCGCCGCGGGCCACGGCCGTGGCGACCTGGGCGATCGCGCGCACCTGGGAGGTCAGGTTGTCCGCCATGGTGTTGACGCCCGAGGTGAGCTCGTGCCAGACGCCGCTGGCCCGGGGCTCGCGCGCCTGACCGCCGAGCAGGCCCTGCCCGCCGACCTCCCGGGCGACCCGGGTGACCTCGGAGGTGATCAGGGAGATCTGGTCCACCATGCCGTTGTAGATCGTGGCGATCTCGCCCAGCAGGCCGCCGGCGTCGGACGGGAGCCGGACGGACAGATCTCCGTCGCGTACGGCAGTGAGCCCGGCCAGGAGCCTACGGAGCCCCTCCTCGCTCAGCTCCTCGCTCAGCTCCACCGGAGGCCGGCCCTGCTGGGGATCGGGCGACGTGGCAGACGCATCCATCGCAGACCTCGCGCTGTCGTGACTCGGGCTGTCTCCACTGTTGCACGCGGACCACGCGGCCGACATTCCGGGCATGGCCCGTCCCGAGGCGCCTCACTTCGGGGTCGCGACGACGAACCAGACCGCCTTGCCTGTGCCGCGCGGCATCCATCCCCACGCCTCGGACAGCCGCTCCAGGAGATACAGGCCGTGCCCGGAGACCCGTCCCGCGCGGTGCGTGCCGCGGGGCACCGGCCGCTTCGGGCTGGTGTCGCTGACCTGGACCCACAGCAGGCCGGGGGCTCGATCGATCCTCAGCTCGTACGGAGCGCCACCGTGCCTGCACGAGTTGGTGACGATCTCGGAGACCAGCAGCACGATGTCCGCGGTCAGGACGCGTCCGGCCGGGCCGGTCAGAGCGGACCATTCCTGAAGCACCTGACGCGTCAGATCCCGGCAGCGCCCCACCACGCCCGGCCCGCCGTCCAAAGGGAAGCGACGGGTCTGCGACACCGCCCGTTGCTGCTGCACACGTCCCATACCGACCCAGGTGCCCCGGATCAGGGCTTCAAACCGTGACAAATGGGAATGTCCAAGACATGTAGTGCTCGTACGACGGTCCCGCTGCAGCCGACAGCGCCGGCCGCTGTCCGTCGGAGGAGCCGATGACGCGATGTCCAGCAGAGTGAACACCCTTTCCAGCCTTGCGGCGCCCGGGGGCGGACTCCATGCCCGGCCACCGGATCTGCCCGAGATCCCCGATCCCCGGAGCATCTCGGCCCTGGACGCCCGCACGCTGTCGACGGCCCTTTTCAGGAGGCTGGCGATGCTCGAGGAGGGCACCCCGGCGTACCAGTACGTCCGCAACACCCTCGTCGAGCTCAACCTCAGCCTCGTGAAGTTCGCGGCCGTCCGGTTCGCCAACCGTGCCGAGCCGATGGAGGACATCGTCCAGGTCGGCACCATCGGCCTGATCAAGGCGATCAACCGGTTCGAAGTCGAGCGTGAGGTCGAGTTCGCCTCGTTCGCGCTGCCGACGATCGTCGGGGAGATCAAGCGGTTCTTCCGGGACACCAGCTGGTCGGTACGGGTGCCGCGGCGGCTCCAGGAGCTGCGGATCGGCCTCGCCAAGGCGCTCGACGTACTGGAGCAGCAGCTGGGGCGCAGGCCGACCACGGCGGAGCTGGCGAGGTATCTCGACGTCGACGAGGCGGAGGTGGTGCTGGGCGAGCAGGCGGCCAACGGGTACACGGCGCAGTCCCTGGATTCGGCGGTCACCGACGAGGAGGCGCCGAGCGCGGTCGCCCGAAGCCTCGGTGCCGTGGATCCGGCCTTCGACATCGTGGACTCCCTGGAGGCTCTGAAGCCCTTGATCGCCATGCTCGGCGAGCGGGACCGGCTGATCCTGTCGCTGCGTTTCGGCGACGAGCTGACGCAGTCGCAGATCGGGGAGAGGCTGGGCATCTCCCAGATGCATGTCTCGCGGCTGCTGGCGCGGATCCTTGCGACGCTGCGGGACGGAATGCTCGACGACGCACCGCCGGTCGCCGACGACGCCCGGTCCGACGAAGAGCCCGCTGCCGTCGTGTCGGCGATCGCCAGGCCAGCCGAGCACCGCTGAACCGGGACCGCCGGGCACCGCCGAGGGGAGGAGCGAGAGTCCGAGGCCCTAGAGCATGTCCGGCGGCACGGGAACCTCCGCCCAGACCACCTTGCCCGCGCCTCGCGGTTCGCTCCCCCAGCTGCGTGACAGCCGCTCCAGGATGATCAGGCCGTGGCCGCCGGGCAGCGACAGGTTGTTGGGCAGGCGGTGCCGGGGCGGCTCGGGACTCGCGTCGGCCACCTCGATACGCAGACGACCGCCGGACTGGTGCAGCATCAGCTCCTGCGGGCCCCCCGCGTGCAGACACGCGTTGGTGACCACTTCGGAGACGAGCAGCAGCACATCCTCGACGCGCGCGTCCTCGTCGGCGACGCCTGGCGTGGTCCAGCCCCAGTCGGCCAGCGCTTCGCGGGTGAAGTCGCGGCAGCGGCTCACCACACCTTTGGTACCGAACAGTGCGAGCCGGCGGGTCTGCCCCCGCCCACGGAGGCTCGTACTCATCAGCCTCCTCCGCTAGGTCCTTGGCCGGTCCGTCAGGGCCTCGTCCACGCCGTCGTACACGCGGAACACGGCACGCGCCCCGGTGATGTCGAACATTCGCGCCACCGGGGGGCGCAGACCGGCAAGTTCGATGCGTCCGCCCAACTCCTGTGCGGACAGCCGCGCATGCAGCAGGACGTTCAGGCCGGTGGAGTCGCAGAAGCCGAGCCCGCTGCAGTCCACGAGGACCCGCTCGGCTCCCGCCTCCACATGCCGGGACAGTGCCTCGCGCAGCGGCTCCGCGGTGTCGTGGTCGAGTTCGCCGCGCAGCGCGAGCACGACCGTCCCCGCGTGCCGTCTCGTCTCGAGGCCGAACCGCTCATCGCCGGTGGCCTCTCCCCCCGTCGGCCTGGTGGCTCCCGGGACCATGGGCTTCCGCCTCCTCGACGCTCGTCCCTGCGCTGGTGCCTGAGTCATTGCCCGCTCGGGCCCTGCCGCCACCGTGGCCGGCAAACCCGAGCGGAAGACAGGTACCCACAGCGGGCGTACGAATTCCCATGCCCGGGAGGTTTCCTCACATGCGGGCCGGGCAACCGCGTCATGTGCTTGGACAGGAGGCATGCCCCTGGGAGCCGGGGCTCCTGGCGTGCGGCGTCCTGGCCCCGTCCGTATCCCCGGTGAGCCTTGTCTTCACCGGCACCCACACCCTTTCGGGGAGCCGCGACATCATGCGCACGTCCGTACACAGCAAGCACCCGCACGACGATGCTCCTGACACCTCGGCCGCCTTCCGGAGGATGGCCGCGCTCCCGGACGGTCCCGAGCGCCGGCGGCTGCGCCAGGAGGTCGTCGCCGCCTGGCTTCCCATGGCGGAACGGCTCGCCGGGCGGTTCCGCAACCGAGGGGAGTCCCTGGAGGACCTGCAGCAGGTAGCCGCCCTCGGTCTGGTCAAAGCGGTCGACCGCTACGACCCCTCCCGCGGCGCGTTCGAGAGCTTCGCGGTGCCCACCGTCGTCGGCGAGGTCAAACGCCACTTCCGCGACCACATGTGGGCCCTCCATGTGCCGCGCCGGGTCCAGGATCTGCGCAACCGGGTCCGCATCGCGCGCCAGGAACTCACCACGACCATCCCCGGCCGGTCCCCCACGGTGGCCGAGATCGCGGAATCGGCAGGGCTCAGCGAGGAGGACGTAATCGCGGGGCTCGAGGCGCTGGAGACATTCACCGCACTGTCCCTGGATGCCGAGCTCCCGGGGGCCGCCGACGGGTACTCACTGGGCGACACGATGGGTGAGGCCGATCCGGCCATCGATGTGCTCGTCGACCGGGAAGCGGTCAAGCCCGGGCTGCGCAAACTGCCCGAACGCGAGCAGGACATCCTGTACATGCGCTTCTTTCGCGACATGACGCAGAGCAGTATCGCCAAGACGTTGGGCATCTCCCAGATGCATGTCTCGCGGCTGATCAGCCGCTGCTGCGACGAGCTGCGCACCGAAGTGATGCGGGACGCCGCGTAGAGGATCCGCATGCCCGCCGCCCGAACGGGCACCCGCCCGGCATGGAAGGGCCCAAGACGTTGAACGTCGACGGCACGCTCGCGCTGATGGCGAAGGGGTACGGCTGGCTTCCGGGCCTCATGCGACACAGCGGCGGCGCTCCGGTGCACATGCGGCTGCTCGGACACCGGGCGATCGCCCTGCACGGGCCCGACGCGGTCCGGTTCTTCTACGACGAGACACATATCCGGCGCCGTTCCGCGCTCCCGGGCCCGGTGCTGGACAGGCTCTTCGGCCGGAGCCCGGTGCATACGCCCGACGGCCGGGTGGACACGGCGCCCAGTGCGCCGGCGCTCCTCGAGGACGAGGCCGCGATGTCGGAGGTGGGGCGGTACGCCGCGGACGAATGGGACACGGCACGGGGCGCCTGGGCCCGGCGGGCCGAGATCGAGCTGTTCACCGAGTCGAGCGTGGTGATCACGCGCGCGGTCTGTGCGTGGGCGGGAGTTCCGCTGCCCGACGACGAGGTGGCGCGGGGGACGGCTCATGACCTGGTGGCCATGGTCGACGGTTTCGCCACGCCGGGGCCGCGCCACTGGCGGGCGCGCGGCGCGCGTGCCCGCGAGGAGAAACGACTCGGCCTGCTCATCGAGCAGGCGCGCGACGACGACGGGGCGACGGTGCCCGGAGCGGCCCCGGCCGGGTATCCGCTACGGGCGGTGGCGCTGCACCGGGACGAGCAGGGTGAGCTGCTGGACACGCGCACCGCGGCCGTCGAACTGCTCGACATCATCCGCCCGACGGTCGCCGTGGCGTGGTATGTGACGTTCGCCGCGCACGCACTGCACCGGTGGCCGCGCCACCGGAAGCTGCTGCGCGAGGATCCCGCGTACGCCGGCGTCTTCGCCCGCGAGCTGCGCCGGTTCTATCCGTTCGTACCCTTCGTGGGCGGTCTGGCGGCCACGGATCTGTGGTGGCGTGGCGAAGAGATCCCCGAGGACTCGCTCGTCCTGCTGGACGTCTACGGGCTTCATCATGATCCCGCGCTGTGGCCGCGCCCGTACGCCTTCGACCCGTCGCGTTTCCTCGGCCGGACCTGGAATGCGGACGCACTGATTCCGCCGGGCGGCGTTGACGCCGCGCACGGCCACAGCGCCGGTGAGGACATCACCCTCGCGCTGCTGGGGACCCTCTCGTCCCGTCTGGCCGCACTCGATTACGGAGTGCCGCTCCAGGACCTGACCATCCCGCTGAACCGGCTGCCCACCCGGCCCCGCAGCGGATTCGTGGTGGACCCCTCTCCCCTGGCGGACGTCACCCGGACTGCTCGGCCGGAGCCGCGTCGCCCTTCATCCGGCTGATGGAGCGCCGATCGTGCTGCCCCCCGCGTCACCGGGCGAGCAGGGCTCCTACTCCTGCCTGCTCCCCGCCCAATTGCGCAGCGACGGCAACAGCCGGCGGCGCCCGTGCCGACCCTCCCTGCTGCGGTCGAGCTCCTCCATCAGGCGCCGGGTGCGGTGGTCCATGTCGAGTTCGTCCAAGATCCGGTCGACCTCGGCGAGCAGCGCGCCCTGGAGCTGCCACTGGCGGGGCAGCCGCTGGATGTCCTGCAGGAGCAGCTCGGCCGCCCGGTCCCGGGCCGCGCGCGCCGCCGCGAGGTCGGCGGCCAGCCGTGACTCCGCTGCCTCTCCACTCTCACTCGTCTGACTCGTGACCAGTACGGCGAAGCTCACCAGCGAGTCGGCCACATGGGCCAGCAACTCCTGGAGCGCGAGCCCGACCTCGTGGGGGAACAGGTTCTCGTCCCTGCGCGCCTTGGCGAGGTCGGTGATGGTGCGGGCCAGTACCCGCATCACGACGGCGCAGATCTCCAGCGTGTCGAGGCCGGTACGCAGCACGATGCGGTACAGCAGCCCTTCCTTCACCCGGGGGTTGAACCGCAGGCTGTCCTCCGCCTGTCGCAGGGCCGCGTCCACCTCGGCGATGTCGTTGTCGAGCCGACGGGCCTCGTGCAGCCGCGCGGCGGCCCGCTCGACGGGCGTCTCGCTGGTCAGCTCCTCGCCCATGTGCACCAACAGCTGCCGCATACGCCGGGCCAGGTCCTCGATCGACTGGCCGGCGGCCTCCACCCAGACAGGGGGAACGAACAGCATATTGAACAAGAGCCCCACCACCGCCCCGATCAGGGTCTCGAGCACCCGGTCCCATGCGGTGTCGGCCACCTGGGTGACACCGAGGACGAGCATGGCGCTGATGGCCACTTCGGGAACGAACTCGTCCACCCTCGCGAATCTCCCCACGACCAGGGAGGCCAGGATGATCAGCCCGAGACTCCACCAGGTGAGGCCGACGAGCGCACTGAAGGCAATGGCGATGAGCACCCCGACGACCACCGAGTTCACCCGGCGGATACCAGTGGTGAGCGTGGAGTAGAGGGTGACCTGGACGACGAGCAGCGCCGTCAACGGCGCGGTGAGGGGGGCCGGTTCGCTGCTCAGCTGAAGGGCGACGACATAGGAGATGGTCGCCGCCGCGGTCGAGCGCAGCGTCTGGACGACGACGGGATCCTTGCGCCAGCCGGCGATCGCGGCCACGGGAACCCATAGCACCGTGCGAACCTCGGGCACCTCGCTCCTTTCCGTGCCGGGGCCGCACGCCCCGCCTCGTACCGCTGCCGGTCAGCACCCGCCGGTCGACGCGCCGCCGCTCACCCGCCGGTCGGCGGGCCGCGCGGCGGATCGAGCGGCGGGTCGGGCGGGAGGGCGCGCCGCGGGCCGCATGCGACGACCCACGTAGCGTTCGGCCGCAAGGACCGCTTCGCGAGCCGTGCGCTCGCACATGAGGACACAGAGCGTGTACGCAGTGTCCTCGAAGCGTCTGCGCGCGGGCTCGTCGTGCGGGGCGGTCAGCACGCGATGCTCCTGTGCCCGGTAACGGGCGATCAGCCTGGTGACCACGCTGGCGTCGGGCATCAGCATCATGTCTACTCCCGGTGTCTGCGACCCCCCTGGCACGGCGGACCCTGATCCCGTCCGGCCCCTCATTGTGATCCGGGACGCCGCGGCCCGCCACGCGAGTGGTCACTTTCCGTAACCACTCGGGTGGGGGTGGACGTATTCCCCGGCATTCGTCCGCACGGCTGTTTTGCCCGGGTCAGGCCGGGGACCCGCCCCTCATGCCAACGCAACCGCAACCGCACGGAGTGTGTGATGAGCGAGAAGACCGGACTGCGGGTGGTGGTCACCGGGGCCACCGGAAATGTCGGCACCAGTGTGGTGAGAGCACTGGCAGGCGACCCAAGGGTCGATTCGGTGCTGGGACTGGCTCGCAGGGTTCCGGAGCTGGAGATCTCCCGGGTGACATGGGCCTCGGTCGATCTGTCGCGGGGCGACGACGCGTACGAGCTCGGCCGCCTCGTCGACGGCGCCGACGCCGTGGTCCATCTCGCCTGGCAGTTCCAGCCGACCCATGACCCGGTGGTGACCTGGCAGACGAATGTTCTCGGGTCGTTGAGGCTGTTCGATGCGGTGGCCGCCGCGCGCGTGCCCGTCCTGGTGCACGCCTCGTCGGTCGGCGCCTACTCCCCGGGGCCCAAGACGGGCCGGGGAGTCGACGAGTCCTGGCCCACCCACGGGTGGCCGGGTGCGGCCTACTGCCGCGAGAAGGCATACCTGGAACGGGTGTTGGACACCTACGAGCGCGAGCACCCGGGCATCCGCCTTGTGCGCATGCGTCCCGGATTCCTGTTCAAGGAAGAGGCCGCGAGCGAGCAGCGCCGCATCTTCGCCGGCCGGTTCCTGCCGGGACCGGTGATCCGGCCCGGGGTGGTGCCCTTCGTACCGGACCTCGACGGCCTGCGCTTCCAGGTGCTGCACACGGACGACGCGGCCCGCGCCTACCTCCACGCCGTGCTGCTCGACGCCCACGGTGCGTTCAATCTGGCCGCGGACCCGGTGATCGACGCCCAGCGGCTCGGCGAGCTGCTGCGAGCGCGCGTGGTCCGCGTGCCCAGGGCAGCGGTGCACGCGGCACTGTCGGCCGCCTGGGGCCTGCGTCTGGCCCCCGCGTCGCCGCAGTTGTTCGACGCGGTGCTGCGGCTTCCGCTCATGGACGCCGCTCGCGCGCGGCAGGAACTGGACTGGGAGCCGCGGGTGTCCGCCACGGAGGCGATCGAGGAGTTTCTGCGCGGGGTACGCCAGGGCAGTGGCGAGGCCACAGCGCCTCTCGCGGGTCACCGGATCGGGTGAGTCGGCGGCGGAACGTACGAGCCCGCCGACCGACCCGATGCGTCCGGTCCGACCCGTGCAGCGCCGGTCCGCCGCGCCTTGGGGCGGTGAGGTGTGCCCGTGGCGTCAATCTGCGTCCGCCCGGCGGGCCACTTCGGCGAAGGGGCCCTCGTCCAGCCTGGCCAGCAGATCCGCCGGATGGTCGTAGACAGCGGCGGCGCCCGCCTCCACCAGGTCGGACCTGGGGATCCCTCCGCACAGCAGCCCCACACAGCGCACATGTGCCCGGGTGGCGGCCAGCATGTCCCACACCGTGTCGCCGACGAACACCGCACGCTCTGCCGGAACCCCCGCCAGCACCAGGGCATGCTCGATCGGGTCCGGGGCGGGTTTGCCTTTCTCGACATCGTCGGCGCTGGCGGTGGCACCGATGGCTTCATCGGCGCCGATGGCCCTGCGCAGCGCGGAGAGTTCCGCTCCACCGGCCGAGGTGGCGAGCACCACGGTCCAGCCGGAATCCGCCAGCGTCAACAGCAGCTGCCGGGCTCCCTCCATCGCCGGCAACCGGTCGGAGAAGGTCCCGTACAGGGCTTTGTGTCCCGCCGAGATGTCACTGTCCTGGTCTTTGTCGCGGTCCTCGCCCAGCAGATGCGCGACGAGGTCGCTGCTGGGCCGTCCGACCGCCCGGTGGATGTCGTGCATGGCGACCCGGTGCCCCGCCTGGCGGAATGCCTCCCACCACGCGGTGATGTGCAGATGGTTCGAGTCGACCAGAGTGCCGTCGACGTCGAACACGGCGGCACGGCTCGTACGGTCCATGGGACGGTTCCCTCCACCGGAATCGGTGCCCGCCGACCGGGTCACGGCTCGTGATGGTCCGGCATCCTGGCCACGGGCCCGGTCTCCTGGGCGCTGACAGTGAACATGGCGCCGTCGGGGTCCTGCAAGGTCACCTCGGCGCCCTGCAGCGTGGACCGCTCCCCGAGGATCCGGCCACCCCGCTGCTGCGCCGCTCGGACGGTGGCGTCCAGATCCTCGACGGCGAAGTGGACGTGCCAGCGCGGGTGCAGCAGCGGATTGCTGGCCGTGGGATCCGCGCCGGAGGCGAGCCGGGCCAGTACGCGCCCCATCCTGTGCAGCACAACCTCTCCGTCCTGGTACGTGACCTCGCAGCATCCCGGTCGATCACTGGCCCAGTCGAACACCTGGCCGTAGAAGATCGCGGACTCGAAGGCATCGCGCGCGAGGAGCCGGATCCATGCGGGTGCCCGGTCTCGCCAGCCGGGCCAGTCGCGCATGAGCTCGCCCTCCCAGATCCCGAAGACGGCTCCGTCACGGTCCGAGGCGAGCGCGCCGCGCCCCATGGACAGGTTCAGCGGACCGACCGCGACCGTGCCCGTGCGTTCGCGGATGCGGGCCGCGGTCTCGTCGGCGTCGGTGACGGCGAAGTAGGGGGTCCAGGCCACGGCGACCGACAGTGCGGGTGCCAGCGCCCCGATGCCCGCCACGGGTTTGCCGCCGACGCAGGCGACACTGAACTCCTCGCCCAGCCTGGCCTTGCGGAACCTCCAGCCGAGCACCGCACCGTAGAAGTCCTGGGCGGCAGTGAGATCGCGGGCCATCAGACTGACCCAGCAAGGCGCGCCGAACACCGCGGCGCTCGTTGCCGGCCCCGCGGACCCGACGGGAGTCGTCTTGTTGTCCATCACCATCAGCGTCCGGTGTCGGGGCGTCCCAGCTGGGCTCAGACGGGATCGGAGCGCTGACACCGCCCGCCGGCTGCGGGGGGCCACCACTCTGCCGTCCCATGGTGCTCCCCGAAACCGGAATACGCGAACGCTGCGGTGACGCTGTGTCACCCATGCGTTCGCAGAGTGTCCGGGAACGCTTGCCGCCCGGCGCCGCGGCATCAGGGCGATACGGAGCGCGCTCGGCGGACGGCCTCGGGTCACTCAGGGGCCGCCGGCCGCGTCCATGAGAAGGCCCGCTCTACGCAAGGGGCCGTACCGGTCCAGGTCAGGGGCGTGTCTCCGCATCCGCGCGCACACCGTTTCCCAGGAGTGAAACGGTGAATCCGTGCCGCGGCGTGACGAGTACCTCCTGCGCCGTCCCCTCCTCCACGAGCTCGCCGCCGTCCAGTACGGCGATCCGGTCCGCGGCCGCCGCGGTGCCAGGATCGTGGGTGATCAGGACCAGGGCCAGTTCGTGTCGCTCGCGCAGCAGCCCGTCGAGCGTGTCGAGGAGGCCCCGCCGGGTGACCGTGTCGAGCCCGGAGGTGATCTCGTCGCAGACCAGCACGCGCGGCCGGGCGAGCAGGGCGCGAGCGAGCGCGGTCCGCTGCAGTTCGCCGCCGGAGAGCTGCCCGGGTCTGCGACGTACCGACTCCTGCGTGAGTCCGAGTCCGGCCAGGGTGCTCAGGGCCTCGGCGAGGGCCTCTCGCGGGGCCGCACCTCGCAGGCGGACCGCCGTGCGTGCCACCTGGTCCAGAACCGGTCGGTGTTCGTCGAACGCCGCTCTCGCGTCCTGGAAGACGTACTGGACCGCGGCCAGCTGCTCCCGGCTCCGGGCGCGCAGGCTGCGCGGGAGCGGGGTGCCGTCGAGCAGGACTTCGCCTTCGTAGTCCCGGTGGAGCCCGGCCAGGCAGCGGGCGAGCGTGGTCTTGCCACTGCCGGAGCGGCCCACGACAGCCAGGCACTGGCCCACGCGGACGGTGAGCCCGGGGATACGCACCGCCTCCCTGGTGGTGCGGGCGCCGTCGCGGTGACCCGCGCTCAGACCGCGTATCTGCAACGCCGCGTGTCCTTCGCGCGCAGGCGGGCGCTCCCCCATGTTCCCCTCCGCTGCCAGGAGTTCGGCGGTCCAGGGGTGCCGCGGCGCGAGCCACAGCTGCTCCGGCGTAGCCGCCTCGACCACCCGGCCGCCACGCATGACAAGAACCTCGTCGGCCAGTGCTCGGACGACGTCCAGGTCGTGGCTCAGCAGGACCACCGCGATGCCCTGCCGGGCGACCGCCGCCAGTTGGTCGACGATGCGCCGCTTCGTCACCACGTCCTGCCCCGTGGTCGGTTCGTCCGCGACCACGGCCCGGGCACCGAGCAGCAGTGCCTGTGCCAGGACGATGCGCTGCTGCTGGCCGCCGGAGAGCTGGTGCGGATAGCGACGAAGCAGCCCTTCTGCCTCCGGGAGCTGCGCGAGGGCCAGGGCCCGCAGGATCCTCGTTCGGGCGGCGGCCCGGCGCTCCGGCCTCGGCAAGGTCCGCACCTGGTCGCGGGCGATGTCCCGCAGCAGTGCCCCGACCCGGCGTGCGGGGTTGAGGACGGCGCCGGGGTGCTGGGGTACGTACCCGACGAGGCCGTCGGGTACGCGTACGTCCCCGGTCACCCGCGCGCCCGGCGGGTACTCGCCGAGCAGCGCGAGGCCCGTGGTCGTCTTGCCGCAGCCGGACGCGCCGACGAGGGCGGTGACCTTCCCGGGGCGGACCTGAAAGCTGACCCCGTCGACGATCGGCCGGCCGTCGATCTCGACGCGCAGGTCCTTGATCTCAGCGACCGCGTTCACGCCCGTTTCCTCTCTTCCTGTGCGGCTTTTCCAGTACGGCGTCGAAGAGCAGGTTGCTCCCCATGGTCAGGGCGACGATCAGCAGGGCCGGCACCACCACGGCCCAGGGCTGGACGAACAGCCCCGTACGGTTGCGGTCCACCATCACTGCCCAGTCGGAGGCGTCCGGTGCGACTCCGACGCCCAGGAACGCCGCCGTGGCCACGAGGTAGAGCACGCCTGTCAGCCGTACGCCCGCGTCGGCGGCGAGTGTGCGCGCGATCGACCTGCCGACATAGCCGACGGCCATGCGCCACCACGTCTCCCCCTGCATGCGCAGTGCTTCGACGGCCGGACGTGAGGCCGCCTCGGCCGCGGCCGCGCGGACGATACGCCCGGCGTCCGGGATATTGACCAGGGCGACCAGCAGGGACAGGCCCACCGCCCCCGGCGGGAAGGCGGAGGCCACCAGCAGGATCAGCAGCAGTGAAGGAACGGCGAGCAGCACGTCCAGGGGCCGCATCAGCAGCTCTTCGAGCCATGGACGGTGGGTGAGCGCGCTGACGAGTCCGAGCGGCAGGGCCACCAGGTGGGCCAGGGCCGTCGCGGCCAAGGCTACGAGGACCACGGACCTACCGCCGAGCAGTATCCGCTGCCACACATCACGGCCGACGAAGTCGGTGCCGAGCCGGTGCCCTCCGCCGAGTGTGAAGGAGGGCGCTCGTGGCCCGGGCTCGCCCGCGAAGAGGGGCCCGAGAAGCGCGAGGGCGAGCGGTACGGCGACGACCACCAGGCCGAGCACGAAACGTCCCGGACGGGCGCCGGGACGCGTCCTCATGCCGCCACCCCCGCACGGGGCGCGAATCGGTGGACGACCAGGTCGGCACCGAGGTTGAGAGCGACGGTGGTCAGCCCGAAGACCACCGCGAGGCCCTGGACCACGGGAATGTCCCTTTCCGCGACAGCATGCATCAGCACTGTTCCCAGCCCCGGAATGACATACAGTGCCTCCACGACGATGACCCCGCACAGCAACCAGTCGATCGTGCGGGCGAGTTGCTGGGTGGCAGGCGCGATGGCGTTCGGCAGCGCGTGGGCGTAACGGATGCGGGCGCCGGAAATGCCGTAGCGTCGGGCCTGGGCGACGTACGGCGAGGCCAGCGCATCGATCGTGCCCGCCCGTACCAGGCGCGCGAGCGAACACACCGGCCGCGACAGCAGGACGAGAACGGGGATCACCAGCGCCGCGGGGTGGGCGAGCAGGTCGGTGCCGTAGCCGACGGCGGTCGGCGGCAGCCAGCCGAGGCGCAGGGCGAACACGGTGACCAGCAGCACGCCGAAGGCGAACTCCGGGACCGCGTACACGCCGAGCGTCACCGAACTGACGAGCCGGTCCGCGAGCCGGCCCTCGTGCCGGGCGGCCAGCACACCGAGGCCGACTCCTACAGGCACCAGCAGCACCACTGTCAGCACAGCAAGCAGCACGGTCGGCCCGAAGCCGTCCGCGATGTACGTGCTCACGGGTCGCCCCGAGGCCAGGGACGTGCCGAAATCGCCCCGCAGCAGCCCGGCCACCCAGTCCACCAGGCGTTCGTGCGCCGACCGGTCCAGGTGCATCGCCTCGCGGATGGCGGCGATCCGCTCGGGGTCGGGCTGGTCGCCGGCGAGCGCCACGGCGGCGTCGCCCGGCAGCGCTTCGGTGAGGGCGAAGACGAGCAGCACGACGGCTGCCGTCTGCGCCCCACCGAGCAGCAGCCGCCGGGCGACCCAGGACCGCAGTCCGATCACGCCAGCCAGACCTTGTCGAAGCGCGCCCAGTCGAGGGAGTTGGCCGGCGCCTCCTGCTCCACGCCCTGCACGCCCCGGGCGGTGCCGAGGATCCAGTCGGCGAAGCCCCAGATCAGGAAGCCGCCCTCGGTGTGCAGGCGGCGCTGCATGCGCTCGTAGACGGCGGCTCGCTCCTTCTTGTCCTTGGTGGACTGTGCCTGCTGGTACAGGGCGTCGAAATCCTTGTGCCGCCAGTGGGTCGCGTTGGTGGTGGAATCGGTGAGCAGGCGCTGGGAGACGTGGGACTCGATGGGCATGGCGCCGGAGCGGTAGGAGGCGAGGGTCCCGGAGTCGAGGATGTCCTTCCAGTAGCTGTCCTTGCTGCCGGTCCTGATCTCGATCGTCACGCCTGCCTTGGCCGCCTGGTCGCGGAAGATCGCTGCGGCCTCGGTGAATCCGGCGGCGACCGGGGAGGTGTCGAGGGTGACCTTGAGCCTCTCGGCGCCGGCCTCCTTCAGCAGCTTGCGGGCCCGGCCGAGGTCCTGTTGGCGCTGCGGCAGGCCGGCGGCGTAGTACTCGTAGCCCTTTCCGAAAAGGTCGTTGCCGATCTCGCCGGCGCCGGACAGGGCGCCGTCGACCAATTCCCTGCGGTCGGCGATCAGGAAGAACGCCTCGCGGACCCGCTTGTCGTCGAACGGCGGCCGATCGGTCTTCATGGCGAAGCCCTGCATGGCGCTGCCCGGCAGCCGGACGATCCGGATCTGCCCCTTGTTCTCGTGGGCGCGGGCGGTGGCGGGATTGAGCTCATGGGCGTACTCGACCTGCCCGCCGAGCAGGGCGTTGGTGCGTGCCGATTCCTCGTTGGCGACCACGAACTCCAGCTCGTCGAGGTACGGGGCGCCGTCCCAGTAGGCGTCGTTGCGCCGGAAGACGGCCGACCTGCCGGGGGAGAACGACACGAAGCGGAACGGGCCGCTGCCGATCGGCTTCCTGTCGAAGTCCTCGAGCCCCTCGGGGACGATGTACGCGCCGAACGCGGCGAGTACGTTGGGGAATTCGGCGGTGGGGCGCTTGAGGACGAACTCGACGGTCCGCTCGTCCAGGGCGCGGCTGGCCTTCAGGTCGATGGGCTCCAGGGATGCCTTGGCCCGGAACGCCTTGGCCGGGTCGGCGATGCGACGGTAGCTGTGGAGGACGTCCTGGGCGGTCACCGGCTTGCCGTCGTGGAATTCGGCCTTGCGCAGCGTGACCTTCCAGCGGTCCAGTCCCGCGTTCGGTTCCCAGGCCGAGGCGAGCCGGGGCTGTGCGGAGAGGTCGGCTCCGTAGTCGGCGAGCTTGTCGAAGAGAGCCTTGGCGCGGGCGGCGTCGGCGAAGAGGTTGCTCAGGTGCGGGTCGAGGGTCTCGCTCGCACCGCCGCCTGCGAAGGCGGCGCGCAGCCGTCCGCCGCGCTTGGGCCTGCCGTCGCCCTTGGCGGGGTCAGCGGCGGTGCCTGAGCCGGCGCATCCGGCGAGGGCGAGCGCGCCGAGTCCGGCCGCGCCTGCCGCTGCGGCGAGGAAGCCCCGGCGGCGCAGGCCGGGAAAGCGGGAGCTGTTGACGGGATTGTCGTTCATGGAGGTGTGTCCTTGCTGTGGAGCGGATGTCGGTGTGGGGGGCGGAGGTCAGACGGGGTGCCTCAGACGGGCGACGAGATGCAACCGGTCGGCGTCCGCCGTGTCGACGGGCGGGTCGCCCTCACGCCAGGGCGGATCGGTGCGGGGACCGGGCCGGTCGTACAGGGCGAGCACCTCGAAGCCGTGAAAGGCGAGGAGGTGACGCAGTTCCTGGGGGAAGAGCAGCCGCCACGCCGAGCGCTGCTCGACCGGCGCCGATCCGTCGTCGGCGCTCCACACCCGTGTGCGGCGCAGCAGTTGCGCGGTCCGGTCCACGCGCAGGGTGGTGGTGGACCGGTAGGTGATGCCCTGCCGGGTGAACGCGTTGACGGACGCGGTGTCGAGGAGTTCGGTGCGGCCGAGGAAGTAGGCACCGTTGCGCAGCTCCGCGACGAGCAGCCCGCCGGGCGCCAGGGAGCGACGGCAGGAGGCCAGGAAGCCGTCGAGCTCCTCGTTGGTGTGGCAGTACAGCAGGGCGCTGTCCAGGCACACGACGGCGTCGAAGTGTCGTTCGCCCAGGTCGAATCCGCGCAGGTCCGCCAGGACGTATTCCGGACCGGGGTGGTGCACGCGCGCGTGCTCCAGCATCGCCTCGGACAGATCCGCACCCACGACCCTGCGGCCGGCCCCGTGCAGATGGGCGGCGTCACGGCCGGTGCCGCATCCGATGTCCAGGACCCGTGGCCCGGCCCCGTATCTCCGCAGGCAGTCCTCGGCCCAGCGTCCCGCCCGTCGCGTGGCGTCAGGAAAACGGGCCTCGTACAGGGCCGGGTTGTCGGTGAGCAGGTTTGTGTGTGTCATCCGTGTCTCCTCAGGCCGGCACCGGTACGGCGGCGTCCTGGGCGGGAATCACTCGCCGAAGCTGCAGCCAGGCGACGCCGGCGGCCGAGGTGAGCCCCAAGGCAAAGCAGCATGCCCAGGGCAGCCAGTGCGCGCCCGCGTGCTCCCCGGCGTCCATGGCCCAGCCGACGGCCGTGTTGCCCAGGGCGGCGGCGATGCCGGAGACCGCGTAGAACAGGCCGAAGTACGTGCCGGTGAGCTCCGGCCGGCCGAAGCCGGGGATCAGTTCCATCACGAACGGCTGGGCGATCATGACGCCGAGGTGGAGCAGCAGCGCCCCGGCCAGGACGGGCAGCGCGCCGATCACCGCGCCGCCCGTGCCGCCGTCCGCTGTCCCGGCCCCCGCCACCGTCATCGGCGGTATGAAGGCCAGTGCCATCAGCGCGAGCCCCGCGCTGATCCATCTCGCCCGGGTGGCCCGCCTCTTCAGCACTTTCGTGATGCGCAGTTGCAGCCAGAGGTGGGTGAGGGTGCCGACGAGGAAGACGAGGCCGGCCGCGCCGTCCCATCCGGTGGCCCGGCGGGCCCCGTCCGGCAGCAGCAGATACAGCTGGTTCTCCATGGTGAACATGCCGACCATGGCAACGGCGAACGCCACGAATCCGCGGTTGCCGATCACCTCTCGCCAGTCCGTGAGAACGCCGTTCGGGGATGCGGTGACCTCGCGCCCGGGAAGGACGACGGCCTGAGCCGCCGTCAGCACCGCGAAGATCCCGGCCGCGGTGAGCGCGGAGGCGCGGAAGTCGACCAGCAGCAGGGCGCTGCCGAGCAGCGGCCCGATCAGGGCGCCGGTGGTCGCGAAGACGTTGAACAGGGCGAATGCCTCGGCCTTGTGCTCCCCCGCCTCCTGGGCGAGATACGCGCGCACGGCCGGGTTGAACAGCGCCCCCGCCAGTCCGCTGATCACAGAGGCCGCGAGCAGCACCGCCAGCCCGTCGCCGAGGGCGAACAGCCCGAAGCCGACGGTGCGCAGCGCGCATCCCGCGATGATGACCCCGCGTGCTCCCAGCCGGTCCGATGCCGATCCGCCGATGAGGAACAGGCCCTGCTGGCTGAGGTTGCGCGCGCCGAGCACGATGCCGACGACCGCGGCAGAGAGCCCCAGGTCCTCGCTCAGATGCAGGGCGAGGTAGGGAATCAGCAGATAGAAGCCGGTGTTGACGCCGAGCTGGTTGACCAGGAGGAGACGGATCGCGGGCGGAAAGGCGCGCATCTCTTGCCACGTCCTCACGCGCGTTCACGCTCCGCCACGGTGCGTGGGCGCACCCCCAGGCCGGGGTGCTGGCTCGCCTGTACGGTGCCGTCGGCGCCGCCGATACCGGTCCACGGGTCGTGGGCGAGAAGCAGATGCCCGTCGAGGTCGATCCACCGGGCGCGGTCGGCGAGATGCACGGCGGGGGCGATTCCGAGCGTGCTGGCGGTCAGGCAGCCGAGCATCAGCTCGGTCCCGGTGCCGGCGATCAGTTCGGCGATGCGCAGGGCCGCAGTGACGCCCCCGCACTTGGCGAGCTTGACGTTGATGCCCTGAACCCGCCCGGCGAGACGGCGGACGTCCTCGTGAGTGACCGCGTCCTCGTCGGCGATGACCGGCAGCGGCGAGCGTTCGGCGAGGCTCGCCAGCGCTTCAAGGTCGCCGGGTGCGATCGGCTGCTCGACGGCCTCTACGCCCAGCTCCGCGAGGCGGGGCAGCAGCCTTTGCGCCGTGGAGAGGCTCCAGGCTCCGTTGGGGTCCAGGAGCAGCCGGGCGTTCGGAGCCGCGGCACGCACGGCCCGTACGCGCTTCAGGTCGTCCTCGGGGTCCCGGGAACCGGCCTTGATCTTGAGGACCGAGAAGCCGTCCCCCACCAGGCGGACGGCCTGGGTTTCGGCCCGCGGGGGCGCCGTGATGCCGATGGTGCGGGCGGTGGCGGCAGACGGCGGGGCCGAAGTCCCGAGCAGTTCGTGGACCGGTATGCCCGTGCGCTTGCCCAGTAGATCGAGCAGCGCGGACTCCACGGCCGCGATCACGGCCGGCGCGGTGCCCTCCCGGCCTCCGTCGAGGAGGGCCTCCAGAGCGCTCTCCGGTTCGGGGAAGCGTGCCAGCCATTCGGCCTGCGCGTGCAGCAGCCCCCGGAGTGTGGCGGTGTCCAGGCCGTAGTACACGCTGGTGACGACCTCCCCGTGGCCGCACTGCCCTTCGTATTCGACGGACAGCCAGAGGGCATCACGGGCTGCCATGCTCGAGCGGGATATGCGCAGCGGCTCGGTGAGTTCGAGGCGCACGGTGCGCTGACTGACCTTCACGGGTTCTCTTCCAGACGGGTGGTTCGGTTGTCCAGCGGATCGGTTACGGTGCGGCACCGGGCCCAGCCGGTGGCCTCCACGGCCCGCGGATGCGGGATCTCGACGGGGCGCGTGGCCGCGGCGGCGGACCCGAGCGCGTGGGTGGCGGCGAAGTCGTCGTCGTAGACGGTGCCCAGGTAGCGGTGCGGCCCGTCGGGGAAGACGGTGGCGACGACGGCTCCCGGGTGGACACGGGCGGCCCAGGCCGCCACGAGCGCCACGGCTCCGGTGCTCCAGCCGCCGCTGACGAAGTTGCCGGCGGCAAGCCTTCGGCAGGCGTCCGCGGCCTCGGCCGGGCCGATCCAGTGAACCTCGTCGAAGGCGTCGTAGGCGACGTTGCGTGGATGGATGCTGCTGCCCAGGCCGCGCATCAGGCGGGGCCTGGCTGGCTGGCCGAAGATCGTCGAGCCGGTGGCGTCCACGCCGATCAGCCGGAGCCCGGGCCAGTGCCGCCGCAGTGGCACGGCCACGCCGGCGCTGTGGCCGCCGGTGCCGACGCTGCACACCAGCACGTCGAGATGGTCCAGCTGAGCGGCCAGCTCGGCGGCGAGGGAGGCGTAACCGGTGATGTTGTCGGGGTTGTTGTACTGATCGGGCCAGTAGGCGTCCGGCAGCGTGGAGCGCAGTTCGCGCAACCGGGCGAGCCGGGCGGCCTGCCATCCGCCGTCGGGCGACGGGCGGTCGACCAGCTCCAGCCGGACGCCGTATGCGCGCAGCAACTGGCGCATCGACGGCTCCAGTTCGATGTCTCCGACCAGCACGATCGGATGTCCGAGAGCCTGGCCGGCAAAGGCCAGTCCGATACCGAGCGTTCCGGATGTGGACTCCACCACCGGGGCGCCGGGTCGCAGTTCCCCGCGCTCCTTGGCCCCGAGCAGCATGGACACGGCGGCCCGCGCCTTCATGCCGCCGGCGCCGAGCCCTTCGAGCTTGGCCCAGAAGCCGGGGTGAGGGCAGGGCAGGTCGGTGGTGATGCGGGCGAGCGGTGTCCGGCCGAGCAGGGCGAGAAGTTCGCGGTTGCCGGCGGGGCTGAGGACGGCCGTGGTCACAGGGCGGCCTCGGAGCGCTCGTGGCGGCCGTAGCGGTGAATGGTCCCGGAACCGCCGTCGAGCCAGAAGAAGGGATACGGCTCGGCGCACACCGCGCTGACGCCGGCGCCGATGAGACGCGGGAGCACCGCGCTCCCGGTCTGGGCGAACATCACCAGCGGCTTGCCGTGCCGCAGCGCGTGCCCCCGCAGCGGTTCGAAGCTTCCGTTGCCGAGTGTCATGCCCGAGGCGAGGACGGCGTCGCAGCGCTCGAGCTCCGACAGCGCATCGGTGCGCACCGGCTCGCCCCACTCCGTGGTGCCGCCCTTGAGGTCGCAGGCTATGTACGCCAGGCCTCGCGACCGAAGCGCCTCCAGCAGGGAGTTCACCACGCCCACGACGAGCACAGTGCGTCCCGGAGGGACGTCGAGCAGACCGACGACGGCCGCGGCCCTGGCCAGGGACTTCTCCAGTGAACTCCCGGCGGGCAGCGGACAGGGCTGTGCACCGTTCGCAGGCGCATGGGGCAGCACGTGCATCAGGTACGCGTCCAGTGCGGCCACGCGCACCGGCAGCAGTTCGTGCTCGAGGAGCCGGGCGACGTCAGCGCCGACGCAGTCGTCGACGGCACCGTCGGGGAGCCCGCCCGGTTCGACCGCGCAGGACCCGACGGCTTCCGCGAGACGCAGGCTCAGTACTTCGTTCCGGTAGCCGCCGCTGCGCCCGTCGTGCCGTACGGCCTGGCGGGTGGTGAACGCCACGGCGATCCGCCGGGTGCGCGGGTCGGGGCCGAAGCCACCACGGAGCACACGGTCGACGAGTTCGTCGTACGAGGCCGCGGTGAGGTCCGTGCGGGTGAGGGCTGTCATCGGCCGGCCACCTTCGGACAGAGGGTGGACAGCAGCGTCTCGACCCGTCGGCGGGCCCCGAGTCCCTCGGCGTCTCCTGCCATGACATGGCCCAGGTACTCGTTGTTGCTGCCCGCCGCCTCGACGGCCTTGCCCGGCTCGGCGAGCTGGAGCTCCAGCAGGTCCGCCGCCGTGCGCACGCCGTCGGCACCGTCGACGGCCTCCAGCACTCCCCCGGTGTCCGGCACCAGGAACCCGATGGCGGCACTGCGCAGACCGGTGGCCCGTCGGCGCAGGTCCGGTTCGCGGCCGAGGGCCACGTCGACGCAGACGGCGGCGAGGTCGATCCCCGTCACATGGCGGATCAGTTCGGTGATGCGGTTGCCGGCGGGGCGGGGGTTGACCTCGACCACACGGGGGCCGTCCGGCGTGAGCTTGATCTCGGTGTGCGCCACGACCCCGTCCAGGCCGAGGGCCTTCAGCGCCTGAAGAGCGGTGTCCGCCGCCGCCTCGGCGTCCGCGGCAGCGAGCGCGGCGGGAAACATATGGCCGGTCTCGATGAAGGCCGGCGCCCCACCGACGCTCTTGTCGGTCACGCCGACCACCTGCGCCGCCCCGGCGAACGACACGGTTTCGACGCTGACTTCGGGCCCCCGCAGAAGTTCTTCGAGCAGCACCACGTTCTCGCGGCGCTGGCCTCGCGCGTTGACGGGGAAGTCTGCGAGCGCCCTGTGGGCGCGAGTCAGCTCCGACTCGTCGTCGACGCGCCGTACGAACATCCCGGCGCACAGATCGACGGGCTTGAACACCAGCGGGTAGCCGATCCGCCGCGCCGCGTCGGCGGCCTCGGCCAGGTCCGCGCAGACCGCGAAGCGAGGGCCCGGCACGCCGGCATCGGCCAGGAGACGGCGGGTCGCGTCCTTGCGGCAGGCGTTCTCGACCGCCGCGGAGGAGGGGCCCGGCAGCCCCAGGCGTCCGGCGACCCGCGCGGCCGTCGGGAGGTAGTAGTCGCAGGAGGTGACCACCCCGTCGAAGCCCAGCGCACCGTGCGCGCGTTCGACGAAGGGCAGCAACGCCCCGATGTCGTTTGTGTCGGCGGTCAGCACATTGCGCGCCGCGAGCAGCGGGTGCGCGGTGCCCTCAGGCGCGGAGCGCACGTAATGGTGCAGATCACGGGTGAGGAAGGTGAACTCGTGCCCGCCTTCGCGGATCGCTCTTGGCAGCAGCCTGCTCATCGATCCGACCCAGCTCTCGACCATCAGCAGATGGGCCACGGCTTCCTCTTCTCATGAACGCGGGTTGGACGCATGACGCGTCGGCGGCACCCGTACGGGACGGTCCGCCTTGACGCGACGATACGTTATCGACAATCGTTTTCATTGTCACCTGATCCGGCGTCGATTCTCTGAATGCGAGACCCGTGACTTCCTCCGTACGCCGCCGGGGCGTGCTGTGCGCCCTCGTGGCCACCGCCGCCCTGGCCCCGGCCGCCCCGGTCCACGCCACCACCCACGCCCCCTCTCTGCGATTCGGCACCTGCCCGGAGCCGATGCCGGCCCCTGCCGCCCCGATCGGGTGGAGTGCGGATGGCTGCGCGTCCCGCTCGACCGGCAACACCCGGCCGGCGAGCACATCCGCATCGCCGTCTCACGCGTACGCGCTTCGGGGCCACCCGGCTGGTGGCCCTGCACGACGGCGAGGTGGTGGCCACGACCGGCGTGCGATCGGTCGGTCCGGGCCATCCGCCGCGGCGGTCGTGTACCGGTCGTCAGCGTGGGTGGACGACCGCGGTCCGGGGCCGGCCTCAAGTAGGGTGCCACCGCGACAGACAGAGGAGCTGTCAGGCGCTGCGAGTGGGCCGCTCGCCCGTCCGGGACGCGCACGGCCGCACTGCAGCACCGGTGTAGCCGATCACGGGCAGGTCCACGGTCCCGGAATGCCGGATCGTCCCGGGCCTGTAGACCGAGGTCGCCCGCTTGGCGACGACCACTCGATCCCCACCGCGTGGACGGGCGACCCGCGAGCCGGATCCTGCTCGCCGCCGAGGTGGTACGTGCTGGCCGGCCCGGTGGAGCCGCCCCGTATGCGCTCGGCAGCAGGGGGTAGCCGAGTCCCATGACGGTACACAAGATGAGTGTCCTGGTTCTCGACGCCGCCGAGCCCATCGAACTGGCGGAGTTCTACGCGGGGTTGCTCGCCGCGGAGGTACGGATCGGCAGCGACCCCGACTTCGTGGAAGTGTGCGGACAGCACGGCGTCCATCTGGCGATGCGGCGCGACCACGGGTATGCGCCCCCGAGTTGGCCACGGCCGGAGGACTCGCAGCAGGCACACCTGCGCATCCTGGTGGCGCGGGGCGACATGGACGAGGCGGAGCGGGAGGCGATCGGTCTCGGCGCACGGCCGGTCTCCGCGAAGGACAACAACGGGCCGCGCGACGAGCGCCTGTACACGGACCCGGCCGGTCACTCCTTCTCGCTGGCCGTGTCTCCCGATGCCGCAGGAGGCGTAGGGCTGTGACCGACGTCAGGTGGCCAGGATCTGCGGAGCGGACTCCTTGAGCTTTCCTTCGGCCCAGTGGATCTGACGCTCGGTCTCCCTGACGCACGACCGGGCGAGGGCGAGCAGCTCGGCGTCCTTGGCGGCCTGCGCCCCTTGGACCACCATGTCCCAGTCCAGTCGCACGCCCGTGGCGTCCGTACAGATCTGCCGCAGGTCGTACAGGAGCACGAGCTCGGCGTGGTCACGGCCCGCGCCGAGCTCGCCGGCCCTTTCCTGCAGACGGTCCAGCAACGCGGACCGTCGCCCGGGGCCGGGATCGAGGTCCAGGCCGTAGCGGGTGGCGACGTGGGCCAGCTCCCTGATGTGGCGATGGCTCCAGGCGGCCAGATCCTGCCCGAGCTGGTGGATCTCATGGTCGGCTCCGTGCCGTTCGGCGACGCGCAAGAGGTGGTGTGCGAGCCGGTTTTCGTGGTGATGCAGGTCGTGCAGGACCAGGCCGAGCTTCATCCCGGGCCCTCCTCGTTCTCCTCGGCCTGCGCCGTAGTGTCTCCGCGTGTGGGGGCAACGTCCTGGGCGACCGGTGCGGCCGCGGCCGTCGTCGGGGCTGCGGAAGCTCCCTGCTGGTGGCGGACCAGGGTGAGGCGAGCCGTCGACGTCTTGAACAGGGGCTGCTTGGACGCGGGATCCCAGTCGGTGGCCGTCAGTTCGTTCGCGGCACGGGCGACGGGTCCTGGCCCTCTGCGGTCGGGGGTGTCCCAGTAGCCGTAGTGGAAGGGCAGGAACACCACCCCTGAACGGATCGCGGTGATACGCACCCGGGCACGCACTCTGCCCCGTGGCGTGGCCACTTCGACGAGATCTCCTTCGTCCGCCCCGCAGGCCGCGGCGTCCGACGCGGACACCTCGACCCATACCTGCGGTGCCGCACCCTGCAGTTGGGGTACCCGGCCGGTCTTGGTGCGGGTGTGGAAGTGGTAGAGCGTGCGGCCGGTGATCAGGCGCAACGGGTGGTCGTCGTCGGGCTGTTCGTGCGGGTGCAGATACCCGGCGGCTTTGATCATCGCCTTTCCGTCCGGGTTCTGCGCGCGGTACTGAACCGGTTGCGTGAACGCTCCGGTGACCAGGTCCCTCCCGTAGCTCTCGCAGTAGTCGGGCCCGCTGTGGAACTTCCCCTGGCCGTAAAGGCGTTCGGTGCCGTCGGGGTGCTCCTCGTTGCACGGCCACTGGATGCCGCCGTGCTCGCGCAGCTTGCCGTAACTCAGCCCGCTGTAGTCGCACGGGCGGCCACGGCTGCACTCCTTCCACGCCTCGAAGCAGCTTTCGGCGTCGTCCCATGGGACCAGTGGTTCGCCGTCCTTGTCGGTGAGGGCGAGCCGCCGCGCGTAGTCCAGGAAGATGTCGAGGTCGGGCCGGGCCTGACCGGGCGGCTCCACCGCCTTCTCGGAGAGATGGACCGTGCGGTCCGCGTTGGTGAAGGTTCCCGTCTTCTCCCCCCATGCGGCGGCCGGCAGCACGACGTCCGCCAGGTGTGCGGTCTCGGTGAGGAAGAGGTCCTGGACGACGAGGAACAGGCGCTCCTGCTGGAGCAATGGGCGGATACGGCCCAGCTCGGGCAGGGACACGGCGGGGTTGGTCCCCGAGACCCACAGCATCCGGATCGAGCCCTGTTCGGCGTAGCGCATCATCTGCATGGCGTGGGTCAGCGGTCCGTAGTGCGGGATCTGCTCCGGCTCGATGTTCCAGATCCGTGCCAGCTCGCGCACATGGTCCTCGTTCGCCCAGTTGCGGAACCCCGGCAGGTCTCCGTCGGCGCCGCACTCCCGTGTGTTCTGGGCCGTGGGCTGCCCGTTCATCTGCAGGATGCCGCAGCCGGGCCGACCGAGCATGCCACGGATCAGATGCAGATTGTTGACCTGTACGGCGGCAGCCGTCGCCTGATGCGACTGGTAGAAACCCTGCAGAACGGTGGACAGCAGTCGGCGTGCGCCGCCGAGCAGCTGCGCGGCCTCACGGATCTGGCTCGCCGGTATGTCGCACAGGGCGGCGGCCCGCTCGGGCGGACACCGGTGCACGACGTCTGCGAGGTCGTCGAAGCCCACCGTGTGGCGCTCGAGGAAGTCCCGGTCGACCAGGTCCTCGGCGATGATGTGGTGCAGCAGGCCGTTCATGAGCGCGACGTTGGTACCCGGCAAGGGGGCCAGATGAATGTCGGCGGCTCGTGCGACGGGGGTGGGGCGCGGGTCGACGCAGATCAGCGCGGGCGGATCGGCGCCGGCTCGCCGGTCCAGAATGCGGCTCCACAGCACGGTGTGGGCTTCGGCCGCGTTGTGCCCGAACAGCGCGATGACATCGGCGTCATCGATGTCTGCGTACGAACCGGGCTGTCCGTCGCAGCCGAACGACTGCTTGAGCGCGGCAGCGGCGGACGCCGTGCACAGCCGGGTGTTGCCGTCCAGATGACGGGTGCCGAGACCGCCCCGGGCCACCAGCGAGAGCGTGTAGTACTCCTCCAGGAACAGCTGGCCCGTCGTGTAGAAGCCGATGGCCGAGGGGCCCTGCTCCTCCATGAGCTGCCGGGTGTGCCGCACGATCCGTTCCATGGCCACGTCCCAGCTGCGCTCGACCAGTTCGCCGTCCTCCCGTACCAGGGGGCGGGTGAGCCGGTCGGGGGACGAATTGGCCTGCCAGCCGAACAGATCGGTCGGCCCCAGTCGGCCACGGTTGACCCGGTCCTGGGCCCTGCCGCGGACGCCGACGATACGCCCGGCACGGACGGCAATGTCCATGGCGTCGCCGCCTGAGTGCAGTACGGATGCCGAAGGCACCCAGCGCTCCACGTCGTCGGGCGTCAGACCGTCGGCCAGGAAGGAGTCGACTCGTACGGGCCAGGGCTCACCGGGCGCGTACGGGGTACGGCTGCCCCACGGCTGCGCGATCCGGTCGATCCGACTGCTCACGGTCACCTCCCGGCACGCCCGGTGCTCGGCGTGTCGTCACCAGGTGGTCACCACCCGGTCCACTGCACCGAGTGCCCCGATCGGTGCGTGTTATGACAATCGCGGAACCCTCGACAACAATCGCCGGGCACCGGGCCGGCATGGCGCGCAGGGCGTCATGGTGCGTGGCGAGGACCGACCTGCCGGGTGCCGGTTCACGGACGAGGAGCTCTCCGGGCCGCATACCGGCCGCCTTGTGCAGCCTTGATCCCCGACCGGTGAGGACCCGGATGAGAAGGATCATCCTGATGATGTCGATGTCCCTCGACGGCTTCGTCGAGGGACCTGACCGCGAGATCGACCCGGCTCGCCGAGACCCGGACGTTCGGCAACGGGGTCGTCCTCCTGCGATACGGCGCGCCGAGGCTTCATCGCCGGCTTGATCCACATCGCCCGGACGATCCGCGCAAAGCGGCTTGACCTCAAGTGCGGTTGAGGCAGGAAGGTCGGGCCATGACCACACAGACCACGGCTCACGCCGAGATCAGCACGCTCGTCACCCGCTTCTTCCGTGCTCTGGACGAGCGGAGGTTCGAGGACGGCTCGGGGCGCGACTACGTCACGGACGATGTGCGAACGGTGACCCCTGTCGGCACAGCGGAAGGAATCGAGTCCGCGCGGCACACCGAGCGCGCCCTCGGGAGGTTCGCCCGCACTCAGCACACGGCCACCGATCTTCTCGTCGATGTCGACGCCGCATCGGGACGGGCCACGGCATCGTGGAACGCGCTCATGACGCACGTCCACCACGATTCCACTCTTGAGCAACGCGGCGAAGGCGCGGACGCCCTCTTCACCGTGGGCGGCGTCTGGGAGACCGAACTGCGCCGCACGGACGACGGCTGGCGTTTTTGCCGGATGTCCGTCCGGGCCATCTGGACGTCGGGGGAACCTCCCCTACCTACCTGAGTGACACGGCGTGCGTCGGTGCTGTCACCTCCGTCCCGAGGTGCAGACTCTTCCTCATCCGATGGAAGGGTGCCGGGGAGCCGTGGATCTGGAGAGCATCGCGGACGAGTTGTACGCCCTGCCGCCGCAGGAGTTCGTCGGCGCACGCGGCCGGCACCAGGCCGCGGCCCGCAAGGCGAAGGACCGCGAGCTCGCCGACCGGATCGGCGCACTGCGACGGCCGACGCTGTCGGCGTGGGCCAGCAACCTGCTCGTCCGCGACCGGCCGGACCAGGTCGCCGGACTGCTCCGGCTCGGTGAGGGCCTGCGCCGGGCCCACCAGGAACTCGACCCCGAGCAGTTGCGCACCCTCAGCCGTCAGCAGCACGCCGTGGTCGGTGAACTCGCCCGACAGGCCCGGCGTTTGGCGGCCGAGGCCGGACACCCGGTGAGCGACGAGGCGCAGCACGAGGTCGAAGCGACGCTGCACGCGGTCCTCGCCGACCCGCAGGCCGCACAGGAGTGGGCCGACGGCCATCTGGTCAGACCGCTCAGTCCGCCGGTCGGATTCACGGCGGGCGCGGTAGCCGGAGCGCCGGCCCACAAGGCCCCGGCCTCCCCGTCCGCGCGGAAGGGGAAGCCCACTGGTGTACGAGACCGGGCAGAGGCTGTCGGCCCTGCGTCGACGGCCCGGGAACGAGAGCGCAAGGAGCGGCGGCGAAGGGCACTCGACCAGGCCCGAAAGGATGCGGAGGAGGCAAGGGAGCGGGCCCGTGAACGCGAGAGCGATCTGCAACGGGCCGAGGAGGAGCGGGAGCGGGCCGAGACCGCCCTGGCGGAAGCGAAGGACCGCGCGGCCACGCTGGCCCGGGAGCTGAAGGAGGCACAGGGGCGTCAGCGCTCGGCCGACAGGGCCCTGGACCACGCCCGGCAGCGCGCCACCAAGGCCGGCCGCGACGCCGGCGAGGCCCGCCGTGACGCCAGGGCGGCGGAGGCCCGGGCCGAGCGGTCGGCGGCGGACCGGGACTGATCCGGCTCGGGCCGGGTGAACAGTCCCGGTCCCCGTCGTCCGCCGACGGCGGGGACTCGTCCCGAGGGATGGAGCCGGGGCACGCCCGGCGACGCGGGCGACAGTGCGCGACGACGGCGACCGGTACGACCGGAGCGCTCCGGCACTTCTGAGCGAAGGTCGTGACGTGCAGCGCCGAGCAGGAGGCACGGGCGACGGTCGGTGCCTGCCCGCCCGGCGGGGTTCCGCCGGGCCGAGACGCCCATCGACCCGCCCGGCGTGCCCCGGTCGCCGGGAGCCCGCGATCCCGCAGCGGAGGCGGAGCCGACGCCACGGATCTAGGGTGGTCCGAGAGAGCGCCATCTGCGAGCCGGCGCTCCGGAGGAGGCTGCGATGGAGGAGCACTTCGTCTGGGTGACCACGCGCCGTATCAAGCCCGGCGCGTTGGAGGATTTCGAAAGGGCATGGCGCCCGGGTTCACCCCCGCGCGAACTGCGCCGCGCCTTTGCGTACTGGTCCGAGGACGGGCAGGAGATCACCGGGGTGTCGTTCTGGGACTCCAGGGAAGCCTGCGACTCCTGGCGGGCATCCGACGCGGAGAAGCAACGGCGTGAGGCCATGGCCCCCTACGTCGTCGAGGAGCGGGAAGGTTTCTACCGCGGCGGCGAACTCACTGTCCCCGTACGGTAGTCACCGTTCCACCCGCGAGGTCCTCCGAGCGGCGCTTCACGGCCCGACGCACGGCCTCGGACCGCGAAGCGCCGCTCTGTGCACTGTCATCGGCGCGGCCGGGCCGGCCGCCACGCGGATCGCTTCACGCAGCGCCAGGAAGCCGTGCGACTCGGATCCGCCGCGTCTCCCCGGGAACTCCGAACATGCACGCAGCGGGAGTACCGACCGTGAACCCGTTCCCGATCACGCCCTTCTCTTCGATACTGGACCCAGCTGGTCAGAGATCGGACAACACCGGAGTGCACCTGATGGGCGGTCATCAGCATCGAGCAGCAGCAGGCCTGCCGGACACCGCCGCCGAATATCGAGATCCACAACCCTCACAGCCGTGCTGAACAGGGACAACAGCCAGTCTCACCCGGAGGTACCCATGAGGATGCTCATCAATGTGCCGGAGACCGTGGTCGCGGATGCGCTGCGTGGGATGGCCGCGGCACATCCCGAGCTGTCCGTCGATACCGAGGGCCGGGTCATCGTGCGGGGTGACGCTCCGGTGGCCGGGAAGGTCGGGCTGGTGTCCGGCGGCGGGTCCGGGCATGAGCCGCTGCACGGCGGATTCGTCGGGCCGGGAATGCTCGACGCCGCGTGTCCCGGGGAGGTCTTCACCTCGCCCGTTCCGGATCAGATGGCGCGTGCCGCGGCCGCCGTGGACAGCGGCAAGGGCGTGCTGTTCATCGTGAAGAACTACACCGGCGACGTGCTGAACTTCGACATGGCAGCGGAACTCGCCGAGGACGAAGGCGTCCAGGTGGCCAAGGTACTGGTCAACGACGACGTCGCGGTCACGGACAGCCTCTACACCGCGGGACGGCGCGGCACGGGGGCGACCCTGTTCGTGGAGAAGATCGCGGGGGCAGCCGCCGAGGAAGGGATGCCACTGGAGCGGGTGGAGTCGATCGCCCGGCAGGTGAACGAGGCGTCCCGCAGCTTCGGGGTGGCCCTCAGCGCCTGCACCACGCCCGCCAAGGGAAGTCCCACCTTCGACCTGCCGCCGGGCGAGCTGGAGCTGGGGATCGGCATTCATGGCGAGCCCGGACGCGAGCGACGCCGGATGATGACCTCCGGCGAGATCGCGGACTTCGCCGTGGGTGCGGTCCTGGATGATCTGAAGCCCTCCGCTCCCGTGCTGGCACTGGTCAACGGGATGGGAGCGACTCCGCTGCTGGAGCTGTACGGCTTCAATGCCGAGGTCCAGCGGGTCCTCGCAGAACGTCAGGTGTCCGTCGCCCGTACGCTCGTGGGGAACTACGTGACCTCGCTCGACATGGCCGGCTGCTCGGTGACCCTGTGCCAGGTGAACGACGAGCTGCTGCGGCTGTGGGACGCACCGGTGCAGACGCCGGCGCTGCGGTGGGGCCGCTGACCGTCCCCTTGACGGGAACCTGGGAACACCGCTGAGCCACAGGGAGTTCATGTGCTCGACGCCGACTTCTTCCGCCGCTGGCTGCTGACTGTCGCCGCGGCCGTCGACCGCGAGGCCGACCGACTGACCGAGCTGGACTCGGCGATCGGCGACGCGGACCACGGCATCAACCTCCGGCGCGGTTTCACGGCCGTGACCGCAGCCCTCGAGAAGGAGACACCGGCGACCCCGGGGGCCGTACTGGTGCTCGCGGGACGGCAGTTGATCTCAAGCGTCGGCGGGGCGTCCGGGCCGCTCTACGGGACGCTGCTGCGGCGCACCGGCAAAGCGCTGGGCGACGATGCCGAGGTGTCCGCGGCCCAGCTCGCCGATGCGCTGCGTACCGGAGTGGCCGCGGTGGCGCAGCTGGGAGGGGCGAAGGCCGGGGACAAGACCATGCTGGACGCCCTGGAACCGGCGGTGGCGGCGCTCGGCGATACCACCGACTCGTTCGCGGTGGCCCGCGCGGCGGCCGACCAGGGCGCGCTGGCGACCGTACCGCTGCAGGCGCGCAAGGGCAGGGCCAGCTACCTCGGTGAGCGCAGCATCGGGCATCAGGACCCGGGGGCGACGTCTTCCGCCCTGATCGTCGCCGCGCTCACCGAGACTGTGGAAGCGGCGGAGGTGGATTCATGAGCGGCGGCGTACCGGTAGGGATAGTGCTCGTCTCGCACAGCAAGGAGGTGGCCGCGTCCGTCGCCGAGTTGGCACAGGGGCTCGCGGGCGGCGGTACGACCGCGCCGGTGGCCCCGGCCGGTGGCACGCCGGACGGGGGCCTCGGCACCAGCTCCGAGCTCATCAGCACGGCGGCGCACCAGGTCGACCAGGGCGCGGGAGTCGCCGTGCTGGTCGACCTGGGCAGCGCCGTGCTCACGGTGAAGGCGCTCCTGGCGGAGGGCGATGAGCTCCCCGGCGACACACGGCTCGTGGACGCGCCCTTCCTGGAGGGAGCGGTGGCCGCGGTGGTGACCGCATCGGCCGGGGGCGATCTGGACGCCGTCGAGGCGGCGGCCTCGGAGGCGTACGGCTACCGCAAGGCCTGAGACCGGGGACCGAGGGGCCGGCGACGCATCCGAAGGGCGAGGCCGCTGCAGAGGCGGCGAGGACGTCCGGTCGGGCCGCTGACGCACCCGGCCCCCTTGAAGTGGCAGGCCTCCTGGCCCCCTCATAGCGTCGTTTCCGTCGAGGTGCATCTCCCTGCCCTTTGTGGAACTCCTCCGCGGCTGCTCCTCGGGAACTCGGAGATCGAGACATGCGCGCCACACGGATCGCCTCGTTGTCCCTCGTCGGCTTCACCGCCCTCACCCTGAGTGCGCCGGCCGCCGTCGCCGACGACGAGGTCGAGGCGAGCGCTGTCGTGCCGTCCGGCTTCAGCGTCTCCCCGCGGACCGTCGCACCGGGCGACACGGTCACGCTCTCGGCCACCGAGTGCGCTGCCCGGACGGTCACTGTCTCCTCAGGCATCTTCGACACCGTCACCCTCGCGGAGGGCCTTCCCGGCAAGGCACGAGTCGACCCGGACGCGAAGTCGGGCGCCGACCACGAGGTCACCTTCGCATGCGAGGACCGGAAGGGGACCGCCACGCTGACCGTCACCGGCGGCTCCGGCTCCGATACCGACACCGCCGGCACCCACCAGCAGCCCGGAGAGACGAAACCCGCAGAGGCCGAGCCCGAGGGTGCCGAGGCGGAGGGGACGAAGGGAGAGGAAATCCGGCCCGAGGGCACCACACCCGAACTGGCCCTGCTGGAGGAGACCAGGCCGGAAGCGGCCATGCTCGAGGATGCCGAGCGCGGAGAAAGCGCACGCGAGGAAGGACGGCCCGAGCCGACGAAGCGCGAGGAGAGCACATCCGAGGTCGGCGAACGCGAGCCGACCAAGCGCGGGGAGACGAAGCCTGACGAAGGCAAACGCGAGGGGGACACGCGCGGGGAGACGAAGCCTGACGAAGGTAAACGCGAGGAGAACGGCCCCGGGCTGACCAAGCCCCACGGAGGTGTACGGGGCGGGGAAGGCGGAAGCTTCGCCGGTCTCGGCCCCGCACCGGCCGCCCTGGGCTACACATTGGTCGCGGGCGCGCTGGGTGCCGGCGTCTATCTGCTGCGCCGGCGGCCGATCCGGACCGGCGGCGGCAGCGCCTGACGTGGGACATCGGCCCTACGGCCTCGCGCTGTCGGGCCGGGACGGCAGGCACCGTTGAGCGCGGCACCCCGTCAGCGCACACCTTCGAGCGGGAACGGGAGGGAACTCCACCCATGCCCACGTCCTCGATGCGCGGCCCCTGGTTCACGGTCCTGTGCATGCTGCTGTTCGGCCTGTTCCTGATCCGCAACGGCTCGGCCGATCCCGTCGGCGCCCCGCCGCAGCCCACCGCCGTCACCGCGTCGCCACGCCCCGATCCGGCCACCCGTCCGCGGCCGCACGCGCCCGCCCCGCTTCCGCACACGGCGCCGCTGCGGATCAGGATTCCGGACGCGGCCGTGGACGCTCCGCTGACGAAGGTCGGGCTGGACCCCGACGGCTGGATCACCGCCCCACCGCAGCGCGACGGCAATGTCGCGGGATGGTATTCGGGCTCGGTCGGTCCTGGGGAGCGCGGCACGTCCGTCGTCGTCGGGCATGTCGACAACAAGGCCGGACCCGCGGTGTTCTACGCACTCGGCGCCCTGAAGCGCAACGCTCGCGTCGAGGTCCGCAGGGGTGATGGGCGTACGGCGTTGTTCGCCGTGTACGCCGTCAAGATGTTCGCCCAGAAGAGCTTTCCTGCCGATCAGGTCTACGCGGACACGGACGCTGCGGAGCTGCGGCTCATCACCTGTGGCGGCGACTACACGAAGGAGAGCGGGTACGAGGCGAACGTCGTCGCCTACGCACGCCTCACCGCCATCCGCTGACCGAGCCGGCCCGAGCACGGAGCCGCAGGCCGGGTCGGATCAGGGCGGCGGCCGCGCGCGGTGAGGCCGCCGCCCTCCGCGTGGGCGCGGTCGTGGGACGGCCCGTCCAACGCGTCCCGCAGAGCGGTCTCGGCGCGCTTGCGGATCAGTTGGTGCGGTGTTCACCCCTGGGACCGCCCCGGCACGAGACAGCCGGGCCCCCGACCAGGTAGATTGGTCTACACCACTTGCGCTTTCAGAGACAGGGATCTTCGTGGAAGTTGTCATCGTCAAGGACTCCGCCACGGGCGGCGCACTGATCGCCGACGCCATGGCCCACCTGCTGCGACGCAAGCCCGATGCCCTCCTGGGCGTCGCCACGGGATCGACCCCGCTGCCGGTCTACGAAGCTCTCGGAGCCAAGGTGCGGGCGGGGGCGGTGGATGCGTCCCGGGCCCGGATATGCCAGCTCGACGAGTACGTGGGCCTGCCCGCGGGCCATCCCGAGTCCTATCGCTCGGTCGTCCTGCGCGAGGTCCTCGAGCCTCTCGGACTGACCGAGGCCTCCTTCATGGGTCCCGACGGCACCGCCGACGACGTGGCCGCCGCCTGTGCCGCCTACGACAACGCACTCGCCGAGGCCGGAGGCGTCGATCTCCAGCTGCTGGGCATCGGCACCGACGGACACATCGGCTTCAACGAGCCGTGCTCCTCCCTCGCCTCCCGTACCCGGATCAAGACGCTCACCGAGCAGACCCGGCGGGACAACGCCCGGTTCTTCGACGGTCCGGACGAGGTCCCGCACCATGTGATCACTCAGGGCATCGGCACCATCCTGGAAGCACGCCATCTTCTCCTGCTGGCCACCGGGGAGGCGAAGGCCGACGCCGTCGCGCTCGCCGTCGAGGGCCCGCTCTCGGCGCTGGTACCGGCCTCGGCCCTGCAGCTGCACCCACACGTCACCGTGGTGGTCGACGAGGCCGCGGCGTCGCGCCTCAAGCTCGCCGACTACTTCCGCGCCACGTACGCGGCCAAGCCCGACTGGCAAGGCCTGTAGTCACCTGCGGCGCGCCCCGGTGGACCGGCCGGAAGCGGAATGCTCCGGCCGGTACGGTCGTTCGACCCGACCTGATCCGCTCGGATCAGGTGACGGGCGGCCCAGATGACGCAGCCCGCGTGGCGCTCAGCGGCGTGAGTCGGCGCTGCTCACGGCACAGCGCGCACACGTACAGGGGCACCGGCGGCCCGGAGGACCGCTCCCCCAATTGGATCAGTACAGCCGTCTCAGATGGGCCCTTGTGCCAATGGCACCAGCCCTGGGTCCCGTCGCCATGACCGGCACCGTAGGGACGGTGATTGTGCAACCGCGCCGCGATTGCGCCGGATTGCGCGCGCCCGTCGGTGGGTTGATCCGCGTTGCTCACGCAGTCTGGAGCTGAGCCCGTGCGCGGACGATCAGGCGGTGCGCCTGGTGCTCGAACACGGCCGCTTCACACAGCAATTGCCACAGCTTGCGGTACAGCGCGACGTCCTCCGCCGTGTCGAGCAGCACGTCTGCCGGCGCGTCCTCCGTCCAGCGCTTCACGTTGAACGCCCAGCTGTAGAGGGTCTGTCGAACGGCCCTGTGATCGGGCATGCCCTTGGTGTCCTTGACCAGCGCGAGCGGGACCGTGGCCATGGCCTCAGCAAGATTCCGGCGGGTCGTGGCAGGGGAGTGGTCCCACTTCATCTCCACGTAGTTCCTGGCGTGCTGGTACCAGGTGATGTCGCGCTCCTTCTGCACCATCGACTTGGGCAAGCCGCTGCAACACAAGGCGTGTTGCAGCCGTCGGCGAAGCCGACCCGCGTAGGTCGTGTCGCCGGAGGCGACTCCGCTTTGGGCACCGCCCCATCCCAAGCCCTCTCCCGCGCCAGTGGCGACCTTGACGTTTTCCTGCAGCGTCCACGCTATAGGCGGGATCATTGCCACGACACGGCAAGCACATGGTCACTCGGGGGGCCACGATGACCGACAGCACTCAACAGTTCTTCATCAGCTACGCGGGGCCGGACCGCCCATGGGCCGAATGGGTGGGCTGGCATCTGGAACAGGCTGGCCACCATGTCACCCTCGATGTGTGGGACTGGCACACCGGGGACAACTTCGTGCACCACATGGACCACGCCCTCGGAACAGCTGACTCCGTTGTGGCCCTGTTCTCCAAGTCCTACTTCGACCCCGAGCGATGGACCCAAGAGGAGTGGACTGCCACCGTAGCCCGCCGTGACCGCATCATCCCCCTCGCTCTCGAACCTGTCGCCACTGCCGTTGTCCCCCCTCTCCTGGCCGCAAAGCTCCGCAAAGACCTCCACGGCCTGGATGAAACCGCCGCCGTAATGGCCCTGAAGGAGGCAATCAACGGCGGCGCCCGCCCGGCCAGCCCACCGCCCTTTCCCGGCGCCACTCCGGCGGCAGGCTTGGCCGCGGTCTCAAGCGGCACCAAGCCCCGGTTGCCTAGTAGCACCGGACAGCCCGATGTGTGGAACGTACGCCGCCGCAACCCTGACTTCTCCGGCCGTGAGGCCGAGATCGCCCAACTCCGTGACGGCCTACTCAGCGGGCGGCAGGCCGCGGTGCAGGCCCTGCATGGGATGGGCGGCATCGGCAAGACACAGATCGCCCTGGAGTACGCCCATCGCTTCGCCGGCCAGTACGACCTGGTGTGGTGGATCGACGCCGAACAAGCCGACCAGGTACCCGTCCACTACATCGAGCTAGCCGACCGTCTCGGCATCGCCAAACCCGAGGCCGGATCCGAGCACAACGCCCGTGCAATCCTGCAGCACCTACGGGCTCAGGAGCGCTGGCTCATCATTCTCGACAACGCCGAGAATCCCCACCAGATCGAACCCTGGCTGCCCGAGGGCTCCGGCCATGTCCTGATCACCTCGCGCAATCCGGACTGGCGCGGTATCGCCCACCAAACCGGCCTGGACGTCTTTAACCGCTCCGACTCGATCTCGTACCTCAGGGTCCATATTCCGACCATCACCGCGGAACAGGCGGACCTCCTGGCAAGGGACCTCGGCGACCTTCCCCTGGCCCTCGCACAAGCAGCGGGCGTCATCGGCAGCGGCATGACCCTCGACCGCTACCGCCAACTCCTTACCACCAACACGGCACGGATTCTGAAAGAAGGGGATGCACCCGGCTACCCGGCGTCGCTGGCCGCCGCGGTTGGCATCGCTACCACCCGTCTGGACGACGACCGACCCGACGCCGTTGCTCTTCTCCGTCTAGGTGCCTTCTTCGGGCCTGACCCTATTCCCACCAGCTGGCTGGAGAGGGCTCGTGCTCGGCTAACCACGATTCCCGGTGATCCGGGCGATCTCATGTGGCCACACTCCGCCCTGCAACCCCTCAGCCGCTACGGACTCGCCCGCGTCGACCACGAAACCTTCCAGATTCACCGTCTCACCCAGGCCGTCCTCCGCGACCAGACCAGTCCAGAGCACGCTGCAAGGATCCGGAACGACGCCGCTACCATCCTCAGCAGCACCGACCCAGGCAACCCGGAAACACCGGACACCTGGCCCGCCTGGGCCTCTCTAGCCGCACACCTCGTGCCCGAGCAGGGCGTCCTCACCGAGCGGTCCGAGCTACGGCCGACCTTGCTCAAGGCCGCTCTCTTTCTCCTCCGGAGCGGCCAGCCGCGCAGCGCACACAGCCTCACCACGTCCCTAAGCAAGTCGTGGGCCGACGAATTGGGACAGGATCATCCCGATACTCTCAGCTGTATGCAGTACTTCGGTCATGCGACCGCTGATGTGGGAGACGTCAGCGGAGCCATGACTCTAGTGGAGGACACTTTCGACCGTAGGCGACGTGTCCTGGGCGACGATCACCCGGAGACGCTTCAATCCGCCAACGACCTAGCCGTAATTACATCGAAGTTGGGCAAGCACGCAGATGCTCTGCACATGCACGAGAACACTTTCCGACGTCGGCAGCGCATCCTCGGTGACGACCATCCTGACACCCTTCAATCGGGCCACAACGTAGGCATCGCCCTGAGCCACGCGAGGGACCATGTGGCGGCTCTCCGTATGCACGAAGATACGCTTCGGCGTCGGCGGCGCGTCCTTGGCGATGACCACCCCCAAACCCTGGAGGTCGCCCATAGCGTCGCCACCACCCTGCACAACCTCCGCAAACGTGAGGAGGCTCTCCACATGCACGAGGCCACCCTCCGGCATCAGAAGCGCATCCTCGGTGATGACCACCCTGACACCTTGGATTCCGCCTTCGGTCTCGCCAACGCATTCCAGAGCACGGGCAGAAGCGAGGAGGCTCTCCGCGTGCACCGGGAGACGCTTCAGCGGCGGCGGCGGTTCCTCGGTGATGACCACCCTGACACCTTGGACTCCGCACACGGCGTAGGCATCGCCCTGAGCCACGTGAGAGACCATGTGGCGGCTCTCCGTATGCACGAAGATACGCTTCGGCGTGGGCAGCGCATCCTCGGTGATGACCACCCCCAAACCCTGGATGTCGCTCACAGCCTAGGCAACATCTTGAACAACTCCGGCAAGCGCGAGGAGGCTCTCAGCGCGCACGAGGACACGCTTCGGCGTCGGCGGCGCGTCCTCGGTGATGACCACCCCGATACCTTGGACTCTGCCTACAGCCTCGCCGTAACACTGCAAAACGTCCGTCGGTACCAGGAAGCGGCTCAGCTACTTGCAGACGTACGTGACCGCCAGCGTCGCGTGCTCGGCGAACACCATCCCGATACCGTGACCACCACTGAGGCCTTGGCCGGAGCTTTGACCAAGATGGGCAAACGCTTTGCAGCCCAGCGACTGCTGGCGAACCAACGGAAGCAGACAAAGGGACGCCTCAACGGCAAAAAGAAACGCCGGTAGCCAACGGACCATCCCAAGGGTCTGCGCTGCTCTTGGAGTTTCTCCGTGGGGCTTTTTCGGAGGCCGACGATGCGATCTTGTCGAATGGGGGCCGTCCGCAGGCAGCCCGTCGGCCCAGCCGATCAGTGAGAATCGTGTCGTCGGCAGCGAGGCGTCTGTGGACGATACGTGGACGAGGGGCGTTCCCACTCTGTGCTCAGTGACGTACATCGCAGGTCAGAAGGGGCGCAGATGTCGCGACGCCAGGAGTCGGTGAATTCGCCGGCGTCTCCGAGGGCCGCCGCCTGCCATTCCACGATCCATGTGGACGTGGCCGTCCCGCCCTTCTCGAGGGAGGGAAATCGCTTGGCGGAGCCCAGGTACTCGCCTCGCAGTCCGGTCGGGCAGGCGTAGCAGGTCGTGGAGTGGGGTGCCGTGTTCGGCCCAGGTGCGGATTCGGTCGCGGTCGATCCAGTGGACATAGTGGCGGTCACCCCAGGTTTTGGCGTCGCGGGTGCAGTATCCGTTGGTGACAACGACGGCGATATCGGCTCGGCCGCGATTCCTCGAAAGAGCCGCCGGACTGGCCGTCGGTCCAGGGTCTCGACCGTGAATGGGTCTTCCCGCACCAGCACGACAAGGGACGCTGTCCTAGGGTTTCTTCGTGGAAACCTTCGCCCGGCAGGAGCGTCGGCACGACCTCGCGGATGTCGTCTACGTGCCGACAGGGCAGGACCCTGACCGGCTCAGCGCGGCGATCGGCGCCGAGGAAGCGCTCGTGGCGCTGAAGGTGCGGTACGGCGGGTCGGACCCGTCCCGGGCGCCCTGGCTCGTGGCTTCCCGCCCCTTCCTGCTCGGTCCCGTGCTGACCCGGCGGCTGGAGCGGCTGGGAGCCGGGATCTTCGCGCTCTGCGACGTGGTCCAGGAGCTGTACGCGGAAGGTGACCCGCGCGTCCGGGCCGTACTGGACATCGGTGTTCCCGAGGACCTGCGCGGCCACGACCTCGATCGCCGCATCGAGCTGTTCCGGCTCGACGTCGTGGTCAGCCAGGGAATCCCGCGGGTGACGGAGATGGAGGAGGCCTTCGGCAACGTCGGGAAGATGCACGCGCTGGAACAGGCCTACGGCGTTCCGGCCGGGCCACTGTTCCACGCCTTCCACGTGCGCGGCATCGACCGGATCTGGATGGACGACCAGTATCCGACCTATCGCCCCGAGAACGAGCTGGTTGCCCGCCGTATGCGTGAGGAATTCGGCTGCCCCATGGACGTGGAGTTCTTTTCCGCGTTCCGTGACGACGGACGTACGGGCTGGCGGTTCGCCTACGTCAAGGAGCTGCGCCAGTACGAGACGCAGCTCCGTCGGCGGATCGTCGCGGCCGCGGAGCAGCTGATCAACCCGTTGTTCCACGGCTACGGCACCAAGGCGCTGCTCTCGCTCGCAGGGGATCCCGTGGTGGAAACCCGGATCGCCGATCGGCTCGGCAAGGACGCACTGGCCGTACTGCGCACCGGCGTGCCGCGGTCGCGAGTGCTGCCGACACGGCCCGACGAGGGACTGCTGGAGGAGCTCGAAGCCCACCGCCGGGACAAGGTGCTGAAGGTGATCGACGCGAGCGCCTCGGAGTTCACCTGGGGCAGCCGCGGCGTATTCTTCGGCGACCAATCGGCGAGCCGTTGGCGTCGTGCGCTCGAGGCGGCCGCTGCCGGCCATGTCCCGGGCCGTCCCGAGGCCACGGCCGCCCGCTTTCTCATCAGCGATCTCGTGGACAGCGACCGTTTCGATGTCGAGTTCCTCCATCCCCAGAGCAGAGAACTGTGTGTCATGCCCCGAGCGCGGATCCGCCTGACCCCGATCTACGCCCGCGAGGCGGCCGGCTCCCGACTGCTGTGCGGTCACACCACGTTCGTCAACACCAGCCGCAAAGTCCACCTGGGCCATCACGCCGTCTGCACACCCTTCGTGCGCGACTGACTCGTTCGCGCACATGGCCCGGACCTCCTCGCCGCCGTGCGCGGCAGCTCCGGGCGCTTCGATCCGTATCTGCCGGGACGCGGCGCAGCACAGTGGAACGACCGGCACACAGAAGGCGGGGCAAGGGAAGCCCAGCGCCCCCGTGGCCAGCCGCCCCACCCCGCAGCGCCCGAGAACGCACCGCACCCCACCCATCGCGCTGGGCCTTCGCCAGGCAGTCCGGCCGTACGCCTGACGACCGGCATGCCCGCGGCGCGCTGCAGATCGATCGCCTCCGGCTCGTCCGTGCCGGTGTCGACGTCGGCACCCACTCTGTGTGCCGGACCGTGCGCCTCTCCCGCGCCGGCGCGGGCTCCTACAGGGGCTTGATGCCCCGTGGATGGATCGCGCCCGCCGTGTCCGCCAGTGGCGTGCCGCTGCCGCCCCAGCGCAGTGCGACGATCTCCGCGGCGATCGAGACGGCTACTTCCTCGGGCGTCCGGGCACCGATGTCGAGGCCGATGGGCGAGCGCAGTCGCGCCAGCTCGGCCTCACCCAGTCCCTTCTCCCTCAGCCGTGCCAGGCGCTCCTCGTGCGTACGCCTGCTTCCCATCGCACCGATGTACGCGGCCGGCGTACGCAGGGCGACGTCGAGCAGCGGTACGTCGAACTTGGGATCATGGGTGAGCACGCACATCACGGTCCGCTCGTCGACGTCCGTGCCGCGCAGATACCGGTGGGGCCATTCGACAATCACCTCCACCCCGTCGGGGAAGCGCCGGGGATCGGCGAAGACCGGGCGGGCGTCGCACACCGTCACCCGGTAGCCGAGGAAGGCGCCGATCCGCGCCGCCGCGGCAGCGAAGTCGATCGCACCGAAGACCAGCATCCGTGGCGGTGGCGCGAAGGACTGCAGAAACACCGTCACATCGTCCTCGCGCCGCTCGCCGTCGGGCCCGTAGTGGCGCCGTCCGGTCGCCCCCTGGGCCAGTTCGCCGCGCGCGTCGTCGGTGACCGCGGCGTCGAGTCCGCCGGCACCCAGGCCTCCGGACACCCTGTCCGGCCACACGGCGAGCATGGCGCCGCGTGGGGCGGGGCCGTCGATGACCGTGGCCACCACGACCGGGCGGTGCTCGGCGACCGATGCGGCGACCTCGGCGAAGGACGGTTCGGACACTCCCGAAACGGGGCGCACGAGGAGGGTGATCTCTCCCCCGCAGGTGAGGCCGACGGCGAAGGCGTCCTCGTCGCTGTAACCGAATGTCTCCACCTGAGCCTCGCCGCTTTCGACGACCTCCTTGGCCAGTTCGAACACCGCGCCCTCGACGCAGCCGCCGGAGACGCTGCCTACGACCTCGTCGCCCGGGCCCACCGCCATCGCCGCCCCCGGACCGCGCGGCGCACTGCGGCTGACCGCGACGACGGTGGCGAGCCCGAAGGGGCTCCCGGACGCGTACCAGCGGCTGAGCGCAGGGAGGATCTCACGCATGGGCGGCACCTCTCACCACGGACGCCGGACGCTCCGATGCGACCGGCCGTGCCCTTCGGCGAACGCGTCCACGCCGGGCAGCGCAGCCGCACTGCCTGCCGTCGGCGGTTCGTAACCCGGGAGGCCTTGCGGGGGTTGGCCCACATCACCCGCTGCGACAGGCGGAGCAGGCGCCGCATCCGGGCCTGCCGTTCTGTTCCGATACACGCAACTCTAGGCGGGGGGCATGGGAGGCGCGAGCCTTGGGCCGCGCGCGCCCGCGCCTCCTCGGCCGGGGCGGATTGCGCCGACGGCTGACACCTCTTCCGACCCGCCGCTAGCGACGTAATCTTCATTACATGACTGGTTACGAGCAGGAGAAGGTGCTGCGGGGCTGGTTCGCCGGGAGGCTGCCGGACGGACTGTTCACCGAGCTCCTGGATGTCACGGTGGACCGTGAGGAGATCACGGTCGTGGGACGGATACCGGAGCCCGATCTCGGCGAGGACGCGTCCCGGGCGGAGCGGGACGCGGCGATCGAGGGGCGGGTCGCGGAGTTCCGGGAACGCACACGTGAGGAGCGCGTCGGGGTCGCACGGGAGGCCGAACGGCGGTTCGGGCGCAAGGTCTCGTGGGGTGTGGAGTGCGGCGGCCGCCGGGCCATGTACACCACGGTCTCCGCCCCGGCCATGACGCGGCTGCGCCAGCCCGAACGCCGGATCCTGGACACCCTGATCGCCGGCGGTGTCGCGCGCAGCCGCAGTGACGCCCTCGCATGGTGCGTCCGTCTGGTGGGACGGAATGCGGACACGTGGCTGAGCGACCTGCGCGACTCCCTGAGCCATGTCGAGGAGGTGCGCGCCCAGGGGCCGGACAAGGCCTAGCACGAGCGCTTGGAGCAATTCCCACATAGGGGACACAAGCCCCCCACACGGCGTCCAGTTCCCCTTACACACCGCCGACCTGGGTACCGGGTGAGGGATCGGTGGCCGATCTCCGTATGGCGTGGGAGTCGTGGGCCGTGCCCAATGCCGGTCGCGGACACGCCGCGTCGGCGGTTCGGGCACGGCGCCGACCGGGCAATACGACGACATACGCCCCGAGAACTGACGAACCACCCGGGAAGGAGCCATTCAGATGGCAACGCCTCTGACCGCCGACAGACTGCTCAAAGCCCTTCGTGACGAAGGTCTGCGTGTCGTCGAGCACCGGAACTGGCGCACCCACAACCGCAACCACATGGGGCCCTGGGGGCCCCTCCACGGTGTGATGATCCATCACACCGTGACCTCGGGCACGCAGAACTCCGTGGAGCTCTGCTACGACGGCTACTCAAGCCTGCCCGGGCCGCTGTGCCACGGTGTCATAGCCAAGGACGGCACCGTGTACCTGGTCGGCAACGGCCGGGCCAATCATGCCGGTCTCGGCGACGACGATGTGTTACGAGCGGTGATCAACGAGACAGCCCTGCCTGCCGACAACGAGGCCAACACGGACGGCAACCGGCACTTCTACGGCTTCGAGTGCATCAACCTCGGGGACGGCGAGGACCCTTGGCCCGCCGCCCAGCTCGAGGCGATCGAGAAGGCGGCGGCCGCCATCTGCCGCGCACACCGCTGGACGCAGCGCTCCGTGATCGGCCACCTCGAGTGGCAGCCGGGGAAGGTGGACCCGCGTGGGTTCACGATGGGCTCGATGCGCACCCGGATCGGCGAGCGGCTCCGCGGCACGCCGAGCGGCCCGGCCCAACCGCCCACGTACGAGCCGTTCCCCGGGGCGGCGTTCTTCGCGCCCGGCCGGCGCAGCCCGGTCATCACGGCGATGGGCAAGCGGCTCGTGGCCGAGGGCTGCGGGCGGTACGAGGTGGGCCCCGGCCCGGACTGGTCGGAGGCCGACCGCAAGTCCTACGCGGCGTGGCAGCGCAAGCTCGGCTATTCGGGCAGCGCCGCGGACGGCATCCCGGGCAGGACGAGCTGGGACAGACTGAAGGTGCCCAACGTCTGAATCCTGCCGTGTAAAGCCGCATCCTTCAGTTCCGGCTTGCTGTGCAGTCCTTCTGCGTCGGGCGGCCGGTGGGCCAGGCGAGCCCGACGAAGCGGATTCGGCCCCGTGCGTCGGGGGCGAGCTCCACCACGGACACGGCCTTGTTGTACGGGTTGCCGTAGTTGTCGAGGCAGATCCACCCGCTGGCGCCCTCGACCTTGCCCATGCCGTGCAGCCTCAGCCAGGAGTCGCTGATGCGGGCGAGTGCGGGGACGACCGGGTCGCCGTCGTCGCGCATCCGCATCGCGGTGACGGCGGTGAGCCCCGCGTCGTAGAAGGTGATGGTGCGCGAGTCGGTCAGTTCCACGGTGCCGATGTTGCCGACCTCGCGGCTGGTGGCGAGTTCGGCGAGGTCTCGGTAGGGGGCCGCCGAGCCGCCGGTCGAGGGTGCGCCGGGGCCGGTCCAGGCGTCGGGGTGGGCGACGGCCGCGTACTGGAGGGTCACGCCCTTGCGGAAGACGCTCCAGTCGAGCAGCTTGTCGGAGGAGAGGGTGGAGGCTCCGGAACCGGTGATGACGGTGTACTTCTTCTCGGTGCAGCCGCGGTTGCCGAGTTCGTTGACGAACTGGCGCAGTTGGACGGGCCGTCCGGCGAAGTAGATGTACCGGGCGGCCGAGGTGCAGATGGTGTCCACCATCTGGTCGAAGGCGTTGGCCGTTGTGCCTTCGTCGTGGAACTCGCCGGGGGCACGGTACTGCTCGGGGGCGCGGGGCGCGCCCTTGGTCCGCTCGGCGAATGCCTGCTTGAGCGCGTCCACGTAGTTGTCGCCGTCGCGGATGTCCTCGACGACGAGGGTCTGCTCCGGGTCGATTTCCTTGTTGAAATGGGACAGGGCCCTGGCCTGGTCGGACGTGGTGGGCACCACGCGGGCGAGACCCGGGTAGGCGTTCGGCCGCTGGGCGCTGTTGCCGAAGTCGTCGGCGGTGATGGGGCCGCCGACCACGGGGATGTGCCGTTCGTTGGTCAGATAGCCGAGCGCTTCCTGGGTGGTGGCCGTACTGACGTCGAAGCCGATCACGGCGCGCAGATTCGCGCCGCCGGACTCCGACATGGCCCCGAGCTGCTCGGCCACGGGCCGCCAATGGGTATGGCTGCGGCCCGGGTTGGCGAGCAGCAGCCGGATCGCCGGCTTCTTGCCGTTGGAGTCGTGGTTGGCGCGGTACTGGGCGAGGTACGCGCCCTGCACCTCGTGCAGGGTCTTGTCCTGCTCGAAGGCCTGGGTGGGCGCCATCGGCAGCATGACGGCGACGGAGACGTACGACTTGTCCTTGATGCTGTCGTTCTCGGCCTTGATACGGGCACTGACGTCCTTGAGGTTGGGCGCGAAGGCGTAGCTGCCGTCGGTGACCCCGGTGCACTCCTTGTCGCCGTCCGGCCCGCGCTCCTCGACGCCCTTGCCGCAGGACGGGTCCGGTCGAAGCACCACGACCCCGGTCCATACCGCGGCGCCGAGCACGACCAGCGCGACGAGAAGGGCGGCCGCCTTGGTGAGCGGGCCGCCGGGCAGTCTGGTGATGAATGAGGTCATGACGCGGACCCTTCCGGGACGGGCAGGTCGGGAGCCTGCGCTCCGGTCCGCAGACGGGCGGGCCAGGAGGCGGAGGCCTCCCGATAGCCGGCGTGTGCGGCCCTGTTGCCGTACAGCGTCTCCAGGGCGATGCGGACGGTGGTCAGATCGTCCTCGCAGGGGGCGAGGGTGAGCGGGTCGGACAAGCGCCACAGGAGAGGCACAAGGCTGGCAACGGCGTCGTGCTGCGGGCCGGGGCCCTCGCCGCCGCAGGCCGTGCAGGACACCGTGTCGGCGGTGTCGGGTGGTTCATAGCCCTCGCGCGGATGCGGCGCGGAGCAGATCAGATTGATCGAGGCGAGCCACACGGCGGGCGCTGCGGTCGTGAACCGGTGGTGCAGCGCGCACACCACTTCGTCCACCCGCCCGACGGCGAGGGTGTGATGCAGATAGGTGTCGCCGCGCGGGACGCACAGTGAGCGCAGGCGCAGCTGGATGTCGCGCCAGCGCTCGTGGGAGGTGGTGGCCGTGAGCTGATGCAGGAGCAGCAGGTCGAGCGCCCGGTCGCCGTCCAGGCAGGCGCGCCTTCGGTAGTCGTCGGCCTCCTGGACCCGGGCGGCGACGAGTTCCGGGGAGTGGTCCTCGGGGTGGGCGAAGGTCCACAGGCCGCGGCGGGTGCCGGCGTCGACCGCGGCGGACAGCAGGATCAGGCGTTCCAGCATCGTGGGCTGCGGGAGCAGCTTGGCGAGGAGTTCCGGGGCAGCCACGTCGACCAGCTCGCGGCTCTCCACGGTGGCCGCGTCCTGTACGGCGCGGATGGCGGTGTCGGCGAGCGTACGGGCGCTGGCGGCGCGGCCGCCGCTGAAGCGTGCGACCAGGCGGGGCAAGTGGTCGGGGTAGTCGACGGGGCTGAGCATCTCCCTGATGTGGCCGTGCTCGATGGCGGGGATGCGCAGCACGAGGGGGTCCGCCTGGGGGACGGCGTTGCCGCCGACCTCGCACAGTGGCGTGTACCGCTCCCCTTTGCCGAGCAAGGTGGCGATCACGACCGGCCGGGTGGGGTCGTCGTGCCCACCCGCGCCGTATCCGGCTTCGAGGAGGGCGAGAAGCGCCTGGCCGACATCGCTGTGGGCGTTGTCGAGGAGCAGCAGTGGCCGGGGCTTCCTGTTGAGCCGGCGCAGCCGTCCGTAGTTCGCGTCGATGTCGTCGAGCAGGGCCGCGACCAGGTGCTCCTCGGCGGTGCGGCGCCGGTCGTCGAGCCGCCTGAAGCCCCGTACGAACTGGAACAGCCGCTGCAGGGAGTCGCCTTGATACCCCTGGGCGCCGTGCAGCCGTCCGCCCCACCAGGCAAGGGCACCCCGGCCGGGCTCGCTCCTGACGAGCTGCTGGCGGGCTGTGTCGAGGACGGCCCCGGCAATGGCGTCGAGACCGGGCAGCCCGGACAGGACGTGCGGCAGGCTGGCGGTCACGATGTCGAACCAGCGGCCGAGGCTCTCCCTGCGGCGTCTGATGTCCGGGTCGTCCGCAGTGATGAAGGTCCGCAGCTCGGCTTCGGCGCGGCGCAGGTCGGCGGGCCGGACATCGTTCTCGTCGCCGTTCAGCGGCCGCCAGGCGGTGACGACGAGCAGCCCCAGGGAGAGCCGCGGGAACGCCATGGGCCGCCCGAAGTGGCGCACGTCCAGACCGAGTTTGTAGGCCAGCAGATACAGCAGACAGGTGAGGGGGGAGGCGTTCGGCGCCTCCTCGCCGAGGGCGGCGACGCCAGGTTCGCCGAATCCCGGCGCGTCGAGATCCACCCGGGCGAGCGGCACCCGTCCGTTGTACGCGTCGTGCACCGCGTTCAGCAGCGCGCTCCTACCGCTGCCCCGTCCGCCGACGATCCGGAGCAGGGGTGCGCCTGTGGGGTACGCGAACGGGACCTGGTACCCGTCGCTGTGGTGCAGGCCGACGAGCCGTGGCACAAAGCCTTCCTGCAGGGCCGCTTGACCATAGAGTCTCCCGCCCACGGCGCTCCCCCGTCTCCCCCGACCTCTGTCGGTTACTGAGAACAACTGCCCGTGCACAGAGGGAATTTACCCGACGTCAGTTCATCAGGGAGAGTGTTGGGAAGGCCGGGACGGCGGAGTTCGCCGGGTGATATGACGTACTGTCAGCACAGCCTGCCGTCGGGCACCTGCTGTCCCTCACAGCTCGCGCAGGGCCGGCAACAGGGCCTTCTCCGCCCAGTCGACGAAGGGCTGCTGGTGTGCGCCGCCGATCTGGACAAGGGCGATCTCCGTGAAGCCGGCATCCGCGTAAGGACGTACGGCTTCGACGAAGCTGTCGAGGTCGTCGCCGCAGGGGATGGCGTCCGCCACGTCCTCGGGCCTGACCAGTTCGGTGGCCTGGGCGAACGAAGCGGGCCCCGGCAGTTCGGCATTCACTCGCCAGCCGCCGAGAGCCCAGCGGAACTGCTCGTGGGCGCGGGCCACGGCGGCGTCGCGATCCGTGTCGTAACAGACGGGCAGCTGACCGATCCGCGGCTTGCCCGAGCCTCCGTGGCGGTCGAAGGCGTCGAGCAGTTCCCGCTTCGGTTCCGTGGCGATCACGAGGTCGCCCGCCCGCCCGGCGATCGCGCACGACGCCTCGCCGGACACCGCGATACCGAGCGGCACCGGCTCGTCGGGCAGGTCCCACAGCTTGGCGTCGACGACGTCGAAGTGGGGTCCGTGGTGGCTGACATGCTCCCCCGTGAACAGTCTGCGGATGATGCCGACTGCCTCCTCCAGCATCTCCAGGCGCACCCGGGCACTGGGCCAGCCCGCACCCACCACATGCTCGTTGAGGTTCTCCCCCGAGCCCAGACCGAGCCGGAAGCGCCCTTGGGCGAGCAATTGCATCGTCGCGGCCTTCTGCGCGACGACCGCCGGGTGGTACCGGGTCGTCGGGCAGGTCACATAGGTCATCAGCGGGATGCGCGTGGTGGCCTCGGCCGCGGCGCCGAGCACGCTCCAGGCGTACGGGGAGTGACCCTGCGAGGACAGCCAGGGGAAGTAGTGGTCGGAGATGACGGAGAAGTCGAAGCCGGCGCGCTCCGCACCGACGACATGGTCGACGAGGTCACGGGGACCGGCCTGCTCGGTCATCATCGTGTAGCCGATGCGCACCATCCCTCAGCCGCCCTTCGGCTCGGCGCCGTGCCACAGTGTGGTGATGTTGCAGAACTCCCGGATGCCGTGGCCCGACAATTCCCTTCCGTAGCCGGACCGTTCCACCCCGCCGAAGGGCAGCGCGGGATGAGAGGCGGTCATGCCGTTGAAGAAGACTCCGCCCGCCTCGAGGTCGCGGGCGAAACGCTGAACCTCCGAGTCATCGCGGGTCCAGGCGTTCGAACTCAGCCCGAAAGGTGTGTCGTTGGCGACTTCGACGGCCTCGTCGATGCCGGAGACGCGGTACACCGTGGCCACCGGGCCGAAGGCCTCCTCGCGGTGGATACGCATCTCGGGCGTCACACCGGTGAGCACCGTGGGCTCGTAGTACCAGCCGCGGGGCCGGTCCTTGGGCCGTCCGCCCCCGCACTGCGCGGTGGCGCCGCGGGCGAGGGCGTCCTCGACGAGTTGCTCGAGGTCGGCGCGCCCCTGCTCACTGGCCAGCGGTCCCACGTCGGTGGACTCCTCCAGCGGGTCTCCCACGGTCAGTTCGCTCATGCCCGCGATGAAGTGCCGGCAGAAGTCGTCGTAGACGTCCTCGTGGACGATGAACCGCTTGGCGGCGATACAGGACTGGCCGTTGTTCTGGACGCGCGCCGTCACCGCGGTACGGGCAGCGCGCTCGATGTCCGCCGAGGGCATCACGACATAGGGGTCGCTGCCGCCCAGCTCGAGCACGGTCTTCTTGACTTCGTCGCCCGCGATGGAGGCGACCGAGCGGCCCGCGGGCTCGCTGCCGGTCAGGGTCGCGGCCGCGACCCTGGGGTCGCGCAGAATGCCCTCGACCGCGCCGGAGCCGACAAGCAGCGTCTGGAAGCACCCCCGGGGGAAACCGGCGCGGCTGAAGAGGTCCTCCAGATACAGGGCGGTCTGCGGGACGTTCGAGGCATGCTTGAGCAGACCGACGTTGCCGGCCATCAGGGCGGGGGCCGCGAAGCGGACGACCTGCCAGAGCGGGAAGTTCCACGGCATGACGGCGAGGACGACGCCGAGCGGGCGGTAGCGGACGGTCACCTGTGCCGCTCCGGAGTCGGAGACGTCGGCGGACGCCGGATGCTCGTCGGCGAGAAGCTCCTCGGCGCGTGCCGCGTACCAGCGCATGGCCTTGGCACACTTCGCGGCCTCGGCGCGGGCGGCCGCGATCGGCTTGCCCATTTCGATGGTCATGGTGCGGGCGATGTCCTGCTGGTCATCGTCGAGCAGCTTGGCGGCGCGGTTCATCAGCTCGGCGCGGTGGCCGAACGGGACGGTCCGGTGCTGCGCGAACGCGGTCGCGGCATGGGCGAGTCGCTGTTCGATCTCGTCGGGGCCCAGGGCTTCGAAGGTTCTGAGTGTTTCCCCGGTTGCCGGATTCACCGTGGCGATGGGCATGGAACGGTCCTCCTCGAGTTCGCTCGGGTTCTGACAAGCCCCGGTACGAGACCTCCTGTCCGACCGGCCTACTGGTGGACCCCGCTCTGCAGCCGCAGCTGTACGTCCTTCTCCTGGTCGCCCGCCGCCATGCCCTCCTCCTCGATGTCGAAGGCGGCGGCGAGCGCCGCCTGGACCTGGTCCACGGCCCAGTAGCCGCCCTGGACACCGACCTGGACGGGGCACTCCAGCTCCATGGGTTCCGGCGGTGCCTGCGGCCGGGCCACGTCGAAGGTCGCCGTCCAGACGGTCGTATGGTCCTCCGACACGTAGTCGGGACGGTCGTCGTCGGCGCGGTCCGAGGCGAACGAGTGGCTCAGGGCATGGAAGACCGCATCGGCGGCCTCCTTCGCGCAGCCGCTGATCGTCACCACGACGGGGTGGGAGACCTCCTGTGAAGTGTTCACGGTCATTCCTGTCTCTCGGAGAAGGCTGCAGGGCCGCACCGCCGACCCGGTCAGTCCCTTCCAGCGTCACTCGGGGGCCGACCGGATGCGACTGGGCTGCGGCCGGACGGTGCCCGGCGCACGGCGGCCGCCCGGGACGTGGCGGGTACCCCGTCGGGGGCGGGCAATGCCTGACGGGCGGCTGCGGTGCCGTGGCCGTGGCCGCGCCTCCCGGGCAACGCGGGCGCAGGATCGGGGCCCGGACGGCGCCCCGGGCGGTGGTGCACATGTTCAGGGGCGGGTTCGACGCGACGCCGACGGCAGCGGCGGGGAACCCTGCCCCTGCCTCGGCGACGGCCTGCGCACCCAGGCGAGCAGCACAGCAGAGGCCACCGCCGCCAGCGCGCACCAGGTCGAGACGAACTCCATCCGCCACAGCACCCCACACACCGTCGCACCCACTCCGACCAGCACACCGAGGAGCGTCAGCAGTCGGTCGCCGGCGAGCAGCAGGGAGCCGACGGTGGCGAGGAGATAGCCCGCCAGGAGCAGCGGGGACTGCGGCAGAGCGCATAGCCCATGGCATGACCACGGATCTCTGCGGTCACGGTGCCGGTGGCGAGGCTGCGGGCGAGGACTGCGGCGGTCACCGTGCCGGCCGCGGCCGGCAGCAGCAGGCGGCGCCGGGCGTCAGGATCGGCGAGCAGCACACCCCAGGGGACCCACACCGCGAGCACCGGCAGGGCGATGACGGCCCATACCGTGGTGGCCGGACCGGGTCCGTCACCGGATCGCCAGATGACGGACTCGACGATCTGATGGGCGCCCAGGAGCAGCGGCAGTGCGGCAAGGGGCAGATCTCGATCCCTGCGACATCGTGCCGTGCTCGCCACGCATGCACTCCGACCGCGGCGATGCCCGTGCCGGCCACCAGGTCCGCCGTTGCGCTCCAGCACATGCCGTCACGTCACGGCTCCGTCGGCCGATCCTCCCTTCGAGCCGCCGCCGGTGGACGCGTCTGCACCATGGGCGGGATTCGGACAGGCGGGCTTCTGCGCGAACGGGAGTGATTGACGCATAAGGGAGTGCCGGACGGGATGCCTTGGCCGTACCCCTCAGGCCGCGCAGCGCTCGGCGGCGGCGCTGCCCCGGCTCCGCCGAGCGGGCGGCCGCGCGCCCGGCATCGCGTCGCTCCGTCCGGTCCGGATGTGCGGAAGCCACTGCAACGTGTCCGCCGGCGCGCCACTCACCGCGGGGAGCCGGCCGGGCGGGCGGGGCGGGCCGCGCAGCCGGGCGCCCGCACGCAATTGAACGCTGAACAGCTCAAATGGCAGGGGGCGTTCCGGTTGCCGGGGCGCCGCTCGGCCGCGACCGCACCCCGGGCGGGCCCACCGGAGCCGACCCTTCACTTCAACCAATTGTTGATCAGCAAACGATCCGAAGAAGGCGCTCCACCCGGGAGGCCGCGGCCAGGCCACCCGTAGTCAGGAGCGGAACGTGGCGCGTTTTTGCCCATCACGGTATGCAACTTGACGGCATGACCGATGGACGCGCGTAGAGCGACCGAAAGGCGATCTTGTCCCGACTGCAACCGGAGCCCAGGATTCACATGCGGCGATTGACAGGCTCATGACGGAGGACGAGAGATTCCTCCGTCAACGCCCGCCATTCCTCGCTCTGTCGGGTCCGTCCACCCCGCGGACCCCGGATCCCCCACCGGAGGATGCAGTGAACATCAAGCGCTTCACCCCCCTCGGCGGCGTCGCGAGAGGCGCCAGGCTCATCGCCGTGGCGTCCGCTCTCCTGACCGTCTCCGCGCTTGCGGCCCCCACCGCCGTGGCAGAATCGGGCACCGGAGCCAAGGCCACCACCACCCAGCTCGCCCAGGTGAACGAGGCCGTGCTGGACGCCGACGTCCCTGGCACCGCCTGGTACACCGACAAGGAGTCCGGCAAGCTGATCGTCACGGCCGACTCCACCGTCTCGGCCGCCGAGATCGGCCGGATCAAGGAGGCCGCGGGCGCGAAGGCCGGCGCCCTGGAGATCAAGCGCACCACGGGTACGTTCAACAAGCTCATCGCCGGCGGCCAGGCGATCTACGCGGGCGGCGGACGCTGCTCGCTCGGCTTCAACGTGCGCAGCGGCAGCACGTACTACGCTCTGACGGCCGGTCACTGCACCAACATCGGCAGCACCTGGTACACCAACTCCTCCAGCACCACGGTGCTCGGCACCCGGACGGGTACCAGCTTCCCCACCAATGACTACGGCATCATCCGGCACTCCAACGCCTCGGCGGCGGACGGCCGCGTGTACCTGTACAACGGCTCCTACCGTGACATCACGGCGGCCGGCAACGCGTACGTCGGCCAGTCCGTCCAGCGCAGCGGCAGCACCACCGGCCTGCACAGCGGCACCGTCACCGGCCTGAACGCGACCGTGAACTACGGTGGCGGCGACATCGTCTACGGCCTGATCCAGACCAACGTCTGCGCCGAGCCCGGCGACAGCGGCGGCTCGCTGTTCTCCGGCAGCACCGCGCTCGGCCTGACGTCCGGCGGCAGCGGCGACTGCACCTCCGGCGGCACCACGTTCTTCCAGCCCGTCACCGAGGCGCTGAGTGCCTACGGCGTGAGCATCTTCTAGAACACAGCACGCTCCACCGCCGGCGCCGGCGGTCCGCTTCCCGGGCGGACCGCCGGCTTCCACGTCGACCTCCGTGCGCGCGGTTACGGTGACACCGTGCGAACACCTCGGCAGGCGTCCCGGGGCCGGGCGGCAGGCCGACGGGGCGCGCGTCGGGCTCGTACCGACAGCACTCCCCCACGCCCCGTCCAGGACAGCCGCTGTCAGTGCCTCAGGAGATGCTTGACGGTCCGACACCTTGACGAGGGGAAGTCCGAGATGAACGATCCCGAGCTCACCGCCGCCCAGGCGTATGTGCGGCTGCTGCAGACCACCAGGGCCGTGCTCTCCGATCCGCAACGGGCGCCGCTCGCTCTCTCGTTGCTGGCCGGGCCGATCGCGGAGGCGGACGAGGCGCTGCGGGCGAGCGGGCTCGCCGGCAACGAAGTCCACTTCTTCCGGCTGGTCACTGCTCTGCATCCGGCCGATCGCACGGACCGGCACGCGGCCTGAGCAGCACCGGCCCCATGGGCACCTCTGGGTAGGCGTACTCAGCATCCGCGCGACCCGCGTGCCGGACAATCGTCCGGCACGCTTCTTGCCCCGAACGAATGAACGCAGCAGCGGTACGAACGGAGTTCCTGGTTGTGAGACGTCCATCCTTCGCCGCTACGGCCACCGCATCCGTCGTCACCGTGTTCGCCCTCACGCTGAGCGGATGCGGTGGCGAGAAGAGCAACCCGCCGGGAGCGGACGGTGGCACCGCGGGCTCCACAGGCCGCGCCGAAGCGGGCCCGATAGAGCGGGAGAAGAAGGCCGTCGCCGAGCACGACCGGATGTTCGAGGACGTGGCGGCCCGGTGCGAGGACTTCGACGCGAGCAGCCCCGGCCCCTCGCCCTCCGGCAGGACGGGGGACGGACCCGAGCCCGAGAACCCGAAGTACGCCGAGAACAACGCCTTCAAGAGCACGTTGCCGATGGACGTCGGCGACGCGTGCCGGGGCAACGCGCACGCCGACCGCATTGCCATGGCCCTCGCCCGGTCCGGCTCGTCCGGTGTACGGGACTCCGGCGAGGTCTCTGCCCACCTCGCCAAGCTCGGCTACCCCAAGGAGAGCGTCCAGATCTCCGAGTGGACGGGCGGGCTGCGCATCACGGTCTCCGTCCCCCGGGCCGGGCCGTGCGTCACCGGCGAGATCGTCGGGGGCCAGGACCCGCAGATCTCATCGCACGGCTTCTACATGGAGGGCGGGTGCGTCGAACCCGAGGGCGGGCACTGAGATGGACGGCAGCGTCTTGGACTCGGGCACCGGAGGCCTCGGCTGCTGGAGGCCGTTCAGTACGCGCTGCGCGGCCTTCACCCGCCTGCTGAACCAGATCACCTTGCCCTCGTCCGTGCCGCACGTCCCCCAGCTGTCGCTGAGCACGGCGACCTTGGCGAGACCGCCCTTGGGCGGGCAGGACGTCTGCACCCGTGGCAGCCTGCGGTCCCGGTCGGCGACCGATCCGATCAGGTGCCGGCCCGTCCAACGAAGTTCCACGACACACGTCTTGTCGCCGGTGACGTGCTTGACGACATTGTCGATCAGCTCGTCCACCGCCCGGCAGACCGGCGTGACATGGGCCTCGAGGCTCCAGTACCGAAGATGCGCCGCGAGTATGCGCCGAATCTGAGGGGCGCGCTCGGGCGTTGCCGGCACCTCGACGCGGTAGTGACAGTCGACCGGAACGTTCATGACCGTGGCTCCTTCACCGCGACGGCCCGTCGTTCGCATGCGGAACCCCGAGTACGAAGAGTGAGACCGTGTCGCTTCTGGGTCACAGTCAGATTGCACCGCATTCCGTCCGGCGGCAACACGCGGCGGTCGTGACGGCTCTCGGACCCTGCCGCTGGACCTGTCGCGGTGGGCTCCCCCAGCGACGCCGTCCGCACCGGTGCGGAGCCCGCGGACGCATCCGACCCGGTGCTGCTCGCACGCCAGTTGGCCCTGGTGCCCGACGATGCGAGAGCACGCGGCGGCGTGGCGCCCGAGACCCCGGAGGGCCGCGCACGGTGAGGGCGGGAGCCTGCCCCGAGGCGACAGCGCCACGGGAACAGCCGTATACCACCGGGCCGCCGGACGGCCCGCCCTTCGTCCCCTCCGACCGCCCGGTCGGGCGGGCAAATCCGGCACTCGTTAGAATTCGACCATGGCAGAGCGGCCCTTCATGCCGGCTGCGCCCGAACTCGTGCTGGAAATGGACACCGGCTTCACCGTGATGAGTCCGGACCGCGACTACCACGTCGGGCGCGACCCCCTCAGCGACATCGTGATCGACGATGCTCGGGTCTCCTGGCACCACGCCGTGCTCCGCGCTGTGGCCGACCACTGGACGCTCGAGGACGAGGGCAGCACCAACGGCACCTACACCGAGGGCCGCCGTGTCCGCGAGTGGGGGGTCGGCCCCGGCAGCGTGATCCGGTTCGGAAATCCCGCCGACGGGCCACGGGCGGTTCTGGTGGGCCGGGACCGACCGTCGTCCGCACCCTCTCGTGAGCCGTCCGCCCCCGCTCACGCGGCTCAGCCGTCGGCCGCCCACCCCTCCGCGGTCTCCATGCCCTCCTCGACCGGCACCTTCCGGCAGCCGACCAGTGTGCGCCCGCTGCCGGCCCGTACCGTACGCATCGGCCGCGGCGCCGACAACGAGCTGGTCATCGACGATCTGGTGGTCTCCCGCCGACATGCCGAGCTGCGGTCGCAGCCGGACGGCGCCTACGAGATCGTCGACCTCGGCAGTCACAACGGCACCTTCCTCAACGGCCAGCCCGTCACCAGCGCCCGCGTGCTGCCCGGCGACATCGTCGGCATCGGCCACTCGGCGTTCTGTCTGGTCGGCGACGAGCTGCAGGAGTTCGTGGACACCGGCGAGGTCTCCCTCGACGTGCAGGATCTGGCGGTGTCGGTGGACCGGGGCCGCAGGACTCTGCTCGACCATGTCTCCTTCCCGGTCGGCGAGAAGTGCCTGCTCGCCGTGGTCGGACCGAGCGGCGCCGGCAAGTCCACGCTGCTCAACGCCCTCACCGGCCTGCGCCCCGCTGAGCACGGCACCGTCCTCTACGACGGACGCGACCTCTACCGCGACTACGCCGAGCTGCGCCAGCGCATCGGTCTGGTCCCGCAGGACGACATCCTGCACTCCCAGCTGACCGTGCGCCGCGCCCTTTCCTTCGCCGCCGAGCTGCGCTTTCCTCAGGACACCGCCAAGTCCGAACGGCAGGCCCGAGTGGACGAGGTGGTGCGCGAGCTGGGCCTCGAGCAACGGGCCGGACAGCCGATCCACTCCCTGTCGGGCGGGCAGCGCAAGCGCGTGAGCGTGGCTCTGGAACTGCTGACGAAGCCGTCTCTGCTGTTCCTCGACGAGCCCACCTCCGGACTGGACCCCGGCATGGACCGCACGGTCATGCATATGCTCCGCGGCCTCGCCGACGACGGTCGTACGGTCATCGTGGTCACGCACAGCGTGCTGAGCCTCGATGTGTGCGACCGGCTGCTGGTGCTCGCTCCGGGCGGCCGGATCGCGTACTACGGACCTCCGGAGGACGCGCTCGCCTTCTTCGGCTTCGAACAGTGGCCGGAGGCGTTCGAGGCGTTCGAGCACGACCGCGAGCGGGACTGGGCGGGAACGTACCGCACATCCCCGTTCCATCGGCAGTACATCTCGGCCTCCAGCGCGCAGCCACAGCTGCCGCGGCCTCCGGCGGCGGACCATGTGGGACCGCCGCCCGCGACCCAGGGCTGGGGTGAGCAGCTGCGCACCCTGGTGCGGCGGTACACGGCCGTGCTGAGCACCGACCGGACCTTCCTCGTCATCATGATCGCGCTGCCGTTCGTGATGGGCGCGATGACCCGGGCGCTGGCCGGAGACCGTCTCGACCAGCAGACGGCGATGAGCGCCCTGCTCATCCTGTGTGTCGGCGGGGTGCTCACGGGCGCGGCCAACGCGGTGCGGGAGCTGGTGAAGGAGCGGGTGATCTATCAGCGGGAGCGGGCGGTCGGGCTGTCCAGGTCCGCGTATCTGATGTCGAAGGTCGTGGTGCTCGGTACGGTCACCGTGCTGCAGGCCGTCGTGCTGACCCAGGTCGGTCTCGCCGGTGTCGATCTCGGCGCGCCGGACGGCAAGGGCGTCCTGATGCCGCCGCTGGCCGAGATCACGCTCGCGGTGGCCCTGCTGTCGTTCACCGCGATGATGCTCGGTCTGCTGGTCTCCGCGCTGGTGCGCAGGGAGGAGGTCACCATGCCGCTACTGGTGCTCCTCGCCATCGTCCAGGTCGTCTTCTGCGGTGCCCTGCTGGAGCTGGACGGGGTGCCCGGCGTGGAACAGCTGGCGTGGCTGATCCCCTCGCGGTGGGCGCTGGCCGCGATGGCCTCCACGATCGGGCTGACCTCGATCGCGCCGGGCAAACTGACGGACGACCCGCTGTTCGAGCATGCGGCCGGGGTGTGGCTGCTCGACATGGGGATGCTGGTGGTGCTGTCGGCCGTCTTCGGGTACGCGGTGGCACGGCTGTTGCGTCTCCGTGAACCCGCGGTCATGCGGAGGTAGGCGCCATGACCACTGCCGCATTCCACCCCACACATGTGGTGCCGCAGGACGGGTTGCCGGCCTGGGAGGCACCGGACGTGACCCGGCCGACCGCATCGCTCGACCCGTTGCTGCCCGTCCAACTGGTGGAACGGCGCGGGGACTGGGGACAGATCGTGTGCGCCAACGGCTGGTCGGCGTGGGTGGACGGCCGCCTGCTGGTCGCGGTGCCGCGGGAACCCCCGGCGGCCGGGCAGCCGCTCGCCCGCACCGCGGACCCCAGAGCGCTGATGGCCCGCGTCGAGGAGTCGATCGCCCGTTACCGGACCGCGGCCGAGGACCGGGCGGCGGGAAGGACCGACGGGGAGGGTTTTCGGCGCCGCACGCAGGGCCTGCGGGTGGGCATGGTCGTGGACGGCGAATCGGTGTGGCTGTACGAGGCCGAGCACGAGCGCTGGGTGTACTGCGACGGAATCCGGCTGAGTACGCTCGCGGCCGATTCCGCACCCTCGGCCGCGGCTCCGGCACCCACTCGGGACGCCCCGGACGTGGTCCGCAGCCAGTCGCCGAGCCCGGCACCGCCCGGGAACGCGCCAGGTGAGGCGAGCGATGCCGAGGAGACTCAGGGCATCGACCCGGCGCGGCCGGCCGGGTACGCCTCCGGCGACGAGCACCGCGGCGACGCTGCCCGAGGCGGGACGGGCAGGGGTGACACGGGCCGCGACGAGCCGACGCGTTTCGTGGACCCGGCTGCCGGTGCCCCCGATCCGTTCCCGCATCCGCCCGCACGTCCCGGTGACACCTGATGGCGCCCGACTCGGATGAGCAGCACCTGCCCACCGGACGGACGTCGGAGCTCATCGGCAAGCAGATCGCGAACTACCTGGTGGAACGCGAGATCGGGCGCGGCGGGATGGCGGTCGTCTACCGGGCGAAGGATCTGCGGCTGGACCGCACGGTCGCCCTCAAGCTGCTTGCACCCGAGCTCGCCCGCAACGACACCTTCCGCAAGCGCTTCACCCATGAGTCACGCGTGGCAGCCTCGATCGACCATCCGCACATCGTGCCGGTCTTCGAGGCAGGAGAAACCGAAGGCCTGCTCTACATCGCCATGCGGTACGTCCCGGGACAGGATCTGCGCGCTCTCCTCGACCGACAGGGGCCGCTGGCTGCGGGGGCCGCGGGCCGTATCGCGGCCCAGGTCGCCTCCGCGCTCGATGCCGCCCACGCCCACGATCTGGTGCATCGGGACGTCAAACCCGGCAACATCCTGATCGCCGAGGGCACCGACAGCGAGCACCCGGAGCACGTGTACCTCACCGACTTCGGGCTGACGAAGAAGTCGCTGTCCCTGACCGGCTTCACGAGCGTCGGCCAGTTCGTCGGAACGCTGGACTATGTGGCACCGGAGCAGATCTCGGGCAAGCCGGTCGACGGCCGGTGCGACGTGTACAGCCTTGCCTGCGTCGTCTACGAGACGATGGCGGGCACGCCACCGTTCCAACGCGACGACGACATGGCCCTGCTGTGGGCACATCAGTACGATCCGCCACCGCCGCTCACGTCCAAGCGGCCCGATTTTCCGCCCGCGGTCGACGACGTGCTGGGCAAAGCACTCTCCAAGAGCCCCGAGGACCGGTACGACTCGTGCAGCCGGTTCGTGGCCGCGCTGCGCGCCGCGGCCGCCGGCACGCACCCCGGCACCGGGGACCATGCGCCGACGATGGTGGACGGACGAGGCCTCGTGTCGTCGGATGCGCCTGCCCCGCCACCCGGTCCACCCAGCTGGGCGCTCCCCGCGTTCCCCGGCCTCGGCGGCCCGGACTAGGGTCTGTCGTCAAATGATCTTGCGTGGTGGATCATGGTCGGGTGATACGTCGCCATGAACTGTCGGATGCCGAGTGGGAGTTCGTCCGTCCT